>JAZNWL010000018.1:0-19988 GCA_045593325.1 Acutalibacteraceae bacterium | reverse complement strand
CCTTATTGGGTTATCATGGCCCGTTGGTCAAGTGGCCTAAGACTCCGCCCTCTCACGGCGGCAACACGGGTTCGAATCCCGTACGGGTCACCATTTATAAAACAAGGTTTTATGAAATCCGTCGCAAGACGGTATGGTATCATTTTCGTTAGAAAATGTATGAAATCCGAAATTTGTTTCGGTATGTCATCCACCGCAGGTGGTATGGTTTCTTCATCACTTCGCCGGCAGTAGTTGGCGAATGATATAAGGAAGGGTTCTTCCTTGTGAGGTTCTCTTCTACATAGTTGGTGTTGATTGCGAAAAGGGTCCACCCGTTCCCATCCCGAACACGGTAGTTAAGCTTTTCTGCGCCGAAAATACTTGGTGGGAGGCCGCCCGGGAAGATAGGTAATGCCAACACAAAAAAGACAGTAACCATCCGGTTGCTGTCTTTTTCTTTGCTTTTACTTGACTTCGTGTTGTAATTTTTATATTATGAGGGTGTGAGGTTTGTAGCTTTTTTGTTAGGAGGTAGTAGTATGAAAAGGTTTACTATACTTAAATTATTAGTTTTTAGTGTATGTTTTGCTTTATTGTTCACTGGATGCACCTCTAATTTAAATATAAACGATTGGCAAGCTGTGCACATTAAAGAGGGGGCCTTCAAAATTCCAAGTGATTGGACTTATTATTCTGAGGATGATCAAATTTATATTGAAAAAGACGATCAGTTGATTATGAATCAAGTTATGAATACGGATGGTTTTTATTCCGATAAACATACAGGTGAATATCAACCTATTTCTTCCAACGGCAAACAGTACACCAATTCTGTGTATGTTTTTGATGTTACCTGTTCACAAAATGGTGTGAAGTATCGCGTTCGTTCCATCAGCTTTCCTTCTTCAAAAGGTGATCTTTGGGTCTGGTCGGATGATATATCTGATGGTACGATTCGCTTGATTGCTGAATCGTTCCAAGCAAAGGAATGATTTTAATTGTCCACCGCGAGGTGTTGCGCATGAGACGAACACCCAATTATACAGTAAATGGGAACACTTTTTTTGTGATGAAATTGTAGATGATCTGGAAATAAAGAGAGATATTTCGGTGAACTTTAGCACTAATGACAGCTCAACCAGTGTGAATGTATCTATCGATTATATCGATGGTAATTTTCATTTTCAAGTTATATGGCAACAATAGTTTTTGGTAAATATAAATAAAAAAACCGTAACACAGTGTTTTGTGTTACGGTTTCTTCTTTATTAATGAGTTGTTTCCCCGTTGCCACTAACAGGGATAGCTTCTCCCAAAAAGGTGGGGTTGGGTTTGAAAATGCATTTTACGGCATCTTTATTGCGAGCCAGGATTTCTCTTATATCCCGCAGGGTTTGGCCGTAATAGGTGCTGGTATCGCAGGCAACGCCGTAGGCTTCCATTCCCAATTTTTCGGCGATATAAATTGCCCGGTATAAATGGTATTCCTGGGTAACGATTAGGATTTTTTGTGCCTGAAAAATCTCTTTTGCTCGATACATACTTTCATAGGTGGAAAAGCCGGCGTGGTCTAAAAAGATATCCGGGGCGGGTACGCCTTGTTCTGCGGCAAGGCGGCGCATGGTTTCCACCTCATTATATTCCACCTGCCCATTATCGCCACTGAGCAGAAGTTTGGGGGCAACTTTATTTAGATACAGTTGGACCCCGCAGTCCATTCGTTCTTTTAGCATAAGGGTAGGGGAGCCATCCTCTTTTACCCCGCATCCCAACACCAGAATACAATCAAAATCGGTATGGGTAGCGGCAATTTCAGCGGTGATGATTTGGTTTTTGGTGGAGCCTTTCACGTACCAATTCACACACAACCCGCCAACACCGCAAAGCAGGGCAAGGCAAAGAAAAATGACAAGTGAGCGTTTGATCCATTTTGTTTTGATCCATTGTTTTTTCATAGCAAGCCTCACAGGTTATCAATCCAAGTTTTACAAAGGTTCACCCAGCCTTGGCATTCGGGAACAATGAAATTGTATTGGTGATTATGAATCTCGGTTAGTTCATTTGCCAGGGAAAGCCCATGCACCCCGTGGGGATAAATATGCAGTTCACAAGAAATATTGTGTTGCCGTAAGGCATTGGCAAACAGCAAACTGTTATCTACGGGTACCACAAAATCATCGTAAGTATGCCAAAGAAAGGCGGGAGGCGTTTGGGGATTGACCTTGTATTCCAAAGAATGTTTCTCCCGTTCTTCGGGGGTGTTGTTTTCCCCCAGCAGGGCTTCAAAGGAGCCTGTGTTTCGGTGCTCACCGGCGGTGATGACGGGATAGCACAAAATCATACCGTTGGGCTGGATGGCTTCGGGAGCGGTTGCTCCCACTTTTTGGCTTAGCCATTCTTCCTGCCAGGCAACCCCTAAATTGGCGGCTAAGTGACCCCCTGCGGAGCAACCAAGCACAAGGAATTTGTTGGGGTCAGCCTGCCATTCCTCGGCGTGTTCCCGTAAAAATTTCATTGCCCAAGCGGCTTCCACCAGTTGGGTGGGGTAACGGGCAGGGGCAGGGGTATAGCGAAGCACTGCCACATGGCACCCCATATTTAAAAAAGCAATGGCTAAGGGTTCCCCTTCTCGCAAAGAGGGAGGACCGTATCCGCCGCCCGGGCAAATGAGCACCATGGGGCGTTTTTGTGGACCAAAATTTTCATAGGTTTCCTGAAGATACAAGGTTAAGGTGCCTTGGGGTGACAGCTTACAGGGGAGGGATATGGTTTCGTATTTCATATTATTGCACTTCCTTTTGTAATTGCTCCATAAGAGTGAGAACCGATTCCAGGGCTTTCATAGGAGTTTGGTCTTTGAGTAACTTCACCGAAATATAGGGCTTATTCCCGGCGCTGAGCATGATTCGTCCCCGCATTTGTTCCGCCAGTTTCATCACCAAAGAAATATCGGGTTGATTTTGATAAAGAAGCAACGTATCGGTTCGTTGCACCGCTTCATAAATGCCTAAGGCAGCGGCGCGGTTGCGGAGCTGGGCAATGGTGATCAGTCCCATAACGGCTTCTTCAGGGGGACCAAAACGGTCGATGAGTTCGTCGATGACGTCGGAAGCATCATCGTCGTTTTTGATATCCGCAATTCTGCGGTAGATTTCCAACCGCTGATGCAGGTCATCGATATAGCCTTCGGGAATGTGAGCTTCAATTTGTAGGTCAACGGTACATTCCTCTTTGGGTTTGGTTTTTCCTTCCCCTTTTTCTTCTTCCACCGCTTCGGAAAGCAGTTTTAAATACATGTCGTAGCCCACCGATTCCATTTGTCCGTGTTGTTCGCCACCTAAAATGTTCCCGGCACCGCGAATTTCCAAGTCCCGCATGGCAATTTTGAGACCTGACCCAAATTGGGTGAATTCCCGAATGGCTTCCAATCGCCGCTGTGCAATATCGGTTAGCGATTTGCCTCCGCGGAAGGTAAGGTAGGCATAAGCTCTGCGGGCAGATCTGCCAACCCGCCCCCGCAACTGGTGAAGTTGCGCCAGGCCCATACGGTCGGCATCTTCAATAATCAGGGTGTTTACGTTGGAAACGTCCACCCCGGTTTCAATGATGGTGGTGCAAACCAGAATGTCAATTTCGTGTTCCATCAGTTGCCGCCAGACTTCACTTAACTGGTCTTCGGTCATTTTTCCGTGGGCAACTGCCACCCGTGCTTCAGAAATTCTTGCCTTCAGGGAGGCGGCGGTGCGTTCAATGGTATCCACCCGATTATGCAGGTAATACACCTGCCCACCCCGACGCAGTTCTCTGCGCATGGCGTCGGTGAGCACCCCTGTGTTATATTCGGTAACGTAGGTTTGCACCGGTTGACGGTCCAGAGGGGCTTCTTCAATGATAGACATATCCCGCAGTCCGCTCATTGCCATGTTTAAGGTACGGGGAATGGGGGTGGCAGACAGGGTCAGCACGTCCACGTTTTTGAATTTTTCCTTTAATTTTTCCTTCTGGGCAACCCCAAAGCGTTGTTCTTCGTCAATGATCACCAGTCCCAAATCTTTGAACTGCACGTCACCCGAAATAATGCGGTGGGTACCAACCACCATATCCACGTTGCCGTTTTTCAGACCCTGAATGGTTTTGGCTTGCTGGGTGGGGGTGCGGAAACGGGAAAGCAGGTCAATGTTTAAAGGGAAGCCTTCCATTCGTTTTAATATGGTTTGGTAATGTTGAAAAGCCAGAATGGTGGTGGGCACCAGCAAAGCACATTGTTTGCCCTCACTGATGCATTTAAAAGCGGCACGCAAAGCCACTTCGGTTTTGCCGAAACCCACGTCACCACATAAAAGGCGGTCCATGGGAATGGGGCGTTGCATATCATATTTTATTTCGTCAATACACCGTAATTGGTCGTCGGTTTCGTCGTATTCAAACCGCCGTTCAAAGTCGTTTTGCAGGTCGGTATCCACCGAAAAGGCAAAGCCTGGGGTACTCATACGGGCGGAATACAGGGCAATGAGTTCTTTTGCCATGTCCTTCACCGCATGGCGTACCCGTGTGCGGGTTTTGTGCCATTCAGTGCCACCCAGTTTGTGAAGTTTCAGTTTCACGTCATCCCCGGAGGGGCCAATGTATTTGGAGACCAGATCCAACTGGGTAACGGGGACGTATAAGGTATCACTTCCGGCATATTGAATGGTAATATAATCTTTGGTGACTCCTGCATTCTGAATTTGACGAATGCCCTTGAAGATCCCAATGCCGTGGATGGCATGGACAATGTAATCCCCCTGATGCAGTTCATCCAGGGAATGGAAGGCATTGGCTTTGGGGGCTTTTTTCACTTTTCTGCCATTGGTGGTTGCCAGGGAGTGGGTTACCAATAAGAATTTGGAATCGGTATATTCAAAGCCGCCGCTGAGATGCCCCGTGGTAACGGTAACGGTTTTCTGGGGTGCACTTGCGGGGTGTTCCGAATACTGTGCCGAAACCCCTTTGGCGGTTAAATCTTCTTGTAATAACTTGGCGGCTTTTTCGCCCCCTGCTAAAATTACTATGGCAAATCCCCGCAAAAGCAGAGGAGAAAGGTCTTCCTGTAACAGGTCAACGCTACCTTTCCAGGGGGAATAGTTTTTCACCCGAAAATGGGTAAGTTCCTTGGGGGGCAGGGTGTGGGTGACTCCGCCAAAGGCATCCAGATAGATGATACCCTGTTCTTCTGCCATGGCAAGCAGGGTGGAATATTCCATGGCAAAATTGGTGAGTCCTTTACAAAGAACCCCTTCTTCCAGCAGAATTTCAATATCCATGGCCAGTTGCTGTTCAAAGGACTTGGCCTTTTCTTTTACCTTGGTTTCTTCACTGATGCAAACAAAGGCATCCTGTACGTAGTCCAGCACGGTGCAAGGGGTTTGGCTCATCAAGGGGATAAATCGGTCAAAACCGAAGGGTTGCATCCCTTGTAATAAATCTTCGGCATCTTTCAGCAGTTGGGCTTTCAAGGCTGGATTCTTTTCCTTGGTTGCCAGTTTTTTCAGTTGTTCTGCAGGGGCTTCGGGAGAAACAAAAAGCACCTCACGGGCAGGGGGAATTTGCAGTTCTTCCAAGGGGTCTTCCCGCCGCTGGGTCATCACGTCAAACTGATGAATGGTATCAATGGTGTCACCCCAGAATTCCAAACGAACAGGGGCAGTACGGTCAGCAGGGAAGATATCCAAAATACCGCCCCGTTTGGCAAATTGACCGGGCCCTTCCACCTTGGTGCAACGGGTATAACCGCAAGAAATCAGTTGCTGGCACAGGGCGTTGGGGTCGTGGTCTTCCTGTTCTTTCAAAGTAAAAGAACGGCGGTACAGCACCTCCGGGGGCAGGGTAAAGGGCAATAAGGCGTCCACACTGCACACCAGATGGGTATATTCTCCCTCTAATAAATGGCAAAGCACATCCAGCCGTTTTTGTTCATATTGCAGGGATAAGGTGTCGGTGGTGCGAAGAGACAAATCTCTGGCAGGGAACAACAAGGGACGGCACCCCAGGGCGGTAAGGTCTTCTAAAAAGCGGGTGGCTTCTCCTTCGTCAGGGGTGATAATTACACAACGCCGCTGTAAATCCCGGGAAAGGGTAGCGGCAAGGTGGGCTTTATGAATATGGGAAACACCACTTACCGCCACCGGCAATACTCCCTTGGCGGCGGATTTTTTCAATTCCTGATATTCGGTTAATGATTGTAAAAATGAGTCGAAAAATATCATAACGCTCTCCCAAATGGCAATAGCCCCCGTGGGTTCACCCCGGGGGTATCATTTTATATTTATTGGTTAACGGGTGTTTTCTTGCCCCCGATAAACTACAAATTTGCAGAATAAAAATTCGGTGATCAGGTTTAAGAGCATGGTACCGCCTTCAACAATATAGTTGTTGACACCCAGCCCTACCAGCCATTGCCCGCCAAACAGGGTAACGGGGGTGAATACCAGATAAAAACCGAACACTTTCAGCATGGCAATAGGCACGTTGGCAGCTGACTGAAAGGTGTATCGGCGGTTAAAGGTGAAATTCCACAGCACCGATAAAACCAAAGAAATCAAATAGGCAATCCAGTGATATTGTTGGTTGCTTTTTAATAAGAATTCAAAGAGAAGGGTATAACTTACCGCTTGGATGATTCCGGCAGAAATGGAGAATAAGGTAAATTTAACCGCCTGCCAGGAAAAACCGTTTTTGGATTGGGACATGAACTCACATCCTTTATGTTTTTTGGTATTATACCATATAAAACAGAAATTGGCAAGGTGGGGGAAAAAGAAAAACCCTGAGCCTTGAGACTCAGAGTTTTCGTGGTGGACGTTAACGGACTTGAACCGCTGACCCTTTGCACGTCAAGCAAATGCTCTACCAGCTGAGCTAAACGTCCACAGCCCAATTATTATATCGCAAACCCATTTAAAAATCAACCCTTTATTGCATATTTTTTGAAAAATATTTCCCTGTGTTTGTTTTATTGGTTTATCAAGGTAATAAAATAGCAAATTCTTCGTCGTTTTGCACAAATGCCACACTTTTGATTTGTGTTATATGTAAATTTATAGGCAATATCAATAAAAAACACTTGTGTGGTGGTATAAAGTGTGTTACAATATCGTTAATGCAACAGAATGTTGCTTTGGATGAATTACAGGCCGCCTAGGCTCAGAAAGGGTGTATTCCAAGTGAAACAGTATGAAACCTCTAACATTAAAAATATCGCATTGGCGGGTCATGGTGGTAAAGGAAAAACCACTTTGGCAGAAGCAATGCTTTATATTAGCGGCGGCGTTGACCGTTTGGGCAGAGTGGCTGACGGTAACACTGTTATGGACTTTGACGCTGAAGAACGTAAACGCAACGTTTCGCTTTCCACCGCCGTTGCACCGGTTGAATGGAACGGCTTGAAGCTGAATATCATTGACACTCCCGGTCTGTTCGACTTTGCCGGTGGTGTTTCCGAAGGCCTTCGTGCTGCAGGAACAACCGTTATTGTTGTTTCGGGGAAATCCGGTTGTGCCGTTGGGGAAGAAAAAGCCTACAAAGCCGCTGACAAACAAAAGGCCGCTAAATTTTTCTTCATCAGCAAAATGGATTCCGAACATGCCGATTTCCAAAAGGCTTTGGATTCTTTAACCGCCACCTTCGGTTCTTCGGTTTGCCCTGTTATCATTCCTATTGTGGAAAATCATCAGGTCAAAGCCTACGTAAACCTGTTAAGCGGCAAGAAAGTGACTTATGCAAACGGCAAAGCCACTGAAGAAGATGCCGACCTTTCAGCTTACAGCCAATATCTTGACCAATTAAACGAAGCGGTTGCCATGACGGATGAAGCCTTGATGGAAAAATTCTTCGGGGGTGAACCTTTCACCAAAGAAGAATTGATCACCGGGGTTTCCACCGCCATTAAAAACAGTGAATTGGCTCCTGTTTACTGCGGTTCCGGTTACACCCTGGAAGGGGTTGACCAACTGTTAAACGGCATCGCTGATTATGCTCCTTCCGCTGCTGACCGTTCCAACGAACCCGGCACCAAATTGGACGAAACCATTGAATTGAAAGCCGACCCCAACGGTCCCTTGGTAGCGGTTATTTTCAAGACCATTGCCGATCCTCAGGTTGGGAAACGCTCTTTCTTCAAAGTAGTTTCGGGCACTATCACCGCTGATTCTCAAGTGGTAAATGCCCGCACCGGGGATATTGAACGCATCAGTAAACTGTATATCATCAAAGGCGGTAAATACGAAGAAACCGCGTCCCTTTGCGCCGGGGATATCGGTGCGGTTGCCAAACTTGCCAGTGTTGGCACAGGGGATACCCTTTGCACACCCGGTAACGTTATCGTTGCCCGCAAACCCGAATTCCCTCAACCCTGCTACTCCATGTGCATTAAACCCAAGAATCGCGGGGATGAAGATAAAATCGTTAACGGCTTGAACCGTTTGATTGAAGAAGATCCCACCATTTCTCAATATGCCAACAGTGAAACCCACGAACAAATTTTGTCGGGTCTTGGGGAACAACATCTGGACGTTATCGTTTCCAAACTGAAATCCAAATTCGGTGTAGACGTAGTTTTGTCCGCTCCCACAGTGGCTTATCGGGAAACCATCCGCAAACGTGTGGAAGTACAAGGCCGTCATAAGAAACAATCCGGTGGTCACGGTCAGTTCGGTGACGTGTGGATTCGCTTTGAACCCACCGACAGTGACGAATTGGTCTTTGCAGAAGAAGTATTCGGCGGTTCTGTACCCCGTAACTTCTTCCCCGCTGTTGAAAAGGGGCTTCGGGATTGCATGCAAAAAGGCGTTTTGGCAGGCTACCCCGTAGTAGGAGTGAAAGCCACCTTGTACGATGGTTCTTATCATCCTGTTGACTCTTCTGAAATGGCATTTAAAACTGCTGCCGGTATTGCCTTTAAAAACGGTATGGCAGCCGCCAATCCTACCTTGTTGGAACCCATCGGTTCTTTGAAAGTAACCGTTCCCGGGGATAACATGGGGGATATCATGGGGGATGTTACCAAGCGTCGCGGACGTGTTTTGGGCATGAACCCCGCAGGGGACAATATGCAAGAAATCGAAGCAGAAGTTCCCATTTCCGAAATGAGTGATTTCTCCACCGCATTGCGGTCCATCACTCAAGGCCGTGGCAATTTCACTCTGACCTTTGAACGGTATGAAGAAGCTCCTCAACCCATTGTTCAAAAGGTAATGGATGAAGCCAAGAATAAAGCAGAATAATTCTCCTTTCCTCTTCTATACAAGAGCCCCTGAACACAGGTGCTGTGTTCAGGGGTTCACTTTGTTTGCGGTATTTATTTGCCATTCATAGAAAAACCCTGCGGTTACCAGTGAGTAACCGCAGGGTTTAAAGATTTCAGGTTCTGATGAAGAATCAGAAGCAAGCGGGTTTGCCAACAGCTTTTTTCAGGATTTCCAAAGCGTCTTTGGCATTGATATCCTGGTCTTTGTTAACGTCTGAAGCAACTTTTTCGGCATCGGTGGGTTGATGTTTGTCAACAGCGATTTTCAAAACGATCAAGGCGTCTTTGGCATCAATGCTGTCATCATTGTTTACGTCTCCGAAGGTAACGCCCATTTTTTCCACTTGTGCCAAAGCGTCTGCCAGGGTTTGATAGTTGGTAACCAGAGCTTTTTGGTCGGCAGTTAAGGCATCATAAGCATCTTTGGCGGCGTTGACAGCGGCAACGTCGGTGTCGGAAACAATTTCTTCGGGCAAGGCATCAATCATGTCGATAACCTCTTGAACGGCTACCAGTTCAGCCATTTTTGCTTGGGCGGCTTTCAGGTTGCCTCCGTTTTTCACCAAACCTTGGGCATCTTCATGCAGAGCGTTATAGGCATTGGTAACTTCCAGCAAAGCGGCTTGGTCAGCAAGGGTCAAGTCATCCAAAGCGGGCAATTTGCTGATCATATCGGCAACTTTGTCTGCTTCAGCTTCCAGCAGTGCTTCGGCTTTGGCTTCCAAAGCAACTAAGGTGTTGTAGGCATCCTGACAGTAGGTTTTTGCGCTGTCATCCAGGCTGTTGTATAATTCTCTGGCGGATTTAACGGTGTCAATATCGTCCATGGTGATATCGGTGCCGGTTACGTCAGAAGAAGCAAGGGAGTTTACGGTGTTTTGGAATTGTGCAATGGCTTCGTCAGTTTGGGCGATGCTTTCCCGATATTGGTTCAAAAGGTCAAGGTTGGTAACCTTGGATTTGCCGAAATCGGTTAATTGATTGTAGGTGGCTTCCAAAGCTTCCACAGCGGCTTTATCGGCATAACCGAATTCTTTGGCTTTGGCGAAACAAATGTTGTCCACCAGAATATATTGATTGTTATCCCCGGCAAGGAAGTTAGAACCGATTCGCAGGGTAACTTGTTTTACCAATGCATCTCCTTCCATGGTGGGAAGGGAAAGGGAAACGTGGTTCCAGGTACCCAATTTGGCATTGGCAACAGCGTCTTTCATATCAATTTTTGCCAGAATGTTTTGTTCTACAGCGTTGCTGTTGGCGTTGTGTAAAACAACGTTGGCAAAGGTGGGAGCCACGGTGTAACCTTCGGTGAGATACAGGTCAAAGGTGATATGGGTGTAAGATTGAACGTCAATTACAGGAGCTCTTACCCCCATAATGTGTTCGGGATAGTCGGTGCGGTTGGATTTCTTTTGCACTTTAAAAGCGCCGGTTCCTTGAGTAAAGTTGGCAGTTTCCAAGGAAACGTCCATCCCGCTACTGTTCAGGTTAACGGCAACGTCGTTAATGTTGTCTTTCAAGGCATCACAGTTGCAGAATTGGAATTTTTCAATACTGATATTGTCAATAGCGTTTACCAGGTTTTGAGCTTTTTGGGTTTCTTCGGCTTTGATCTGGTCAATTTTTTCTTCAGCGGCTACCAATACATCATGGTTGGTAACGTAAGGTTTCACCAGGTCGTTCAAAGCTTCGTATTTTGCAAAAATAGCATCAATGGCGGCTTGGTCGTCTAAAGTAAGGTCGCCGGTAGCAGGCAAACCGTTGATTTCTTCCACCACTTCCTGAGCCTTGGCTTTTTCTGTTTCAAGGAAAGCCAGCAAAGCTTGTTCGGCTTCTTCCAGTTTGGCTAAATTAGTAACCAAAGCTTTTTCATCATCGGTCAGGTTATCGTAAGCGGCACGGGCGGCTTCAATGGCTTCCTGATCGTTTTCGTTTACTTGGTCAGCGGCGGGTAAGGCGTTGATCATTTCGGTAACGTCAGCAGCATTTTGTTCCATTTCTGCAATGATAGCTTGATATCCTTGCAGGGTTTCGTAGTTGGTAACCAAAGCCTTTTGGGTATCGGTCAAAGCGTTGTAAGAAGCGGCAACTTCTTCAATAGCGGCTTTATCAGCATAGGCAATGGTTTTTTCGCTGGAAACAACAAGGTTATCAATGATAAAATAATCCGATGCAGTACCGGCGAAAATTTTGTAGAAACGAATGGCAATTTGTTTTGCGGTGTTGGCTTTTGCGGCTTCTTTGGAAATGTCAATGGTAACGTGGTTCCAGGCGTCTACGGTCCAGGTTTTGATGGTATCGGCAATGGCGATTTTAATGTAACGGCCGGTGTCACTTTCATTGGCATATCCGCTTTGAACACAGAAGTTTGCCCAACCGCCATCGGCAAAGGTAATGCCGCTGCTTAAGTAAATATCAAATTCAATGGTGCTGGCGTTGGTGGTGTCCACGCCGGTGCCGAAACGGAAAGCAGGGGTATGCTCTTTCACGTCGGCGGATTTCTTTTGGAATTTCACAGCGTTCCCGCCGTCAACCCCTTGACCTTCTGCCAAGGCCATGGTGTTATTCCCGCTGTTGATATTCACAACGTCGGTTAACGAATCACAGTTGTGGAAAGAAACAACTTCTTTGCCCAGATTGGTAATGGCGTCCACAACGGTTTTGGCTGCGGCGGCATCGTCGGCAGAAGCAACAACGAAGCAGCTTAACAGCAGAGTGGCAGTTAAAACGGCTGCCATAAGGCGTTTGCAAATGGTTTTCATTGTGTATCCTCCTGATTTTTATGATGTGCAAGGTATATAAAACCTTTACATATCTATTAAAACCCAATGCAAAAGAAAAAAACATTGTTTTTATACCTTGATTTTATGAAAATAATTGTTGCCATCTTTTTCTTGACGAAAGATGGTACAAAAAAGCCGCCCAAAGAGGGAATTCCCTCTTTGAGCGGTTGTTCATTTATAAGGTACGAAATTAGTACATTCCGCCACCTGCGGCAGCAGCGGCTGCGGCGGCAGCATTGGCGGCATCGGCATCTTCTTTGCGTTCGGCAATCAAGGATTCGGTGGTGAGCACCATAGCGGCAACCGAAGCGGCGTTTTGCAATGCAGAGCGGGTTACCTTGGTGGGGTCAACAATACCGGCTTCCATCAAGTCCACGTAAGTTTCTTTTTGAGCATCGAAACCGTAGTTAATGCCCTCAAAGGTGCGAACCTGGTTAACGATAACACTGCCTTCCAAACCTGCGTTGGCGGCAATTTGGCGCATGGGTTCTTCCAGTACACGGCGAACGATTTGTGCCCCTGTTTTTTGGTCCCCTTCCAGGGTTTCCACCAGGGCTTCCACAGCAGGAATGGTATCCAGCAGGGCAGTACCGCCCCCGGCAACGATCCCTTCTTCCACAGCGGCTTTGGTGGCTGCCAGAGCGTCTTCAATGCGAAGTTTCTTTTCTTTCATTTCCACTTCGGTGGCGGCACCAACTTTAATGACAGCTACACCGCCGGAAAGTTTTGCCAGACGTTCCTGGAGTTTTTCACGGTCGAAATCGGAAGTGGTGATTTCGATTTGATTTTTGATCTGACCGATGCGATCTTTAATATAATCGGCAGACCCTGCACCATCCACAATGATGGTGTTTTCTTTGGAAACTTTTACCTGACGGGCACGACCCAGTTGAGCAAGGGTAGCATCTTTCAGATCCAGACCCAATTCTTCGGTAATGACTTCACCGCCGGTTAAAATGGCAATGTCCTGAAGCATTTCTTTTCTGCGGTCACCAAAACCGGGGGCTTTAATGCAAACACAGGTGAAGGTGCCACGGAGTTTGTTCACCAGAATGGTAGCCAAGGCTTCGCCTTCTACGTCTTCTGCAATTAACACCAGTTTTTTACCTGCTTGCACTACTTGTTCCAGCAGGGGAAGAACTTCCTGAATGGTGGAAATCTTCTTGTCGGTAATCAAAATGAAAGGATCATCCAGAATGGCTTCCATTTTGTCGGAATCGGTTGCCATGTAAGGAGAAATATACCCGCGGTCAAATTGCATCCCTTCCACCACTTCGCTGTAAGTTTCGGCGGTTTTGGATTCTTCCACGGTAATAACCCCGTCAGCGGAAACTTTATCCATAGCTTCGGCAATGAGGTTGCCAACAAATTCGTCAGCAGCCGAAACGGTGGCAACACGGGCAATATCTTTGGAGCCTGTTACCTTTTGGGAGTTGGCTTTCAAGGTTTCCACAGCGGTATCCACCGCTTTTTGAATGCCCCTGCGAACGTCCATGGGGTTGGCGCCTGCGGCAACGTTTTTCATGCCTTCCCGAATCAGGGCTTGAGCAAGTAGGGTAGCGGTGGTGGTACCGTCCCCGGCAATGTCGTTGGTTTTGGTGGCAACTTCTTTTACCAGTTGCGCCCCCATGTTTTCAAAGGGGTCGGTCAGTTCCACTTCTTTGGCGATGGTAACACCGTCATTGGTAATGAGGGGGGCGCCGTATTTCTTTTCAATTACCACGTTGCGGCCTTTGGGACCTAGGGTAACTTTTACGGTGTTGGACAGTTGATCCACACCGGCTTGTAATGCTTTGCGGGCGTCTTCTCCGAACAAAATGTTTTTTGCCATAACACTCTATCTCCTTCGTTATTAGTCAACAATGGCTAAAATATCGTCTTCCCGAACAATGGTGTATTCTTCGCCGTCCACCTTAACTTCGGTGCCGGAATATTTCCCGGTCAATACTTTATCCCCAACTTTAACGGTCATGGGGATGATAACACCGTCTTCATTTTTGGCACCGGGGCCAATGGCAACCACTTGGGCAACCTGCGGTTTTTCCTGAGCGGCACTGGTTAAAATAATACCGCTTTTGGTGGTTTCTTCTGCTTCCACCGCTTTGATCACAACACGGTCAGCAAGGGGTCTGATATTCATAATAAATTCCTCCTGAAAGAATAATATACGTCAATTTAGCACTCGGTTGATTTAAGTGCTAAAAGTATTATACCAAGGTAAAATAAAAATGCAAGGGGAAAAATGGAAAAAAAGGTAAATTCTGTTAAAATTTTCCGTTATATTCCCAAAAGAAAAATACCGCCCTAAAAAAGGGCGGTAAAAACTGTTATTCATAAATAACCTGAATTTGATTGGTTTCCAGGATTCGACGGATTTCTTCCACCGATTCCCGGGGTAATTCCAAATAACGACCCACCGTGGGATTCAAGGAAAAAAGGCAAACGTAATGGGAACCGTCATTGGCGGGGTAAACTTTCACCGTTTCTCCTGTGTTGATGTTATAAGTGATCACACAAAGGCCAAAGGCGTCGGTGGGACATTCAGTCAGTTTTTCCCCTGCCACCAACTGCACCAGCTTGGCATAGTCCCCTTGGCCGGGGGTCAGTTCAATGGAGGTGCCTTCGCTATCTTGCTCGTTGGGGCCTGACAGGGTGATGGAGGCAACGTCGCTGAGTTCAAAATTTTTGGATAAACTTTCGGCAGAATAACTGTTTCCACAGCCCACAAGCAGGGCGATGATCAATAAACAGGCAAAAATTCGTTTCATTTTTCTTCTCCTTTACTGTTGACTTTGCAATACCTGATATACCAGTTGTTTTAAATCGTCCATACTGCTGATCTGACCGCATTGTCCACGAAAAGCGGCGGCGCCGGGCAATCCTTTAATGTACCAGGCAGCGTGTTTGCGGATCTGCAACATGGCGATATAGGGATCTTTATACTCACACATGGATTCGCATTGGCGAAGAAGGGTGAGAAGTTTCATGGCAAGGGGAGGGTCGGGAAGAAGATTCCCTTCCGAGAGGTAGGTGTTGATTTGTTTGAAAATCCAGGGAGAACCCATGGCACCCCGTCCCACCATGATCATATCACAGTTGGTGGTTTCAAAGAGTTTTGCGGCATCTTTTGGTGAGGAAACGTCACCGTTCCCGATGACAGGGACACTCACCGCTTTTTTTACCTGAGCAATGGCTTCCCAATCGGCAGAGGGAGCATACATTTGTTCCCTGGTTCTGCCGTGAACCGTAATAGCATCTGCCCCTGCTTCTTCCATGGCTTTGGCGAAGTCCACCGCTACAATGGATTTGCTGTCCCAGCCCAGGCGCATTTTCACCGTTACAGGCACGTCTACCGCCCCTTTTACCGCCTTTACAATGTCGGCGGCAAGATGACGGTTTTTCAGCAGTGCGCTTCCACCGCCGCTGGCAATAACTTTGGGAGCAGGACAACCCATATTGATATCAATAAAATCAGGTTGATAGGAAAGGGCAGTGACAGCGGCATTTGCCATATACTGGGGGTCACACCCGAAAATTTGAGAAGCCATGGGCCGTTCCTTTTGGGAAACCGCCAACAGTTCTTCGGATTTTTTACTGCCCAGCACCACACCTTTGGCGGAGGTTAATTCTCCAACCGTAAAAGCGGCACCCTGTTCCACACAAAGTTCCCGAAAAGCACGGTCTGCCACCCCTGCCATGGGAGCCAAAGCGGCATAGCCGTTAATTTCTAATGTTCCGATTTTCATACGATACTCACTTAACTTTATGTTTTTCTACAGTATACCATGGGGCGATAAAAAAATCAATTCGCAAATTTTGAAACACAGAGTAAGAAAAAGGTGAAAAATGGGAAAAGAAAGTTCTTGAATACAAAAGCGGATTGATGTATAATAAATTGGAGTATAGTTTGAAAGAAGGAACCCCCTCTTGGCAATGGCATATTTAGATAACAGTGCAACAACCTCTGTCAGTCCTGTCGCCGCTCAGGTTGCGGTGGAACTGATGTGTTCTGATTTTGGGAATCCCGCTTCGGTATATTCTTTAGGGCTGAAAGCTGAACAGGCTGTGGAACAAGCCCGTGATGTTATTGCCGCCGCTATGGGTTGCCAAAAGGAAGAGATATATTTCACTTCCGGGGGAACCGAGGGGAATAATTTAGCTCTTTTGGGCGGTGCCATGGCCGCCAAACGAAAGGGAAATAAAATCATTACCACTGCCATTGAACACCCTTCGGTGTTGCAGGCGGTGGAAGAATTGAAAAATCGCGGATTTGAAATTGTAATTTTACCGGTGGAAAACAACGGCGTGGTGTGCCTGTCGGCTTTGGAAGAAGCGGTGGATGAGCAAACTGTTTTGATTTCCATGATGCTGGTGAATAACGAAACAGGTGCCATTCAACCTGTGGAAAAAATTCGTGATATTGTTAAAAGAAAAAATTCACCTGCCCTGATTCATTCTGACTGCGTGCAGGCCTTTGGGAAATATCCCTTTTCTTTGAGAACGTTGGATGTGGACCTTGCCACCATCAGCGGTCATAAAGTTCATGCCCCCAAAGGGGTCGGGGCGATATATATTCGCAAAGGGGTTCGCATTTTACCCCAAACCTATGGCGGTGGCCAGGAAAAAGGTCTTCGCTCGGGAACGGTGGCGGTTTCTCAAATCGGTGCTTTTGGAAAAGCAGTGGAAGAACTGCCCAAGGGAAATGACGGGGTGCAACAAGCCCTTCTTCTGCGGGACAAGTTATTGCAAGGTATCACAGCTGTAGCCGATGCGGTGCTCAACAGTGCCCCGGAGGGGTCGCCTTATATTATCAACTGTTCGGTTCCGGGGATTCCCTCGGAAGTGATGATTCGTGCCCTGGAGGCGGAAGAAGTTTACGTTTCCGGGGGAAGTGCCTGTGCCAAGGGTGGGCGAAGCCACGTGCTTCTTGCCCAGGGGATATCCCCCAAACGTGTAGACAGCGCCTTGCGAATCAGTTTTTCCAATCATACTACTATGGATGAAGTAGACCAATTTGTGGGTGCCTTTACCAATGCCTGTCGCTTATTGCATCGCAAACGGTAACCCGGGAAGAGGAAGAAACTATGAAAGAAATACTTTTAATTAAAAATGGTGAAATCGCATTAAAAGGGCAAAATAGGAATGCCTTTGAAGATGCTTTAATGAAAAATTTACGGCGTCGGCTGAAACCTTTGGGAAACGTGAAGATCACCAAAGCCCAGTCTACCATGATGATTGAACCCCAGGACGATACCTTTGATTTTGAACAAGGGGTAGAGCGGGTCAGCCAGGTGTTTGGGGTGTCGGCATTTTCCCGTGCTTGTGTTGCCGAAAAAACCTTTGAAGATATCTGCGAAAAGGCAGTTGCCTATCTGGCGGAAGAATTAAAAGGCGCCAAAACCTTTAAGGTAGAATGTAAACGGTCGGATAAATCCTTCCCCATGAAATCTCCTGAATTGGCTCGGGAATTGGGGGGCTATATTTTAAGTAAGTTCCACCATTTAAAGGTGGACGTTCATCATCCCGACGTGCTGGTTATGGCGGAAGTTCGTGATTTCGGTGCCTATATTCATGGCAATCAACTGCCTGGAGCAGGGGGGATGCCAGTTGGCACAGCAGGAAAAGCCGCGGTGCTCATTTCCGGGGGCATCGACTCTCCCGTGGCTTCTTATATGATGGCCCGCCGAGGTATTGGCCTTTCGGCGATCCATTTCGTCAGCCCGCCCTATACAGGGCCTCGGGCGGAACAAAAGGTTCGGGATTTGCTGACCATTGTTTCCCGGTATGCAGGGCGGATTCCTTTCTTTATTGTGCCTTTTACCGAAACCCAACTGGCAATCAGCGAGCATTGTCCCGAGGAATTATTTACGGTAATTATGCGGCGGTTTATGATGCGTTGCGCTCAGAAAATTGCCCAAAAAGAAGGATGTAAAGCCTTGATTACCGGGGAAAGCGTTGGTCAGGTGGCAAGCCAGACCCTGGATGCCATTGTATGTACCGATGCGGTTTGTGAAATGCCAGTGTTCCGTCCTTTAATTGGTACTGACAAAGATGAAATCGTTCGTCTTTCCCGTAAAATCGGTGCCTTTGAAACGTCCATTCTCCCTTATGAAGATTGTTGCACCGTATTTACCCCCCGCCATCCCCGTACCAAACCCAGCTTGAAATACATTGAAAAAGCCGAAGCGGCTTTGGATATTGAAGGTCTGGTGGAACGGGCGGTAGAAGGCACCTTGTTTGAAATGATTAAGTAATTGGTAAGGAGGCAAAAGGTATGAATGCAGAAATTATCTCGGTAGGCGCAGAAGTGATCTCCGGTGATGTGAACAATACCGATGCATCTTATTTATCTCGGCGGTTGAATGCCTTGGGCATTGCCGTTACCCGCCACACAGCGGTGGACGACCGTCCCGAGAATATAACCGAAGCACTGGCGGCGGCAGTTGCCCGTAGCCCCATTATTATTTTTACAGGGGGGCTGGGTCCCACGGCAGACGATATGACCAAAGAAGTAGTTTGCGAAGCTGTTGGGTTAAACCTTACGGAACATGCAGAAAGTATGACCCGGTTGGAAGCCTTTTTTGCGGCTCGTAATGCCGAAATGCCGGAAATTAACCGCAAACAAGCCATGTTCCCGGAAAACGCCATTGTGTTTGAAAACCCTGTGGGCACAGCGGATGGTTGTGCCATTGAATCGGGCAATCAATGTATCATTATGTTGCCCGGTCCTCCCAAAGAGTTGCAAGCCATTTTTGAAACTTCGGTGGAAGAATACCTTATGGGGAAAACCGACCAAACGGTGGTTTGCCATACCGTTAAGGTGTTTGGCATGGGGGAATCCAAAATTGCCGAAGCTTTGGGGGATATTTTAATCAGTGAAAATCCCCAGGTTGCCACTTATGTGGAAAACGGTGATATCCGTATTAAAATTCTTTCCCGAGGAACCGATTGGGTGGACTGTGAAGAACGGTGTCGCAGTTGTCGGGAAGAAATTGTTTCCCTGTTGGGGAATAAAGTCTATGCCGAAGAAAACGTTACCTTGCAACAACGGGTGGTTTCTTTATTACAAGCCAAAGAAATGAAAATTGCCACTGCTGAATCCTGCACCGCAGGCATGTTATCGGAAATGCTCACCGACGTTTCGGGGGCTTCCGACGTGTTTGAATTTGGTGTTTCTGCCTATGCCAACCGTGTGAAAAAGGAAATGTTGGACGTTCCCGAATCCCTTTTGAAAAAATACGGCGCCGTGAGTTCCCAGGTAGCAGAAGCCATGGCAGCAGGGGCTTTGAAAAAAGGAAAAGCCGATTTCGGTGTGGGTATTACAGGCATTGCAGGTCCCGGTGGCGGTACCCAGGAAAAACCCGTGGGTCTGGTGTATATCTCTTTGTATGACGGTGAGCGGTATTTCACCCGTAAACTGAAATGCAATCCCGACAGTTCCCGGGAAAAGATCCGCACCACAGCAGCTATGAATGCTTTGGATATGGTGCGGTTGCACTTAACCGAAGATGAAGAATTCATGGCATCGCCCCCTGTAAAAGAGCCTGCTAAAAAGCGGAAATGGTGGCAAACCATTATTCCCGTGAAAGGGGATAAACCTGCCGAGGTGGTTCGCAAAATCATTATGATCCTCTGTTTGCTGGTGTTCCTGGGGTCTGCGGTTTATATTGTGGATTATTTCTACCAGAGTTTTGCTACCCAACATCAACAACAGCAGATCAGCGAAGTGTTCCATGCCGAAGCCACCATGAATGAACGGTTTGAAAAGCTCATGGAAACCAATAAAGAAACCGTGGGTTGGATCACTGTTCCCGGTACCAAATGCGATAATCCCGTGGTGCAATGTTCTGATAACGAAAAATATCTGGACACCACCTTTGAAGGGAAAAAGAGCAAATACGGTACCATTTATGTTGATATGGCATGTAAAATTGAAAAAC
>JAZNWL010000017.1:0-58099 GCA_045593325.1 Acutalibacteraceae bacterium | reverse complement strand
GAAAAAGAAGGTGCAAGACTTTCTCGCCACGTTGGACATTGGGGAACGAAAAGTGTTCGATGAACTGAACTTTGCAGGTGAAGTGTGATGGATAAAGAAAAACAAGCAATAGAACGGCTCCGCTTGGCTTCGGAAATGTCTCTTTCGGTATATCAACAGCCTTTGTTGGTAGCGCATAGTGGTGGGAAAGATAGCGGTGTAATCGTAAGATTGGCACAAGCTGCAGGAATTCCTTTTGAAGTTTTACATAGCCATACTACTGCAGATGCCCCTGAAACGGTTCGTTTTGTTAGAAGTGAATTTGAACGGCTTGATTCATTAGGGATAAAATGTTTAATTGAAAAGCCAATGTACAAAGGCAAACCAACCTCAATGTGGGATTTGATTCCACAAAAACTGATGCCTCCAACTCGTTTAGTTCGATATTGTTGCTCGATACTCAAAGAAACAAGTGGGGCCAACCGTTTTGTTGTAACAGGAGTTCGGTGGGCGGAGAGTAATTCAAGAAAGAACACACGGGGTATCTATGAGAAAATTGCGGCTGATATAAAAAAAAGGGTTATTTTAAACAACGATAACGAAGATATTCGTATGTTGTTTGAAACGTGTAAACTCAAAGGCAAGCGCGTTGTTAATCCGATTATTGATTGGAGCAACGAAGATGTTTGGGAATATACGGAAGTTGAAAAAATCCCTTGCAACCCTTTGTATTGTAAATTTTCACGTGTTGGTTGTATTGGTTGTCCTATGGCATCCAAAGGCAGACAAAAAGAGTTTGCAATATATCCACAATATAAAAATTTATATATTCATGCCTTTGACAGAATGTTGGAAGAAAGGGCGAGAAGAGATTTGTCCAATAATATGTCGTGGAAAACAGGAGTGGATGTGTTCCATTGGTGGATGGAAGATGGCATATTACCTGGTCAAATTGGATTCGATAATCTATTCCCAGAGGTGAATGATGAACTATAAAAGCAAACGTAGTAAAGCCTGTGATATTCCCCAAAAGGTCAAAGAAAAGGTGTTTATTCGGGATAATTATCACTGTATCGTGTGCGGTATGCCCGGGTTCCCCAATGCCCATTACATATCCCGTGCACAAGGCGGTCTTGGAATTGAGCAGAATATCGTCACATTATGTCCACAGTGCCATTTTGAGTATGACAACGGAATAACTCCCATGAAATACAAAATGGTCATTAAAGGCTATTTACAGAGCCATTACGAGGGCTGGAATGAAGAAATTTTAGTTTATAAAAAATATAGGAGTGTACCATGTTGAATTCAGTTATTATGATGGGACGGCTGACAGCCCATCCTGAGCTGCGACAAACACCCACAGGGGTGAATGTATCTACCTTTACCATTGCGGTAAATCGGCCTTTTGCAAAACAAGGAGAAGAACGGCAATCGGATTTCTTTGATGTTGTTGCCTGGAGGGGCCAAGCGGATTTTGTTAGTCGTTTCTTCCAAAAAGGTCAAATGATCGCCGTTCAAGGACGAATGGAAACCCGGACGTATGAAGATCGAAACGGCGTTCGCCGCAAGGCCTACACCATCGTGGCTGACAGTGTTCATTTTACCGAGTCGAAAAAGATGGATAGCCCTTCCGCTGGTGACTATGATACCGGTTCTCCTGCATTTGGAAACGTAGATCCGACTGTTGAGGTCTCTACTGATGACCCCTTGCCATTTTAAGGAGTGCCTATGAGTAAATATCACAGCAGAAAAATTGTCCGGGATGGCATGACCTTTGACAGCGTTAGGGAATACAGGCGGTACTGTGAACTTGTTCTGTTGCAGAAAGCAGGACAAATTACCGACCTGCAAAGGCAGATTAAATTCGTGTTAATCCCGGCACAAAGGGAGCCGGATACCATAGGAAAACGGGGAGGCAGAATCAAAGGCAAAATCATTGAACGGGAATGTGCCTACGTAGCCGATTTTGTGTATTACGAAAACGGAAATCTTGTGGTTGAAGATACCAAAGGTTTTAAAACCAAGGACTATATTATTAAAAGAAAACTCATGCTTTTTTTGAAAAAAATTCGAATAAAAGAAGTGAAATAAATGTCAAAAATCGAATGGATAAAACTCTCCGTAGATTTGTTTACAGATGAAAAAATTTCTCGTTTGGAAAACATGAAAAACGGTAAAGAAATTGTACTGATCTGGATTCGGCTTCTTCTCCTTGCCGGGAAACAAAACAATGGCGGGGTGTTCAAAAACTTTTCCAAAGGAATGTTTGCTTCCTTGTTATCACAGCCAAAACCCTTGATAAATAAGGCTCTGTCCGCTTTTGTAGAACACGGCATGGTTGAAGTTCATGAGGATGACTACGTTATTTGTAACTGGACGAAACACCAAAGTGAAGATCGCATGAGCCAAATCCGACAAAAGGATAGGGAGCGGAAAAAGAAGAAAAAATCCATGGAGAATTCCATGGAAAATTCCACGGAAACTCCCTCGGAAACTCCACGGAACCCTCTTTTTAAGAATAAAGAGAATAAGAATAAAGAAAATACTCTCCTTACGGAGAGTACAAAAGAAAGCACCCTCACACGCAAAAAATACGGTCGTTATGAGAACGTGTTTTTAACCGATGAGGAATATGATTCTCTGCAGGAGGAGTTTCCCGATTATGCTGTACGGCTTGAACGCTTGTCAGAGTATATGGCATCTTCCGGGAAGACCTATGCAAACCATCTTGCCAAAATCCGAGAGTGGGCAAAGCAGGATAAACAAGAAACCGTCAAAAGTAGTTCGTATGACATCGACGAATTGGAAAGGATGATTTAACCATGAACCAAACCGTAAACAACACAGGTACCCTGGTGTACCTTCCCCTTGAAAAATTAGAGCATCACCCGGACAACCCCCGGAAGGTGCTGGGTGATCTGACCGAGTTAACCGACAGCATCCGCAAAAGCGGTGTACTGCAGAACCTCACCGTGGTGCCGGTTGAGGACGGCGCCAAATACTACGTGGTGATCGGCAACCGTCGCATGGAAGCATCCAAAGCCGCCGGCCTGACTGAAGTCCCCTGTGTAATTGCCCAAATGACCAAGCAGGAGCAGGTGGCCACCATGTTCGTGGAGAACGTGCAACGGGCAGACTTGACTCCTTACGAGCAGGCGGAGTGTCTGCAGATGATGCTTGATTTAGGGGAAACACAGGAAAGTGTGGCAAAACAAACCGGGTTAAGCGAGAAAACGGTATCCCGTCGCCTTCGTCTGCTGAAGCTGGACAAGAAACGCTTTGACAAGTCCCAGGAGCGGGGTGGTGCTTCCCTGGAGCAGTATATCAAGATCGCGGAAGTGAAAAGCGCTTCTGACCGTAAGGAATTACTGGATGCCGTTGGAACTGACAATTTCAACTCAAAATACCAGCGGGTGTTGAAAGACCAGGTAGTCAAGGAACTGACGCCAAAGGTCCTCAAAGAGGTTAGCGCCTTCGCTAAGGAAGCACCTGAAGGTACTTATTCCTGGAGTGCCGGCTATCAAACCGAAAAGTCCTGCAGAATTGAACAATGGAAACCCGGAACGTTGACAATCAAAAAGCCCAAAAAGGACGCCCAATATTTCTATCTGTTTTCCTATGGTACGGTATATATTCTTCGCAAGAAAGAAGCGGAGAACGTGACGCCCCAAAAAATCAGCGAAAAGGAAAAGGCTGCAAGGAAACGTCGGAGAGAGCTGAAGAAGATCACCGGGGAAATGTATCAACTGCGCCGGGATTTTATGATGAATTTTTCCGCCGGCCTTAAAAATAAAGATATTTTACTGGAATGGGCTTTGGTGGAAATCGTTGGGACGTCTGCCGGCAGACTGTACAAAACGGGTAATTTTGATAAAAAACCGTTACATGAAAAAATCGGTCAGGATCCCAAACGTACATACGACGTTGAAAAGGAAAAGTTAAAGGCCTTCTATGACAAAGATCCCGGTGCCGCACTGGCTTTGATTATATACTGCAACAGCGGTGACCGTGAGGATTCCGGGTATTATTACGAAGGCTATGGCGAAACAATGCCGCATCATCAGAAGAATCAGGATCTGGACGTGGTTTACGATTACCTCGGCCGTCTGGGGTATCGCATGTGTGACGAAGAAAAGCAACTGCAGGACGGATCTCATCCGCTTTTTGTTTGCGGAGGAAGTGCGGACTAACATGGCTGAGTATGTTAAACAATTATCACTGTTTGAATTTACCAGCACCAGCTGTGGCGATTGCATCTGTCAGGATTGCCTCCTTTGGTGGTCTGGCAGATGTCCCCACGGCGGGTGCTACGATGATTTGAGGGCAACACAATCCCCCTATGACGCCGCCCATCCTAATCAACAACCGAGAAAAGGATGGACCACATGGAAAACCGATCAAGCGTATTGGTGCCGGGGCGGTATCTTCTACCCTCAGCACATGTGTCCCGACTATGTACATTACGAAGGGAGTGTCGTTCGATCGTGTTTTTTGGCAAATGTTCAAATTTTTCAAGATGGGTATGTTAACTGTACCATGGTGGACACGATAGGATGCGAAGAGTGCTATCGCCAATTTGAAACAAGAAACACACAATGAGGATGACTTTTCAGGTTTAGTTCATTGTAGAAAAAGGAGGGCGAGGCGGTGGATAGGGCGGATCTGTACGCGAAATGTCCGTTTTATGAAAGAACCTTAAAACGGGAAATTTGTTGCTCTGGGCTGAATCATATCCGCGGTATACATATACAGTTTGATAACCCCATATACAAATGCAGTTACAAGATTGAACATTGCGACGACGATTATCAGACGTGTCCATGGTACCGGTTCCTGGCGGTTTATTATGAGAAAAACGATAGTTAAGATATCTCTTTATGGGGTGTCTTAATTTTTTTGCAAAATTTTTAAAAAAAGTCTCAGATCGCGGTAACGCGGCCAATATCGCATTTAGTAGAATTGAGATATAACGACGAAGGAAGGAGTTTTCTGTGGATTGGAAGCGCATCAAAGCAGAGTATATCAAGGGTGGCACGTCCTACCGAAAACTCTGTGATAAATATGGCTGTTCATTAAGTACCATAAAACGTATCGCCCGTGAAGAAGATTGGGTCGGTTTGAAAAACCAATGTAAAGCCAAAACAGCCACAAAAATCGTGGAAGTTGAATCCTCGAAGCAGGCGGAACGAATGAAGAGACTTTTGGACGTTTCAGACAAACTTCTTACGGCTGTTGAGGTTGTGGTAGACCAATTTCATGTAGGCATGCTAACACTTGATAAAAGCGCCTTAAAATCCCTCTCAGGCACCATCAAGGATATCAAGGATATTCAGAACATCAAAACCGAGCTGGATATTGAGGAACAAAAGGCGCGGATTGCCAATCTGCAACGTCAAGCAAGTTCTGACAGTCCCACCAACGCCGTAACCGTGACCATTGCCGGGGGTGATTCTTCATGGCAACAGTAGGCATTGATATCCCGGAGCCCAACGAGAAACAAAAGCTTTTCCTTGCTGATCAGCATCGGCACGTGGCATACGGCGGCGCCAGAGGCGGGGGAAAATCCTGGGCAGTGCGGGTAAAATCCATTCTTTTGTGTTTACGGTGGCCGGGCATCAAGATTTTAATTGTCCGTAAAACCTACAAAGAGCTGACAAATAACCATATTGTACCCCTGCAACAGATGCTTCCCAAGGAAGTGGCAAGGTACAACAAAACCGAAAAAGTCTTTACCTTTGTCAACGGTTCCACCATCTGGTTCGGGTATTGCAACAACGATGGGGATCTCGACCAATACCAAGGGGCTGAATACGACGTGGTTTTCTTCGATGAAGCCACTCAACTGAAAGAAGAATGGCTAAAAAAGATCAATCTTGCTGTTCGTCAGCCCAATGGTCTCCCCAAAAGAACATATTATACCTGCAACCCAGGTGGAATATCTCACAATTATATCAAGCGTTTGTTCATCGATCGCCGTTATCTGGATAACGAAATCCCCGAAAACTACAGTTTTACCCAGGCATTGGTTACCGATAACAAAGCCCTTATGGAAATGCAACCTGAATATAAAGAGGAGTTAGAGGCATTACCGCCGAAACTTCGGAAGGCTTGGCTGGAAGGGGATTGGGATATCTTCGAAGGTCAGTTCTTTGAAGACTTTGTAGATCGCCCTGAACAGTACGAATCCAAGGCCTGGACCCACGTTATTCCCGCCTTCAGAATACCCGATGGTTGGAAGATCTATCGGTCATTCGACTGGGGATATAACAAACCCTTTTCCTGCGGTTGGTGGGCTGTTGACTATGACGGCGTGGTATATCGCATTCTTGAAATGTACGGTTGTGTAAAAGGACAGCCAAACGAAGGCGTGAAAAAAACGCCGCCCGAAGTATTTGCCGCCATTCATCAGTTGGAAACCGAACATGAATGGTTAAAAGGCAAGAAAATCATAGGCATTGCCGATCCTGCAATCTGGAATGCCGAAACAGGGGAATCCATTGCTGATACGGCAGCAAAACATCAGGTGTATTTCCTGCCGGGAGACCATAATCGGATCCCCGGGTGGATGCAGGTGCATTATCGCCTGGCATTTGATGAAAACGGGTTTCCTATGATGTATATCTTTGAAAACTGCAAGGCTTTCATAAGGACCATTCCTTTGCTCCAATATGATGAGCATAGACCGGAAGACCTTGACACCAATGGTGAGGATCACGTGGCAGACGAGGCGCGGTATTTCCTTATGAGCCGTCCGATCAAGCCTCGGGTTCCACTGCCACAGGATGAATACGAGGAAAGCCCATTGAAGCTGTTCCTTGATATACCGAAGGAAGCTCTTGGAAAACCCAGCGACCACATGAGAATGAAAATCATAGAGGAGTAATGAATATGGGACTATTCAAACGTCGTAAAGCAGAAGCTGAAACAACGGCAAAACCCGAAGAAAAAGAACGTCTTCCGATTGGCGAAAAGGAAGTACAACAAGCGTTTCAAATCCTGCAGGAGTATAAAAAAGGTAAAGCCAATTTAGAACAGCGGATTGTTGAAAACGAACAATGGTATAAGTTGCGCCATTGGGAGTGTATGCGGAAGAAGGAAAAGAAAGAAATCGAACCTACTTCTGCTTGGCTATTTAACTGCATTGAAAATAAGCACGCTGACGCTATGGACAACTTTCCTTCTCCAAACATTTTACCTCGGGAAGAAGGGGACAAACAGGATGCAGAGATGCTTTCGGCAATCGTACCCACCGTGCTTGACCAAAATGATTTTGAAGGAACCTATTCTGCCGCTTGGCATGATATGTTGAAAGGTGGTACCGCGGTATACGGTATCTTTTGGGAGAACAAGAAGCTAAACGGGCTTGGTGATATCTCCATAGTCCCCATTGATATTCTCTCTATTTTTTGGGAACCCGGCATCACCGATATTCAGAAATCCCGCAATGTTTTCACCGTTGAACTGATGGATAATGACTTGTTAGAGGCTCAGTATCCGGAAGTAAAAGGAAAACTCGTCGGGAAATCCATGGACGTAAGCGAATATCGGTACGATGATACGGTGGATACCACTAAGAAATCTGCTGTAATCGATTGGTATTACAAGAAGATTGTGGATGGAAAAACCATATTGCACTACTGCAAATTTGTGAATGACATTGTTCTATTTGCCACCGAAAACCAAACGAAACCGCCTATGACCACTGAGATTGATTCTCAAACCGGATTGGAACGGGAAATCCCGCTTTCTCCGGCATTGGCCCAGCGTGGTTGGTATGACCACGGGATGTATCCTTTTGAGTTTGACCCGCTATTTCCCATCAAAGGCACACCGGCAGGACTTGGATATATCGATATCGGCAAAAATGCTCAGGAATACATCGACCGAGGCAACCAAGCAATTATGCAAAATATGTTGGTGAATGCAAAGCCTCGCTATTTCATTTCTACCGGTGGTGCGGTGAATGAAGAAGAATATGCCGATTTGAGCAACGATTTCATTCACGTAGATGGTGCGTTAGGTCAGGATAGTGTTATTCCGGTGCAACAAACGGGACTAAGTAGTGTTTATGTGAGTGTTATTGACAAAAAAATCGATGAGCTGAAAGAAACCACCGGGAACCGTGATATTGCCACCGGTGGAACCACCTCGGGGGTAACCGCCGCTTCTGCCATTGCTGCTATGCAAGAGGCGGGAAGTAAGCTTTCCCGGGACCATATCAAATCTTCCTACCGTACCTTCCGCAGAATTTGCGTGCAGGTAATTGAACTCATTCGGCAATTCTATGACCTTCCCCGCAGTTTCCGTATCATCGGGGAAGCGGGTGCGGCTCGATATGTGCAGTATTCCAATGCTAATATTCAGGGAAAAGAGATAGACGGCGGTCATAGAGTACCGCTGTTTGATATCGAAGTAACTGCTCAAAAGCAATCCCCTTATTCTCGAATGAGCCAAAATGAACTGGCTTTGCAATTTTACGGCGCAGGCTTTTTCAACCCTCAAATGGCAGACCAATCCTTGGCTTGCTTGGAAATGATGGATTTTGACCGAAAGCAGTTTGTTGAACAGCGTATTTCCCAAAACGGGACAATGTATCAGCAGGTTATGGCATTACAGCAACAGGTAATGCAGTTGACCCAAATTGTTGATGCGCAGAACGGTACCAATCTTTCCCGGGGTGCGGCCGCAGGAATGATGGGCGGTATGCCAATTCCCCGAGGAGCACCCAAAGCCGAAGGAAATACCAACCTTGGGGATGAAAAAAGCGGAGAATCTGCTTCTACCAAAAAGGCAAGGCAACGGGTGGCGGAATCTACCTCCCCCACGTAACAGGTGACAGTATGATACATGTGAAGTTTTATTCCAACGGAGAATTAGAATTAAAAGCGCAAGGCCACGCGGGACAAGATGAACCGGGCAAGGATATTGTGTGTGCATCTGCTTCTATTTTGATATACACGTTGGCACAATCTGTGTTGGATATGGAGCAGTTAGGATATTTGCAAACCGCTCCAACGGTCAATACACAGCCGGGAGAAGCCATTGTTAGGTGTTGTCCCAAATCAAAACACCGTGCCAAAGTAAAACAGGTATACACCGTGGTGCAAACAGGGTATCAACTGTTAGCTGAAAATTTCCCACAGTATGTGGAGTTGACAACGTTTGGTAAGGCGAAAGCCGAAATATAAACCACGATTCGCCCACGATACGGGCAGAAAGGAAAATCCTTATGAAAAAACAACAAATCGTTCCTCTCACTGTTGAACTGAACCTTCAGGCATTTGCCGAAGGCGGTGCAAGCGGCACCGGTGAAGGGGGACAAACGGGCGAAATGGGGACAGCCGCCGTGTCCCAATCGGGCGAAAAACAAGGTGCTGTTGCCAACGAGCAAGACGGCGTGGCAAAAGGCGAGAACTCTGCCGCCGAGAGTTCAAAGAATGATAGTTCTGAAAATACCCAAATCGACCGCAACGCGGCGTTTGAAGAAATGATCAAAGGGGAATATAAAGACCTTTTTGATTCCAAAGTACAGGCTATTGTTAAAAACCGTCTGAGAGACACCAAAGATGCTGCCGAAAAGTTTGGTAAGTTATCCCCTGTGTTGGGCTATCTTTCGCAGAAATACGGCGTGGAGCCGGGGAATGTGGATGCGTTAGTCAATGCCATTGAGGATGATGATGCAAACTACGAAAAGGAAGCAATGGCAACCGGCAAATCGGTGGGTGAAATCAAAGCAGAGAGAAAGTCTCAGCGAGAAATCGACCGTTTGCGGGGGGAACTGGACCGAATGAACGCCCAAAAGGTGTACGACGGCCTTGCCAATGAAGCAAAAGAGCTTCAAAAACTGTATCCCACCTTTGATTTGGATGCAGAATTGAATAATCAGGCATTCAATTCGTTGTTAAGTTTCCCCGGTGTTACCATGCGAACCGCCTACGAGGTTTTGCACCGCGACGAAATTATTCCTGCTGTTATCAAATCTACTGCTGATGCGGTAGAAAAACGGACAGCGGATCGAATTCGTGCTAACGGTATGCGACCTTCCGAAAACGGTAGTTCTGCCCAAGGTGCCTCTTCTGTTAAGAGTGATGTGTCTAAGCTCTCCAAAAATGACGTTCTCGATGTTGCGAGAAAAGTCTTGCGAGGAGAAAAGATAAGTTTCGGTTAAATGAAACCTATCCAATCTCCTTGTATCAAAATTTGAAAATAAGGAGATTAAAAACATGAAAAAAGTATTACTTCTCAACCTTCAGCTTTTTGCAGAGATGAACACCAACACAACCCTTTCTCCCGGTCTTTCTGCAGAAAATCAAACTTACTATGATAAGTTGCTTGTCGCTGAAGCACAGCCCCTTTTGGTGCATGACCAATTTGCTCAAAAAAGGCCCATTCCTAAAGGAAATGGTAAGAGAGCCAATTTCCGTAAATTCGCATCTCTTCCCAAGTCGACCACCCCTCTTACTGAAGGTGTAACCCCCGATGGTAAAAGCCTCAGTGTAACTGCTATTGAATCGGAAGTAGCACAATATGGCGACTATTTAGTATATTCCGATATGCTTGACCTTACTGCCATTGACCCTGTTGTGACTGAAGGCGTTAAGGTTGCCAGCAATCAGGCGGGTTTATCTCTTGATGCTGTCACCCGCAACGTTCTCCAAAGTGGTACCAATGTAATGTTCTGTTCCAAAGCAGACGGTACCGAAGTTACTACTCGCGAAGGACTGGATGAAACTTGCAAACTCACTGCAAAAATGGTAAAAAAAGCTGCCGCTTTTCTTAAGAGAGTGAACGCTCCCAAGATTAACGGCTCTTATGTTGCCATTATTCACCCTGATGTGGCATATGATTTGCAAAATGACCCCGAATGGATTGATGCCCACAAATATGCACAACCCGAGAACATCTATGAAGGTGAACTTGGTAAACTCGGCGGCGTTCGTTTTGTTGAATCCTCCGAAGCCAAGGTTTACGAGGGCGGTGTATACGGTTGCTTGTTCATGGGCGATAATGCGTATGGTACCACCGAAATTGAAGGTGGTGGATTGAGAATCATCATCAAACAATTGGGTTCTTCCGGCGTTGCTGACGCATTGGACCAAAGAGCATCCATTGGTTGGAAAGCCACCAAAACTTCAGAGATTCTTATCGAAGCCTACATGATTCGTGTTGAATGTATGTCTGAACTCAGCGAAAATGCTGAAGCCAACTAAATGAACTATGTGGAGGGAGATACCCTCCCTCCACCCCAATATTAAGGAGGTTAATTATGGCTGCAACAAAAAGCGAAAAAACAAAAATGAATAAACTCTTTCCCAATGAGCCGTTAGTGACCATTAATATCCCTGTTACTCGTGGAGAAAAAGAAGATATATGGGTGGCGGTAAATGGAAAGCCTTTCCAAATTCAGCGTGGTATCGATGTGGAGGTTCCCCGTTGTGTTGCAAAAGCTCTTGAACATAAGCAAAAGATGCTTGTAGAGGCTATGAAATACGAATCAGCCCTTCAAGGCAATGCTAAGGCAAAAGAGTTAGAATAATAAAGAAAAAGCGGACACGTGGTTGTCCGCTTTTTTAGAAGAGAGATGATTAAACCATGACAATTCAAGAAGCAATCAATCGGCTGGATTCCTTAAAGCCGAATCAATATACACAGTCCGAAAAAATTATGTGGTTATCTGCCTTGGATGGCCGCATTAAACAAGAAATCATCGATACTCACGAAAGTGCCCAGGTGGAATTTGCGGGATACACCGAAGAAACTCCATTATCTACCAAATTGCTGGTGGAATTTCCTCACGAAACCCTTTACGAGTATTGGTTAGAGGCCCAGGTAGACTATGCCAACCGAGAATTCGGTTCATACAACAACTCTATGGCAATGTTCAACAGTGCTTATAGTGGGTATTGGCGTTATTACAACCGCACGCATAAGCCCAAAGGCGCTCGTCTTTCGGTCTTATCATAAGGAGGGGTATGGATGTATTTGCCTGAGTTAAACGTTTTGAATACCGGCCGTGACACGTTGCAGGTGTTCGGTGGGTATAACCACAAATTAAGAATCAATGACGGCGAGTTTTACGATATGGAAAACTGTTCTTCGGATTTTTATCCGTTGCTTTCCCCTCGTTCACCCAGGGGCTTGGTTGAAAATCGCTCCACGTCGCCTTATTATGGCATACTTTCCAAAAATCGCTTGTGGTATGTGTGGTCTCAATTTGCCCTCTATGGTATTGATCCCAAAACAAAAGAGGGGGTTTCATTTATGGATAACCGATTTGATAACCCGGTCCAGTTGGTTTCCTTTAGTTCTTATATCGTAGACATGGCAAACCATTTGTGGTTTTCCACCATTGAAAATGCCGATGGTGAACTGGAACAGGGGAAATTCTCCTATGAATTGGAGCCCACGTCATATTTCAGTGTGTATATCTGTGATGAAGAAGGAAACAGTTGGAACGATGTGACGGTTAGTGACGTTTCCCCGGACGGTGCCGCCGACCAAACTCATTGGCTGGATACGTACAGTTCCCCTGCGGTGTTGAATCGATACTACAACGATAACAAGGGCTGGTTTGAAGTCCCGTATTATTTACGGATTACCTTTGAAGCAGATGAAAACCCGATCCAAAAAGGAGATTGGATTCGTTTGAAGGCGCCTTACGTGTCGGTGAACGGGGAATATGATGTGAAAATCGCTGATCTGGATAATGCCCATGAAGTCGTTCTTTCGGGTACCAACGAAGACGGAGAAAAGCATTATATCGTAATAAAAGCGGGAATTTGCAAAACCTCCGGGTATACCATTGGCGATACCGTAAAGGTGGATGACATTCATGATACGGATGCCCAATTTGTCGTATCAGATGGCGATTGGAAAATCAAAAACAATATTCCCGTCATGGACTTTGTAGTGGAAGCCAATAACCGCCTTTGGGGTTGCCGGTACGGGCTCAACAACGATGGAGAATTTGTGAACGAAATTTACGCGTCTAAACTGGGATCTTTCCGGGTGTGGGAAAAATTTGAAGGTATCAGTGATGACAGTTATATGGTGTCCTGCGGTACCGACGGACCCTTTACCGGGGCGGTCAATTACAACGGACAACCCATTTTTTTCAAAGAAAACTGTATGCATCGGGTGTACGGAACCTATCCCTTCCAGGTAACGCCTGTGGTTTGTAACGGGGTTCAAAAAGGCTCGGGTCAATCCCTGGCGGTAGTAAACAACGTTTTATTTTATAAATCTCCCACGGGGATCTGTACCTATAGCGGTTCTCTGCCAGCGCTTTTGGAATTGCCCTTTGGCGGCATTTCGTATACCAACGCCATCGGCGCAGGAACACAAACCAAATATTACGTTGCCATGTCAGATGAAAATAAACAACACTTGTTCGTGTATGATACCAAGAATGGTCTGTTACATAAAGAGGACAGCCCCGGTATCACTCACATGGTGACGTATCAAAGCAACGTATACGCTTTGTCTGCCAGTAGGTTGATGATAACCCTTGCCGGGAAGGAAGACTACGAACCCCATGAAAAACAGGTGCCCTGGTTTGCCGAAACGGGCATTATCGGTCTTTCTTTGCCCGACAAAAAGTATATCACTTGCCTGGACATCCGCATGTCTTTAGCGGTGGGGTCAGAAGTTTCCGTTTCGGTGCAGTATGATTCTGCAGGAGACTGGGAACACGTCTACACCATGACCGGCAACAGCATGAGGAGTTTTAATTTGCCCATTCGGGTGAAACGGTGCGACCACCTTCGGCTTCGAATTGCCGGCAAAGGGGACGCCAAAGTGTATTCCATTACCAAAACCATTGAGCAAGGGAGCGATAAATAGTGCAAATTGAAATTCCAAAACCTGATTTATCCAAACCCATGGACAAGAATTATCTGTGGCAGTTGGCGGAGGCGTTACAGCACTTTGTTGATGACACCAACCGTGAGATCCGGGAACTGAAAAAGCAAATCGAGGAGGTAAAATAACATGGCATTTAAGTTTAAAAATTATAAAGAGGATGAAAAGGTCACTCAGTATGGAACCAAAGCCGCTTCCTATGAAAAACAGGCTGATACCGCTGTCAAGAATTTACAGCAGAATAGCGGGTTAAGTGTGGAAGCCAATGATGCTTTGAATAAAGTCCTCAACCGTCAGCCCTTTGAATACAACATGAGCGGGGATGGGTTGTATCAGCAGTATAAGAATCAATACGTTGGTCTGGGTAAACAGGCAATGAAAGACACCACCGCCCAGGCTGCCGATTTAACCGGGGGGTTTGGCAATTCTTACGGAGTCACCGCAGGCAACCAAGCATACCAGGGGTATTTGAGCCAGTTAAACGCCATGGTGCCGGAACTGTATGATATCGCCTTGCAACGGTACCAAAACGAAACCCAGCAACTGGCGAATAATTATAGTCTGCTTGCCGATCGGGACGATAGAGCATACGCTCGTCAGCAGGACAACCTGGCAAATCTCCAAGCCATGATGAGTTACTACGGCGGCCGCAGAGACGCCCTGGCTGCAGAGGATTACGGAAGATATTCCGATGAGCGGTCTTTCCAATATGGGAAGTATGCGGATGATGAAAATCGCAAATTCCAACAGGAACAATTTGATTATACAAAAGAACGGGATAAAGTTGCCGATAGCCAATGGCAACAGGAATATGACCTTTCAGTTGCGGCGGCCAGTTCCGGCGGGGGTTCTTCCCAAAATGGATATAGCGCTTCGGATTTGAATACCTTGGAGAGTTATGTTGATACTTACATGGTTGGCGAGAATGGAAACTTGAAAAGCGAAGACGCCTTTGAAGAACTTTTGCTGAATACCGGCTTGGCGTATCTCGGAAATGACGGAAATTATGTAATCACCGAGGCGGGAAAATATTTAATTGACAAATATATTCCGCAAACTGATCTGAACCAAGACGGAAAAGTGGACGCCAAGGACGCTCTGCTAAAATTACGACAAGAGAGCGGGAAGTAAAACTGTTTAAAGAAAAGGGTGACACAAATGGGTGTTTTGATTGACCAATATAGAAAACAAAAACAAGGACAGCAAGCCAGAGGACCTTCCTTGGTGGAACAATACCGACAGCAGAAATCCGTAGAGGATTTCGCAACCTTGTATAACGACTGGTCCAAAGAAGCCGCCGATTACCAATCCACCTATGCTAAACGGTTCGGGGTGAAGGACTACGGTAAAAGTTATGTAGGCGACTCCGCTGATGCCTATACTTCTGCAAAAACCGCCTATGATAGTTTGCTGGGCAAAACCCAGCAAATGCAACAGTTAATGAAGCAGTACGGCGCCTATTGGAAGAAAAACGGGTTGGTTACCGATGGAGAAGACGGTTTTTCAGCGTTAACCAATCATATTTCCAACTCCATGAACAATTTCTCCAAAATGCAGTCCGCCTATCAACAGGACAATGACTATTGGAGCCAGTTTGGGAGTGAAGAAGATTATGCGGCGTATCAAAAAGAGTTGGAACTGGATACCAAATTAAAAAGTTTGGATATTGAAGATAGCAATCGGAAGGTTGAAAAATTGGAAGAAATTCTTGCCGGGTACAAACGATTTGAATCGGGAAGAAACGCCTATGAAAAAGAAGGGCTGCTGTCAATATATCCACACGAAGAAGATTATCAAAAAGCAGTCCAAGCCATGACTGATCTTGGCTATACCGGCGCAGATGAATTGGAAAATGCAATCGACCGATACAAGGTCACCATTAACCAGGCACGAAAAAGACAAGAGCCCGTTACATGGGAAAATGAAATGTTGGCCGATCCGAAAGCGCAAGAGTATATTAAAAAAGCGGCTGATTTTACTACCGTAAATAATACCGACGTTACCTTGAATCCCAATGATCAGGTGGACGCTTCTGCTCATTTGCCTTCGGAAGTTGCCTATATGAATGACGTAATGACCGAAGAAGAACGGAATCTGGCATTGTATTTATTTGGGAGCGGGCGAAGGGAAGACGCTCAGGCATACCTTGATACCGTGCACAATGATTTGAGCAGACGAAAAGCCGAACAACGTTTTGAAACCTATTCCGGCAATACCGCTCTGGAACTGCTCAATATGTTTGAAACGGGTCTTTCTCAGGCGGGAAATGTCATTGACGTTTTGAAAGGGAAAAATGCCTATGGTGAATACAACCTTTCTGATTCGGATTATCTTTCTTCCTACATAAAATCCGATCTGGAAGCTCGGGAAGGAAAGTTTGTCAACTTCTTGTATGATGCCGGAAGTACCACCATTGCACAGGCTCCTTATATCGCTTTATCCTTTCTCCCCGGGGGACAGGCACTTTCACCCATCGCCATGGGCATTAACGCGGGAGCGGGGGCATACAAAGAGGATATCAATGCGGGATATACCGAAAATGATGCCTTATTGCATGGTTCTATGACAGCCGTATTGGAAGGCGGTCTGCAGTATTTATTGGGTGGCATTGGCAAAGGTGCCGGCAAACTTTCCAAACCGTTAACCACCAAGGTTTCTAAAGCGCTGACCGGCGCTGTGACCAAATTCACTGCCAAACACGGTGGTTCGCAGTTCTGGAACGCGGTAAAACCCGCTTTTTCATTCCTTGCCAATAGAACGGGTAGTGCTGTTTCGGAAGGGTTTGAAGAGTCCTTACAGGCGGTTCTTGACCCCTATGTCAGGAACATTGCTTTGGGGGATGAAATCGGAGAAACCGATTGGTCGGAGGTTGCTTACAATGGTTTAATGGGTATGTTCTCCGCCATGGTGTTAAACGGCGCAGGCGACGTAGTCAACGCGGCCAATACTTATAACACCGGCAAGGATATCCTTAAATCCGAAAATGCCCGGGCAAGAGTTGAACAGTTGGTTGAATCGGGGAAAAAGGCTCCCATGGATTCTGTTGCTTATCGCTTGGCAAATAAGGTGGACGAAAATACGGGCGCCTATACCATTGGCCGACTGGTTCGTGAGGTTGGTGGTGTTGTTACCGAACAAAACACCGCAGACATTAAAAAAGGTCTTGTCAGACGCGGGATCAGCGAAAACGATGCGGATACCATTTCTACTTGGTTGGAAGCGGTTGTAAATGACGGGAAGATTTTAAACAGTCAGCAACAGGCGGTATTGGAGAACAACGAAGCTGTAAACGATGTATACTTTTCTGTCTTGAAAAATAAAAACCATTCTGTGCAACAAAGAACAAACAGGTATAATGAAGCGGTGAACATAGAAGAAGTCACGCAAGAACCCACGGCAACCGAAAAAACAACTCCAAATATTCAGGATTCGGCTGAAATTGCAAAAAAAATCGAGCAATTTAATTTAGAAAATGGTGTCGATTTGCCGGTTAGAATCCCCTCTCAAAATCAATTCACGGTATCCGCCGACGGCTCAACAAAGGTAGATGGCCAAACCGTTCAAATTCTCGGTTTGTCAAACGAAAATCCTTCGGTGGTTCGCTATAAAGGAAAAGACGGTACCGTACAAGAAGTAGATGCCGATAAAGTGGAATATTCCTCCGAAGTACAATCGGTGATTGCCGAGATGTTTCCTCGCCTTGATGTCCCCGGAAGTATGTTGAACAACGTGGCAGACAGTATTATGCCGGGGCAGGCGCCCTCTGATTATGTTTTGGATTGGGCGGAAGTATACCATTACGGGAAAAATGGCTATGATTTTGCCAATGTTGGTACCCTGCAGGCTTCTAAAAGAATGTATCCTGAGCAATTAAAAGCCGCCTATGATATGGGGAGAGCTTCGAAAGAAACACAATCAGCCAAACCTACCATTGAGCAAAATAAAAAAACCTCCCTAAAATCTGCTAATGAGATTTTTGGGGAGAAAGGGGGAGCTGTTTCTTTCAATGAAATTACCGAATCAGATTTTAAAACCAAAACCCAAAAAGCAGGGTTGCAGGCAGCTCGATTGCTTGCCATTACCCGTGGCATTAAATTTGAGTTTTTTAAAGCCAAAACCGATGCCAACGGCCGTCCTGTAGGAGATAGCGGTTGGTATGACCCTACTACCAATACCATCCACGTGGATATTACGGCAGGGTTAAGCGGTAAAAATACCGTTTTGTATACCATGTCCCACGAGTTAGTGCATTGGATGAAGGCCAACAATCCCCGGGCGTTTAAAGAAATGGCAGATTGGCTCCTTGAAAATTACAAACGGAAAGATATTTCTTTGGATTACTATATGAAACGTCATAAAGAGAAATATCGTGCAGAATACCCCCGAATGATTGAATCCAAGGTTTGGGAATATGCTTTCGAGGAAGTTGTTGCCGAATCTTGCGAAACCCTCCTCCGCGATGGCAGACTTCTTGAAAAACTGCAAACCAAGGCAATGAAAAATCAAAATTGGGTGAAAAAATGCATTTCTTGGATTAAAGAGTTTCTCCATGATTTGAAAGCGGCTTATGCTAACATCAACCCCGATTCCCCGGAAGGAGAACTTGTAATTAACGACAAGGCCTTTTTGGAGGGGTTGATTGAACGGTTTGACCGAGCTTTCTTGGATAGCACTACAAGCAATAATTTGAAAGATGATATTGTGCGGCAACAGCCAAGAGACTACTCATATGAAGCCTTAATAAAAAAGCCAGGTATGGCAATGACTCTTATTGATGACACAGTACAGTACGCATCTTCACCTGTTACGCGAAAGAATATCATTGAACAATCAATTGCTAATGCTATGAAAAGCGGGAAAAGCAATCGTCAAGGTAATGCGGTGGTGTACGTGAAAGATATTGCAATGGATGTTATTGTTTCCAAAAACGGAATTCGGCATAGTTTGGATAGACGGCTCAATTTGTTAGCTCCTGTTTTGTTAAATGTTGGTGAAATTTTAACCAATTCTGTCCGTATTAACGAAATGACACCGAAAAACGAAAATATAAACGAGACTTATGTTTTAATTGGTGCTGCAAAAAACATAAAAAATGAACCTTATATAGTTTCTTTTGTGGTGAATCAAGCTACAAATGAAGTAGATAGCGTGAATGTTTTATATTCAGTAAATACGAAAACTGATTTGATGAAAACAATAAAAAAAGAACCAGATGGGAGCTTATCCCCAGGCGTTCCTGCAAAAACTGCAGACTACCTTACTGGTTCTACAATTAGTATATCCAATTTGCTTGAATATGTCAATCAATATTTTCCTGATATTTTACCAGAAAGTGTTTTAAAACATTTTGGACATACAAAACGTCCTGATGGGAAATTGGGTGAAAGCATTTTGTTCCAAACTCGTGATTACGGTACAATCGGTGACGTGGACGTATCTGCAGAGCTTGCCAAAGATAACGCCAAATTGAAAAAGGATAATGAATACCTTAGGAAATTGGTAGGGTTAACCGGTGGGCAATATTACACCAAAACCAGTCTTGATGCTGCCGCAAGCCACGTTATGAAACAAGCGGGCGTTTACCGGGGTAAAAACCAAGTGCAAGAAATGCTGGAAGGGTTGTATCGGTATATCGCCAAAGGCGGAGAAGTAACCTTCGAGGAAATAATGCGACGTTCTCGGAATATCGCCATTCAAATGCAGGAAATGAAGCCCAAAAGGGAAACAGTTGACCCATATTTGGAAGAAATCCGTAAGGAAATTCAATCCAGGAGGATTTCTTTAACCGATGCTCAACGCCAAGAAGCGGAATATCTGTACGGCTCGGTGCAGAATTACCGTAGGCAGAATATGGGGCGGTTTAAATTGACCAATGACGGGGTTCCTTTGGATTCCGTTTGGGTTGAACTCTCCCAATTGTATCCCGGAACCTTTGACCCGGACATCAACGAAGGGGATATGGTATCTCGTTTGGTAGAAATTTATGAATCCACCAAGGAAACCGTACCGGACTATTTTGAACAGGAAGAGGAAATCCGTCGGCTTTCTTATGTGATTTATGATTCTTATTGGCGGGTAAACACCTTGTATACCAAGTCCGACCGTTTGCAAAAGGAAATCAATCTTTTAAAAGCCAAGCATAACCAGCAAATGCAAGCTTTGAGAGATGGGGCAAAAGCTCGTCAGGAAAAAATCAAAAAGGCATACATTGAGCAACGGCGAAATGATGTTTTGCGGAGAAAGAAAACATTTGTTCGACATCAAATCATCAAACGAATTAAGGCTTTAAACCACTTGCTGGAACACGGCGGCAAACAACGGAATATTAAGTTGGAAATCCAACCCACAGTGAAAGCCGCATTGCAGGCAGCGGAAAAAGCGGTGGATCTGAACGGTGACGGTTCCGGGATTACCGACTATCTGAAACAGATCACCGAGCTGTATGCTGATTTGAAAAATGACGATAAATATTCCAATATTTATGATGAAGCCGTTGCAGATAAATTGAAAAAACTCAGCAATGATGTTAAAGATAGACCATATAGGTTTATGACCGTGGAAGAACTGGATAAGGTGCGACAAGCGTTGCAAATGGTTCATACCGTAGTATGGAATTCCAACCGTCTATTCACAACGAGCAAACAGGAGTTTTTGGATGAATATTCCGATAGGGTTACTCAGGAAATGCTTCGTTACCGCAAAGAGGGGAAAATTGAAACAGATTTTACAAAAAAGCATCTTCTAAAAAAAGCCAAACAGGGATTGGGTGCCCTTACGCTTTGGAGCAATTTGGAGCCCTACTACGCTTTCAAGAAGATTGGTTCCCAGGCGTTTACGGATCTGTTCTGGAATGTGGTGGAAGGGCAAAACATTGCTGCACAAGATTATCAAAGCGCCAAAGACACGATGCATAATCTAAAAGGAAAATATGGCTACAAGGAGTGGAAACATAAGAAACCTATCACAATAGAAACCAACGATGGCGCGCGAACCGTAACCTTGGCGCAGTTGCTTTCTATTTATGCCTATTCCCGCCGTCGTCAAGCTTTGGAACACATCAAAACCGGTGGTTTTAAAATTCCCGGCACATCCATCAGTGATATTTTCCATATGGATACTGCGATGTTGTCGAAAGCTGCAGAAAAGCTAACCGAAGAACAACGTGGATACGTGCAAGAGATGCAAACCTATCTTACAGAAGTGGGCAGTCGATGCAATGAAGTTTCAATGGAACTGTACGGTATTGAAATTTTCAAGGAAGCGGTGTATTTCCCTATTGAGGTAGACCTTTCTACCATGAGCAAGGGAACCCAGGATCATAGTGAGCACGCCGTTGCTTTGCTGAAAAATATGGGTGTAACCAAAGAAGTTCAAAAAAAAGCGGCAAACCCCATTTATTTACAGGATTTTGGGAGTGTTTGGAGCAACCATTGCAAAAAAATGGCGGATTACCACGGGCTTGTTCTACCCATTGAAGACTTATCTCGCGTGTTTGGCAAAGCAGATAAAGGCAAAGATGGGCACACTTCTGTTCGAGCGTTTATGGAAGACGTTTGGGGTGCCGATTCGGTTGAATATATGAATCAACTTTTAAATGATTTAAATGGTGGTTCAAAAGGTGATGGAAAAACTATACTTACCAAGTTGGCAGTGAAATCATTGGCAACAATGAAAAAAACAGCAACTATGGCATCTCTTTCTACTGCTATACAACAGCCAACGGCAATTGTTCGCGCTATGGCAGAAATCGATTCAAAGTATTTTTTACGATTGCCAAACCTATCCCCTTCTAAACACATGGAAACCTGGGAACAAATAAAAAAATACGCTCCCGTAGCTATTTTAAAAGAGATGGGACGATTTGATATTGCATACGGTACCAGTACGGCCAATTGGATTGAAGGCGAATCAACTTTAATGGACAAGGTTGACGATATTGGCGGTTTCATGGCTCAGCATGGGGATATTGTTGGTTGGAATATGATATGGAGAGCAGTGTGCAGAGAAGTATCGACAACCAATCGGTATGCAAGCGGGTCGGAAAAATTTTATGAGGCTTGCGGTAAACGGTTTACTCAAGTGATTGTAAAAACGCAGGTGTATGATTCCGTGTTAAGCAGAAGTGCAAATATGCGGTCGGAAAGCGCATGGAACAAGATGGCAACGTCTTTCATGGGCGAGCCCACGAAATGCTTAAATATGGTTGTTGATGCCTTCACGCAAGCCAAACGAGGGAACGTTTCCAAAAGAAAAGCTGTGAAAACAGGCGGGGCGGTATTCGCTTCTACGGTTGCCGCTGCTCTTGCTTCTTCTCTTATCTATGCCCTTCGTGATGATGAGGAAGACGATTCATTTGCTGAAAAATATGGTCGCGCTTTAGGAGGAAAACTGAAGGAAGATATATTGAATCCCCTGAATTACTTCCCGTATTTGCGTGATATTAGTAGCGCGTTTGGTAATTTTTCTCCTGAGAGAACAGACTTATCCCAATTTGCAGATATGATTACCGCAATCAAAGGAATTGGTAATGAATCAAAAAGCGGTTGGGAAAAAACCGAGGAGGTTTCCGGCGCCTTTGCCGATTTATTTGGCGTTCCTTTAAAAAACGTGCTCCGGGATGCCAAAGCACTTATTGCAATCTATACCAATTTAACCGATGATAAAACCGGTCATTTTAAGGAACGATTTGCCGAAGCAATTCTTGGTAAAGATTACAGTAAATCGGAACGGTTGTATAATGCCTACCTCAGTGGTGATAAAAACCTAATTGCCTATGCAGAATCCAAGTATGATAAACAAAGCCAAATTGAAGCGGCACTCCGTAAAGAGTTACGGGAAAGTGATGAGCGGGTTTATCATGCGGCAGTTGCTCGAAGCGAAGGGGATATTCGCACCTACGTGGATATTGCTAATGAAATTATTGCCGATGGATTTTCACAGGATAGTGTTGTAAAAGCAATTCGAAGCGAAATCGATGCAATGAATCCTGCTGATGATAGTCAGGAAACGGATGATGAAGCTCAGGCAGAGGAAACGGTATCATATTTCGATATGCAGGATGTATATGATACGATGGAAGCTGGAGGTGATGCAACGCAAATCATCAATGAATTGATTGAGGTTAAAGCTGCAAACAACCCTTCCAATGAATCCAAAGCCAAAAAAATCCGTAAAGCCAAATCTTCTATTCGTTCTTCTATTACTCGTTACTGGAAAGAACAGTACCAAAACGCTTGGAAAGCCAATAATTCTTATGAAATGGAACGGATTCGTAAGATATTGGTAAACACCGGATTGTATACGGCCGGTGAAGCCAATTCCACCGGAAGAAAGTGGATTCAAGAACTTCGCAACAAGTAAATAACAGGAAGGGGCATTAACTTGACCGTTAATGCCTCTTTTTCTATAAAAAAGTCTCAGATCGCGGTAACGTGGCCCCTCTGCAAAATGATACCATAGAGGCAGGAGGGAGAGAAATGCAACATTCCAAGTATAGATTAACGTTTGATATTCATTCTTCGCAAAGTCAACATACTTTGCGGGTGAAACAAGGGGATACCGGGCGGACCATTCAGGCGATTTTTACGGACGGCGGGAAACCCTATATGTTAAGTGACGACTGCACGGTATGTTTTCGTGCGGTTACACAACAGGGCAGTGAAATTTTCAATGCCTGTGAAAAAACCGACCAGGGGATTACTCACACTCTGACGGTGAACACCACTGCCGCCGTAGGCGAATTGTTCTGTGAATTTGTGATTTTCGGCGCCGACAACTGCCAGATCACCGCGCCGAAGTTTACGGTACTGGTGGAAAAAACAGTGGGAACCGAAACCGAACTGACCCAAACCGACGAGTTCACTGCCTTTACCCAGGCTCTCAGCCGTATGGAACAGGCAACTGCTGATGCCAACAGCGCCGCCACCGCCGCTGACCTGGCGGCAGAACAAGCGGCATTGCGTACCGGCCCCCAGGGTCCCCAAGGGGAAAAAGGGGACAAGGGCGACCAAGGCCCCCAGGGTGAACAAGGACCTCAAGGAGAGCAAGGTCCCGTTGGCCCTCAAGGTCCTCAAGGGGAAAAGGGTGAACAAGGTCCCAAAGGGGAACAAGGCCCTCAAGGCTTATTAGGCCCTCAAGGGGTAGCAGGCGCCCAGGGTCCGCAAGGCACTCCCGGTGTTGGTATTGTGGACGTGAGTCAATCGGAACTTTCCACCGAGGATAACGGCATTAACATCATCACTGTGTTCACGTCCGACGATAACGCCTATAACTTCGAGGTGAAAAACGGTTCCAAAGGTTCACAAGGGGAACCCGGCGCCGACGGCAAAGACGGTGTTGGAATCGACCGTATCACCGAAGCATACAAGTCAACCGAAGATGGTGGAATCAGTGTTTATGACGTGTATCTGACCAATGACACCTATTACTCACTGGAAGTCAAAAACGGTTCCAAAGGGGAAAAGGGGGAAAAAGGGGACAAGGGCGACCCAGGCGAGCAAGGACCCCAGGGTGAGCAAGGCCCTCAGGGGGAACAAGGCCCTCAGGGTGAACAAGGTCCCCAGGGTGAACAAGGTCCCCAAGGGGAGCAAGGGCAAGCGGGTGCCAACGGTCAAAACGGTTATACTCCTGTAAAGGGTGTGGACTACTTCACCGAAGCCGAACAAGCCCAAATGGTGGCGCAGGTTACCCAAAGCCTTTCCCCTCCCAATTACGTTATTGCCGAAGCCCAAAGCGTAATTGACCGAGTGCTTTCGGCACAAGGAAACCGAACCTTCACCTTTGCCGCCATTTCGGACCTTCACTATGGCAATGACAATTACTCCGATGGCATCCAACACGCTTGTGGGGCATTGCAATACATTGACAGCCTTGTGAAATTGGATGCTGTGGCGGTTCTTGGTGACTATACCGACACTTACCCTTCCCGTGACCTTACCAATGCCCTTGGGGATTTCAAAGCAATCAACAGCATTTTGGATGATTTGCGATTTGCGGTGAACCTTCGGCAACAGGGTAACCACGATTATTATGAGGGGAACGCCCCCATCACCAACCGTTTCATTCAATCGTATAGTGACGATGTGGAATGGGGCAGTAAAATGGGTGGGTATTATTACAAAGACTTTGCCCATTACAAACTTCGGGTAATTTCGGTAAATACCGCTGAAAACGGGGATTTTTCCGTTTCCAATGACCAATATCAATGGTTTGCCAATTCTTTGGACTTATCTACCAAAGAGGATGCCGAAGACTGGCACATTCTTATTCTCTCCCATCACCCCTTGGATTGGTGGGCGGATACCTACATGTTTGCTTACATTTTGGATGCCTACAAAAAAGGTTCGAGCTGGTCAAGCGGGGATATTTCTGTGGACTATACAGACAAAAACCAAGCCACCTTGGTGGGGAATATCCACGGGCACATTCACAACTTCAAAACCGATTATTTGCATTTTGGCAATGTAAACGGTGGCAATCGTTCGAGCGTGGTTCGTATGTCAACCCCCAATGCCTGTTACGGGCGAGAGAACCAATACACCCAAGCAAGTGTTGGTGTTACCACTTGGGAAGAAGCTAAAACCTACGCCAAAACCCAAAATTCCGCAACCGACACCGCTTTTTGCATTTACTGTGTGGATTTAGACACCACCACCGTTACTGCGGTGTGCTATGGTGCAGGGTATGACCGCACGGTTGACTATGTGAATGGAATCATTGAGGTAATTCATTCGATTACCAATAATCTAACCAATGTCACCACCGATAACAATGCCGCTTCGATTGCCAATGGGCAACCCTATTCAGCAACCCTTACCACCGCCAATGGCAATGACTTTGAAAGCGTTGTGGTTTCAATGGGCGGTGTGGATGTTACCGCTTCGGTTTATGCCAATGGGGTGATTACCATTCCTGCCGTAACCGGCAATTTGGTGATTACCGCCGTGGAAAAAGAGGTTGAAGTGATTGTCAACTTGATTGATACCGTAGGAGTGGAAAGTGATAAACGGTTGAGTTCTTCTGGTAGCGTAAAAGATTATACAGGTACTTTTGTAACAGGAGTTATTCCCTGTGTGCAAGGTGATGTAATCCGTACTTCGGGCGCTGATTTCGATGATGGCGGTTCGTGGACTGGTGTATGGTGCTATAAACAGGATGGTAGTTATTGGACTTTCAATTACACGGTAGCAAACAATTCACCTATTTCTGTCACCGCTTGGGATATTATTGTTGATGCCAGCGGCAACCTTGAAATCACCATTAAATCAGACGCTGTTGCTTCCATTCGCCTGTGTGGACTTGGCACAGGGGAAGGCTTGATTATCACCAAAAATCAAGAAATTGAATAGGGGGTGAAACAATGGTTATTGAAACATCTATGCTCATCACCATCTTCACTCTCCTTGGGTTTCTTGGAGGTGGCATCACCTTTTTCTGCAAAATCCACAAGTGGTATTTAAAGCAAGAGGAACAAAGCGAGGACATTCTCCACCTCAAAGAAAAGCACACCGAAGATGTGAGAAAACTCAACAAAGAAAACCAATTGGTTATCTATGCCCTCTCTGCCTGTTTAGACGGGCTTTCTCAACTGGGGGCAAACCACACCGTACCCCTGGCAAAAGAGGCATTGGATAAACATTTAAACAAACAAGCCCACAATGTAGATTAAGGAGGAAATCGAATGAAAAAAGTATACATAGGTGTTGGCCACGGGGGGAGTGACCCCGGAGCGGTGGCAAACGGATTAAAAGAAAAGGATCTGAATTTGACAACGGCTCTTGAATGTTACGACTTTTTAAAGCCCTATTGTGATGTGGAAATCAGTCGAATCAAAGATAGCGAGGTATGGCTTGACCAAAGAATCAAAGACATCAATGGATTTAAACCCGATCTTGCAGTTGACATTCACCACAATGCCGGCGGCGGAGATGGTGCTGAAGTTTATCACACTAAAAATGGTGGTACAGGCAAAACCCTTGCAAACAACATTTTGAGTGAAATCAAAAAAATCGGTCAAAATTCCAGGGGTGCGAAAACTAAAGTAAATTCAAACGGCACTGATTATTTTGGTTTCATCCGTGAAACCGTATGCCCTGCTGTTATCGTTGAATGTGCTTTTTTGGATAACAAGACCGATGTAAAGATTGTTGATACCAAGGCAGAGCAACAAAAAATGGGAATTGCAATCGCAAAAGGGATTTTGAAGACCCTTGGTATTTCGGTCACAAAGGGAGATGCAAACGCCGATGGTAAGGTAAACGCCAAGGATGCCCTGGCGACTTTAAAAATCGGTGTTGGGAAAGAAACCCTAACAGAAACCAAACGAGATATCGGAGATATCAACGGCGATGGAAAAGTGGATGCCAAAGATGCTTTGGCAATCCTTAAAAAATCAGTTGGGAAATAGGAAGGAGGGAAATCATGGATTTTTTGCAAGAATACATTATTCTGGTGGTCCTGGGGATCTGTCTCTGCGTGGGGTACGTAATCAAAAACGTTATCCCCTCGGACAAGGTCAACAAGTACATTCCGCTTATTATGGCTGTCCTGGGTATTATCATTAACGCCTGGGCAAATCAATGGGCGGTAACTCCACAAATTGTTTTGGGTGGCCTTACCTCTGGCTTGGCTTCCACCGGGATGTATGAAATGTTCCACAATTTTATTAAAAAAGTAGGCAAAAATTAAAAAAGCAAATCAGCCAAACCAGGGAAGATCTTCCCTGGTTTGGCTGATTTTAATTATTATGTCTATGGTTACTGTGATTGCTTGGTTTGTGGTTTTTATCGTTGTAATTTTGACACCAATTTGACACCCAAAAATATGTTTTTCTATGCTGTTCTATGCTGTTCTATGCACTTTTTAATTAAAGGGAAAATGCGCCAAAAACATTGAAAAACCCTTGAAAACACTGTGGTTTCAAGGGTTTTTACTTTGGAGCTGCTAACCAGATTCGAACTGGTGACCTCATCCTTACCAAGGATGTGCTCTACCACCTGAGCCATAGCAGCATATAATGGCGACCTGGATGGGGCTCGAACCCACGACCTCTAGCGTGACAGGCTAGCGTTCTAACCAGCTGAACTACCAGGCCGTGCCGATTTGACGCTTGATTATTATATCGGTATTTGTCCGGTTTGTCAAGCCTTTTTTATAAAAAAACAAGAAAAATTTATACCCGCGAGGGTTACCGGTGAATGGCGCAGCGTTCCATTCATTACAGCAGTGATCAATTCATTACTAAAGTAATCTTGACTATATCCCTTTTTTATGGTACTATATTAGAAATATTGTGAAAGGACGTATCTGTTATGGAAGATAAAAAATTCCAGCCTTATATTCCGGCAAGTAAGGTAACGCCTGAACTCACCGTAACCGCCATTATCATGGGGATCATTTTATCGGTTGTGTTCGGTGCCGCCAATGCCTATTTAGGGCTTCGTGTTGGTATGACTGTTTCGGCTTCTATTCCCGCGGCAGTGATTTCCATGGGCGTAATCCGTTTGATTATGCGCAAAAACTCCATTCTGGAAAGTAATATGGTGCAAACCATCGGTTCGGCAGGGGAATCCCTGGCTGCCGGTGCTATTTTCACCATGCCCGCCTTGTTCATCTGGGCGAAAGAAGGAATTATGGAAAAACCCAGTATGGTGGAGATCACCGTGATCGCTCTCTTGGGGGGCTTGTTGGGTGTATTCTTTATGATTCCCCTTCGCAACGCTTTGATCGTAAAAGAACACGGCGTTTTACCCTATCCTGAAGGACAGGCTTGTGCCGAAGTGCTTCTGGCAGGGGAAGAAGGGGGCAGCAACGCTTCCACTGTTTTCGCAGGGATGGGCTTTGCCGCCGCTTTCAAATTTATTATTGACGGCTTAAAATTGGTTCCCGGGGAAGTTTCTTTGGAAGGGTCTTCCAAAACCTATCCCGGCGCCATCGGTACGCAAATTTACCCTGCTGTTATGAGCGTTGGGTACATTTGCGGTCCTAAAATCTCCTCTTACATGTTCGCCGGGGGGTTGTTCTCCTGGTTGGTGCTCATTCCCATCATCGTGATCTTCGGCAGCTCCATCATCATGTATCCCGGTACCGAAACCATCGGCGAAATTTACGCCGCTTCCGGGGCTTCGGGCATCTGGAGTTCTTACGTTCGTTACATCGGGGCAGGGGCTCTTGCCGCCGGTGGGATCATCTCTCTCATTAAATCCCTTCCCTTGATCGTTCGTACCTTCCGCGACTCCTTGAAAGGTTTCTCGGTTGGCGGAGCGGGGAACGAACGCACCGCCAAAGACATGAACATTAAAATCGTTCTCATTGCCATTTTGGTGCTGACCTTGGTGGTTTGGCTGGTTCCTGCTGTTCCCGTTTCCTTGGTGGGTGCCGCCATTGTGGTGGTGTTCGGCTTCTTCTTTGCTACGGTATCTTCCCGTATGGTTGGGCTGGTTGGTTCTTCCAACAACCCCGTTTCGGGTATGGCCATTGCCACCTTGCTCATTGCTACTTTGATTCTGAAGATCACCGGGGACGTGGGGGCTCACGGTATGCAAGCCGCCATTGCCATTGGTTCTATCATCTGCATTGTTGCCGCCATTGCCGGGGATACGTCTCAAGACCTGAAAACCGGGTACTTATTGGGCGCTACCCCCAGAAAGCAACAAATCGGGGAAGTCCTGGGTGTGGTTGCCGCCGCATTCGCCATTGGTGCCACCTTGTACTTGTTGGACGGCGCCTGGGGCTTCGGTTCGGAAGAATTGGCTGCTCCTCAAGCCACTTTGATGAAAATGGTTATCGAAGGCATCATGGGCGGAAATCTGCCTTGGGGCTTGATTCTCATTGGTGTGTTTATTGCGGTTGGCATTGAAGTGCTGGGGATTCCCGTGCTTCCCTTTGCCATTGGGGTGTACCTGCCGGTACAACTCAACGCCTGCATCATGGTGGGTGGGCTCATCCGCTGGTTCATGGAAAAACGCAAAGAAAGCAAAGAAAAGAAAGAAATGATCAACCGCGGGATCCTGTTCTCCTCGGGTATGATTGCCGGGGAAGGCTTGGTTGGGATTCTGTTGGCTGTGCTTGCCATTTTCGGTATCAACGAAAAAATCGACCTGTCTGCCATCCTCAACCTGCCCACTTGGGCTTCCAACATCGGTAGCCTGGTGCTGTTCGGTTTGATTATTCTGTCTTTGGTTGGATTCAGCGTGAAGAAAAAAGCCAAGAAAGTGGCTGAATAATGAAAAAGAAACAACAAGTTATTTCCAAAAACTATTTGAACAACGTTCCTGTTGCCGACCCCAAGATCGGTTGGAAAACCGATGATAAGGGGATGGTGACCCTGGAAATTGAAAATACCGGCTGGGCAAACCGCCTTGCCCAAAAACTCTTTAAACGACCCAGGATCTCGTACGTTCATCTGGACGAAATGGGAAGTTTCATCTGGCCCCTGATTGACGGAAAAAAGACCATTTCCGATATGGGACCCTTGGTGGAAGAACGGTTTGGAGAGGAAGCCAATCCTTTGTATGAACGGTTGGCAAGGTATTTTCAGATTTTAAAAAGCTACCGTTTTATCGGATTTGCAGAGAAATAAGAAAAAAGGAGTGTTCCGGCGGCACCCTCCGTAAGGAAGGTGCCGCAGTTATATTCGCCTTTGGCGAGTGATATTGCTTCGCAGTGATATACGGCTACGCCGTGTGATATTCGGCTTCGCCGAGTTTTTAGGGCGAATATAATATCACAAAAGCCCACAGACTTTTATAACACTTTGCCGCAAGGCAAAATATCACTGCAAACGGTAGTTTGCAATATCACTTTACAAGCCGAAAAAGGATTTGTTATTTTCGGTAGGTGGAGTTTGCAGATTTTTTAAAGTATTATGACACTTTCGCTTTTGCGCAAAGTGTCTTTTTTATATGAATACAGAGAGACAACTTCTTTACGAAGTGTCTCTCTGAGAACACTCCTTTTTCCATGAATTGACAACAAGTTGTCGTGAATTGTTGCCCATGGCAACATGAATTGCCCGGGGCATGAATTGAATTGGGAAACCAATTCATTGTTGTGTGAAACCCGTGGTTTCACATTTGTAATTGACCGGTTTTTCAAACCGTGGTCAGGTTACGTAGGGGAGGGCCTTCCCTTGATCCGCGCACAAAAAAACTTGCAAGAGATGGCAGCACATCTCTTGCAAGGGAAGTTTTTAGCTTTATTGCTCTGGTTCTCTATGGAATAAAGTTAAAGTTTCTTTTGAAAGGATTTCAAGAAAAATGAAAATTGTACATTGGTCTTCACCTTATATTTGAAGTTCACGAAAATCTATGTAAAGGTTTGAAAAATGGCTCAGCAGGAATAGGTTTTGGGACTCACCCCTTTCTTATGAATTTGTGTGGCGAAAACCGGTTTGATTTGTGATTCTACCATGGGGATCAGTCCTCCTTCCTTTCACCAAGTTGTTTTTGAAAAACCGCTTTTGTTTTTTAAAGGTCTGAAGAAAAGAAACTTTCTCGTCATTTCTTTACCAAATTCCCTTAAAAATGATCTTTGGTTTTTCCTTGGTTTTTATGTTGGCTTTAGTATACCATAGGAATCCCCAAAAATCAATTAGCAAAGTTTACAAAATGTGTTAGTTATTTTCATAAAAGTTCACAATAGACAAGAGCAGGGGAGGTATGGTATAATGAATAAGGTGATACGGCCCATACGAACCAGCCCTATAGGGACATATTTCGGGTCTTTTCACCCGAAACGCTTTTGAAATACACAAAGTATTTCTGCAATCGCCTCGGGCAAAAATCCCACAAAATCTGTATCCTATAGGGTCGAAGATTTTAAAAAGTGCGGATTTTTGGTCAGTCGAGGCACAAAACGCAGTCAATCCTTTGCGGATTGACGAGTATTTTAACAAAGAATGAGCAAAAATCCGCCTTTTTAAAACAGGTTCGGATGGGTTGTATCACCTTATGTTGGGGAGATTGCTGAGTTTCCTGTGGAAAACAAGGCGGGGCTTGCCGTGGAATAATGAATGATGAATATTGAATAATGAATAATTGTGGTGTGGCGAGGGTCTCGCCACATTATAATTGCTTGGTTTATCAACCCAATATATTCGTAGGGGAGGCGTAATGCCTCCCATTTTTGATGCAAGGCGGCGAGCGAAATCGTGGCAGGTTCGAGGTACCATGGTCTGGCTATGATAACAAGTCTTTAAAAAAAATTTAATTTGTGGTGAGATATTTCCGCTCTTTGTGTGTTTAAGAAGTAAAGAACCCAAATTGCCCCGTAGGAGGAATGACCATGAAACGATTGTTTTGCATGATACTATCCCTTTTGATGCTTCTGGGGTGTTTCCCCCTGACCGCTTTGGGGGAACTGGTGCCGGAGGGCCCTGAATTTCGGGTGGTCAACGGGGAAGCCATTTTAACAAAATATGAGGAAGCCGCTATCACCCTGGAAGTGCCGGCAACCTATCAGGGGGTTCCCGTTACCGCCATTGACAGTAAGGCCTTTGAAGGGAACACACATATCAATACGGTGATTTTACCCGACACCATTCGCTCCATTGGGGAAAATGCCTTTACCGACTGTACCTCTTTGGTTTCGGTGAATATGCCCAAAAATTTGGGTTACCTTGGATGGGAAGCCTTTTTGGGGTGCACCGCTCTGGAAGAGATCACCTTTTCTTCGGGGGTGAAAACCCTTTGGATGAACACCTTTATGAATTGCGAAAGCCTGACCAGGGTGGTTTTGCCTGAAAGTTTAGAAATCATTGACTGGAGTGCCTTTTATAACTGTGTTTCTTTGAAGGAAGTTGTCCTTCCCCGGGGACTGCAAGAAATTGGTGATTCTGCTTTTTATAACTGTGTTTCTCTGGAAACCATCACCCTGCCCGATGGATTGAGAAAATTAGGGCATTTCGCTTTTTCCCACTGTAAAGCCTTATCCCAAATTGCAATTCCCCCTTCGGTAACTACTTGGGAAGAGTCTGTATTCTCGGGTTGCAGTGGCCTGAAACAGGTCACCCTGCCTGATTCCTTGTCTCATATTCCCGACAGAACCTTTAATAACTGTTCTTCCCTTACGGAGATTTCCTTGCCGGATAGGGTAAAAACCCTGGGCAATTTTGCCTTTTTCGGGTGTACCGCTTTAAGGGAAATCCATTTGCCTTCGGGGTTAGAGAGCATTGGCACCAGAGTTTTTGAGGCGTGCCTCCTTTTAAGCGAGATTTCCTTTCCTCAGGGGCTAACCTATATAGGGCTGGCGTCGTTTAGGGGATGTACCGCCCTGACCGAAATTACCTTGCCGGATACCCTTCTTCAGATTCTGCCCTTTGCCTTTGAAAGTTGTTCATCATTGCAAAAGGTCAACTTTCCTAAGGGAAGTTTTACCATAAATAGCTTTGCTTTTCGGGATTGCGTCGCCGTAAAGGAAATCACCGTTTCCGCGTCGGACGTCACCATAGATAACAATGCCTTTGAAAATTGCACCGCCCTGGAAGAAATTTACCTGCCTGACGGGGTTAAGAGTATTCACAGGGATGCTTTTCAAAACACCTTCTTTGTGAATACCCCGGAAAATTGGGAAAACGGGGCACTATACGTGGATGGCTATTTGTTACAGGTGGACCCAAACCTGCAAGGGACTTTCCGGGTGAAAGAGGGCACACGGGGCATTGCCAGTCAAGCCTTTTTAGAATGTAATCAACTAACCAAAATTATTTTGCCTGACGGCATCAAACGCATTGACCGATATAGCTTTGACCAATGTGAGAACTTACAACAAATTCTCATGGGGAAAGGGCTGGAACAACTGGAAAAATATGCCATACGGTATTGCTATAACCTGTTCACGGTTTCGGTGGACACCGAAGGGGAGACCTTTACCTTGGAAGGAGATCCCTTTGCGGGAGTACACCCCAACTTCCAACTGCTGTTGCAGGGTCCCGGCGCCTTTTCGGAAGCCGCGGCACGGCAAGGGCTGGGCTATGGGTACATAAGTTCCATTACCTTGGGAGACCCCACCGGCAATGCAATGGTGAATGCCCATGATGCCCTGGTTACCTTAAAAACCGCCGTGGGTAAATTTGTTCCCGTGGAAAAACAAACCTGGGCTATGGACGTCAACGGGGACGGGGAAGTGGATGCCAAGGATGCCTTGAACATTCTCAAATATGCCGTTGGGAAGATTGAGATATTTTCTGCGGAAATAAAAGAATAAATAAGAAAGAATAAAAATGGTATGGCGAGGGTCTCGCCACATTGAGAGTGGATCAGGAGGGATGAGTATGAAACGGATCGTTTGTTTTTGTATTATTTTTGCCCTGTTGTGGGGGACGGTGCCTGCCGTGTTTGCGGGGGTAGCGGATTCTTCCGGGGTGACCTTCTACCGCCTGGGGGACGTGGATGAAAATGACGCTGTCAATGCCAAGGACGCTTTGCTGGTGCTGAAATTTGCCGTGGGGAAACTGGAATTAACCCAAAATCAAATGCTGGCGGCCGAAGTCAATGGGGACGGAGAGCTGGACGCCAAGGATGCCTTGAACATTCTCAAATATGCCGTTGGAAAGATTGCTGAGTTTCCTGTGGAAATAAAAGAATAAAGAATAAAAATGGTATGGCCGCGTCGTCACAAGTTCCGCTTGTTCGTTTCCGCCTGACGGCGAAACGTTCACTCGCTTCACTGCTCCGCCTTTTCCCAAAAAGCTCTCGCTTTTCGGGGACCCCGTGAGCGCCATATTATAATTGCTTGGTTTATCAACCCAATATATTCGTAGGGGAGGCGTAATGCCTCCCATTTTTGATGCAAGGCGGCGAGCGAAATCGTGGCAGGGTCGAGGTACCATGGTCTGGCTATGATAACAAGTCTTTAAAAAATTATAAAACTTTTTTCCGAAGGGGGTGTTTCATCGCCCCCTTCTTTTTTTGTACAATAATGGCAGGTCGGGCGAAAACCCTTGATTTTCTTGGGGATTTCGGACCTTACGAAGAAAAAGGAGGGAAGCATTGGTTGGCGAAACAAACCAAAAAAACCAACGGTTGCCCCTGTTGCAACCACGGGGAAAAGGTGGCGAAGACCGCCGATTGTTTGCTGGATATCATGTTACGGCAGATCGAAACTGCCGAGAGGATCGAAAGCAACACCTTAAAACAATACACTTCGGCGCTGAAAGATCTACGGGACATCAAGGGCATTAAGCCCCCCATGGAACGGGAAGAACAGGTGCTGAAACTGGAGAGTTTAAAACAGAAAAATGAAAAAACCGACGAATTGCAAGAAATTCGGGTGGTGGTGGAAGGGGGAGAAGACAGTTGGACCAAGTAGGGATTTTTCTTCCTGCTCCTAACCCCAAACAGCGGTTGTTCCTGGCGGACACCCACCGTCACGTGGCATACGGCGGGGCACGGGGCGGGGGAAAATCCTGGGCGGTACGGGTGAAGGCGGTACTTCTTTGTTTGCAACACCCGGGCATTAAGGTGCTCATTGTCCGCAAGACCTATCGGGAACTGATGAACAACCACGTGGTTCCCCTGTTGGGGCTGATTCCCCGGGAGGTTGCCGAATACAACAAAACCGACAAGGTATTTTCCTTTGTCAACGGCTCCACCATCTGGTTCGGCTATTGCAACGCCGACAGCGACCTGGACCAGTACCAGGGGGCGGAATATGACGTGGTATTTTTCGACGAAGCCACCCAATTCAAGGAAGATTGGCTACGGAAGATCAACCTGACGGTGCGTGGGGTGGGGGACTTTCCCAAACGCACCTACTACACCTGCAACCCCGGTGGGGTATCTCACCATTACATAAAGCGGTTGTTCATTGACCGCCGTTTTGAAACCGGGGAAGACCCCAACCAGTATAGTTTTATCAAGGCACTGGTTACCGACAATAAGGCGTTGCTGGAAGCCTCTCCCGACTATTTGCGGGAACTGGAAAGGCTTCCCGAAAAACTGCGACGGGCATGGCTGGACGGGGATTGGGACGGCTTGGAAGGAATGTTTTTTGAGGAATTTAAAAACGACCCCGACCATTATTCCGACCGCCGTTTCACCCACGTCATTGAGCCCTTTGCCATTCCCGCCCATTGGCGGATCTACCGCACCTTTGACTGGGGGTACAACAAGCCCTTTTCGGTGCAATGGTGGGCGGTGGACGACCAGGGAGTGCTGTATCACTTTCTGGAATGGTACGGATGCACCGCCACCCCCAATGAAGGGGTGCGTTTGCCCCCGCCTTCGGTGTTTGCTCACATTCGGGAGATTGAAACTGCCCATCCCGATTTAAAGGGACGGCGGATTTTAGGGGTGGCAGACCCTTCTATCTGGAATGCCCAGACCGGGGAATCCATTGCCGCCACCGCCACCAAGTACGGGGTATATTTCTCCCCCGGGGACAACCAGCGGATCCCGGGGTGGATGCAGATGCACTACCGCCTTGCCTTTGACCAAAACGGGTTCCCCTCTATGTATATTTTCAAAACCTGCAAGGAATTTATCCGCACCCTTCCCACCTTGCAGTATGACCCCATTCGGGCGGAGGACCTGGACACCGACGGGGAAGACCACATTGCCGATGCCGCCCGATACCTGTGTATGGCGCGGCCCATTCCCCCAAAAGGGCAGAGAGAAGGGCAGAAGCTCGCCTCTCCCCTGGGGACATATCTGGATATTGATTCGGTACCGCCCCCGCCCCCCAATACCCCATATATTCAATTTGAACAGGAGGAAGACTGTTGTTAAAAAACAAAAAGAAAAAGGAAGAAAAAAGCGCCCCTGTGCAACCCATCGGCAGGGAGCAGATCGTAAAAGCCGCCGAAATTCTCTCGGGATATAAGGCGGGAAAAACCAACCTGGAACGGCGGATCGTGGAAAACCAGGAGTGGTATAAACTCCGCCATTGGGACTGTATGCGTCAAAAAACCAAAAACGCCGTGGAACCCTGTTCCGCCTGGCTGTTTAACTGTATTGAAAACAAACATGCCGACGCCATGGACAACTTCCCCTTGCCCACCATTCTCCCTCGGGAAGAAGCCGACAAAGACCAGGCCAATATGCTGTCGGCGGTGGTGCCTGTGGTACTGTCCCAAAACAATTTTGAGGAAACCTATTCCGCTGTGTGGCAGGATATGCTCATTGGGGGCACCGGGGTGTACGGGATTTTTTGGGACCCCGCAAAACTTGGGGGCTTGGGAGATATTTCCCTGTGCGCCATGGACCCCTTGACCCTGTTCTGGGAGCCGGGCATTACCGACATTCAGAAATCCCGCCACGTTTTCACCGTGGAGCTCACCGACAACGACCTGTTGTTGGAACAGTATCCCTTTTTGGAAGGGAATTTAGCCGGCGGTGGGGTGGAGGTGCAACGGTATTTGTACGACGACACCGTAGACACCGCAGGAAAATCTGCCGTGGTGGACTGGTATTACAAAAAGCAGGTGGGGAACAAACAGGTGCTTCACTACTGCAAATTTGTGGGAGAACAGGTGCTGTTTGCCACCGAAAACCAGCCCGAAACCGCAGGGGAAGGGTGGTACCGACACGGGCAATATCCCTTTGTGCTGAACCCCTTGTTCCCCTTAAAAGGCACTCCCGCAGGCTTCGGCTACGTGGACATCGGCAAAAACGCCCAGGAGTATATCGACCGAGGCAATCAAGCCATTTTGCAAAATCTTCTCTTTAATGCCAAACCCCGTCATTTTATTGTCAACGGCGGGGCGGTGAACGAGGAAGAATATGCCGACGTCAATAACGATTTCGTCCACGTGGACGGTGGCTTGGGGCAGGACAGCGTGATGCCCATTCCCCCCAACCCCTTGAACGGCATTTACCTGGACATTATCCACGGAAAGATCGACGAACTGAAAGAAACCACCGGCAATCGGGACGTTTCCACCGGGGGAACGGTCAGCGGGGTCACCGCCGCTTCTGCCATTGCCGCCATGCAGGAAGCCGGGAGCAAACTTTCCCGCGACCATATCAAGGCATCCTATCGGGCGGTATCCAAGGTGTGTTTGCAGGTGGTGGAACTGATTCGTCAATTTTACGACCTGCCCCGTCAATTCCGCATTACAGGGAAGGGCGGATATGAGTATATAGAATACGTCAACACAGGCTTGCAACCCACCCCCCTGGAGGAGGACGGCTTGTTCGGTGGCTACACCATGCCCTTGTTTGACGTGGAGATCTCGGTGCAAAAGCAGTCCCCCTATTCCCGTTTAAGCCAGAATGAGTTGGCATTGCAGTTTTTAAACGCGGGGATGTTCAATCCCCAAATGGCAGACCAAGCCCTGGCTTGTTTGGACATGATGGAGTTTGACCGCAAGGCTTTTGTGGAAAAACGCATTGCCCAAAACGCTTCGTTGCAACAGCAGTTGGATGACCTGACGGGACAGGTCTCCCGATTGCAAGGGTTGCTGGGGGTCGGTGGGCAGAAGGAGGAATAACCATGGTGAACATTATCCTACAAAAGGGGCAGGGGAAACAGCCCTTCACGCTGGAAATGAAAGGTCATGCCCTGTACGGCAAACCCGGGCAGGACGTTCTTTGTTCCGCCCTGTCCATTTTAATGCACACCGCCGCCAAAACCGTGGAGGAACTGGAAAAGGCGGGGGGACTGCTGGAAGAACCCACCCTCACCCTTTCCCCGGGGCAGGGGTACATCACCTTTGTGCCCAAACCCCTGTTTGCGGGGAAGGCATTGACCCAGATGGAGACCCTGGCTATGGGCATGGAGTTGTTAGGAAAATATTACCCCAACTACGTGACCTTTCAACAAGAATAATTTATGTTGGTACAAGCCGTCAGGCTTTGCATATACCGACGTGTCGCTTGCGTAACAAGCAGAAAGGAATTTTTATGGAAAACCAAAACAAAAACAACATCCCCTTTTCTCTGACCCTGTTCGGGGAAGAAGGAGCGGGCGCAACCGGGGTGGACGCCGCATCCCAAACGGGCGAAACAGGGATTCCTGCCCAAAGTCAAGGGGACGACACCGCCCGACAGCAAGCCTTTGACTCCCTGATCTCAGGGGAATATAAGGATCTGTATGATGCTCGGGTGTCCCAGATCGTGCAAAAACGGTTGAAGCATACCAAACAGGAGGGAGAACAGTGGACCAAAGCCCAGGGGTTACTCACCGCCCTGTCGGAAAAATACGGGGTGGAAAAAACCGACCTGACTGCCTTGGAACAGGCAGTGCGCGGGGAAAACACCCCCAACCCGGCACAGCATTCGGGGCGGGAAGCCCTGGCAAGGCAGGTGTATGAAGACCTGTCTTCCCAGGCGGATGCCCTGAAACAGGTATACCCCTCTTTTGACATTCAAAAGGAACTGGCAAACCCTCAATTTTCCGCCCTGCTTCGGATTCCCTCGGTGGATATGCAAACGGCTTACGAACTCACCCACAAGGAAGAAATTCTTCCTGCGGTCATTGCCGCCACCCAGCGGCAGGTGGAAAGCCGTATTGCCAAAACCATGGCATCGGGAGGTCTTCGACCCAGGGAAAACGGTAACGCTTCCCAAAGTGCACCTTTGGTGAAACAAGACGTTTCCACCTTCACCCACGCCCAGATGGACGACATTTGCAAACGGGTGAGCCGTGGAGAAAAAATTTATTTACGATAAAAAGGAGAAATTTTATGAAACGAATTTTCGGACTGAACTTGCAATTATTTGCTGACACTGTACTCAACACCACCGCCGACGGCGCGGTGAATTCCAATCCCGTCACCGACGGGGTGCAGGCCTTTGGGGGCAGCGGTATGACCGCCGAAACCAAGACCTTCTACGACAAAAAACTCATTCAAGAGGCAGGCCCCAACCTGGTGTACGACCAGTTGGCGCAAAAACGACCCATTCCTAAGGGAAGCGGGAAAAGTGTGGAATTCCGTCGGTTCAAACCCCTGCCCAAAGCCACTCAACCCTTAACCGAAGGGGTAACCCCCAACGGTCGCAAGGTAGACGTGGAAAGCATGACTTCCTACGTCAGCCAATACGGGGATTACATTGTCCACACCGACCTGTTGGAAATGACCGCCATTGACAACGTCATTGTGGAAGATACCCGTCTGCTGGGCAACCAGGCAGGTCTTACTTTGGACACCATCGTCCGCAATAAGGTCATGGCAGGTAACGTTTGTTTCTACTGCCCCAAAACCGTGGACGGTGTGAAGACCGAAGTCACCGACCGCTCGGAATTGGGAGAAGATTCGGTGCTCACCGTGGACGTTATCAAACGGGCGGTGACTTACCTTCGTGCCAACAACGCCCCCACCTTTGACGGCTACTACGTGGCAGTGATTCATCCCCATATTTCCTATGATCTGATGAATGACCCCGCCTTTGTGGAAGCCTCCAAATACGGCGCTCCCGAACAACTGTTCAAAGGGGAGATCGGCAGAATTGCAGGGGTTCGCTTTTTGGAAAGCAGTGAAGCCAAGATCTGGAACGACCCCGCCGACGATACCCCTGATGGCTTGGCGGTTTACGGCACCTTGATCGTAGGGCGGGACGCCTACGGCTCCACCGAAATTGAAGGTGGCGGGCTGGAAACCATCATCAAACAAAAGGGTTCTTCCGGCGTTGCCGACGCTTTGGATCAACGCTCCAGCGTGGGTTGGAAAGCCACCAAGACCGCAGAGATCTTGGTAGAGAATTACATGGTACGGATCGAGTCCGTGGCAAGCGCCTTTGCAGATACTGAAGCAAACTAACAACAGAGGCAGAGCCTCTGTTAGTGAAGAGGTAAAGTGTGAAGGGTTCCTTTCGCATTGTAATTGCTGTGTTTGAGAAACCACGCATTTATAATGTGGCGGGAACCCCGCCACACCATAATTATTCATGATTCATCAGCGAAGCGACTTCATTATTCATTGCAACGGCAATGCCGTTGCCGAAAGGAGTAATATTTTATGGCAACTCAAAAACAAAAAGACACCGTCACCGTCACGGTGCCTCTCACCCGGGAGGACACCGGGGACGTATATCTTTGTATCAACGGAAAATCTTTGGTTCTTCAGCGTGGGGTGGCGGTGGAACTGCCCCGAGCCTATGCCCGGCTTCTTGCCCGCAGTCAGCGGGAAGCCCGCAAGGCTTACGAGTTTGAAGAACAAATGAAACAATAGAAAGGGGAGAGTGGCATTGACCATTCAACAAGCCATTCATCGGTTGGACACCCTTCATCCCAATGCCTACTCTATGGCGGAGAAGATCCGATGGCTTTCGGCGGTGGAGGGGCTCATCTACAACGGGGTGCACGCCCATCACGAAAACCCGCCCCCTGCCTTTCAGGGGTTTCACAGCGAGACCCCTTTATCCACCACCCTTCTGGCGTATGAGCCCTACGATCTGCTGTATCACCATTACCTGGAAGGGCAAATGTTGTATGCCGCCGGGGAGACCCAGGGCTACAACAATGCCATGGCGTTATACAACCGCCTGTTGCGGGAATTCCAGCGCCACTACCACGCCACTCACAAGCCTTTGGGCAGTCGCCTGTCGGTGCTTTCGTAAAGGGGGAACTTCAAGATGCAATTTCCCTATTTACAACCCTTCAAAACCAAAGCCGGGCAGGTGAAAGCCTTCGGGGGCTACAACCATCGCCCCGCCATCGGAGAGGGGGAATGGTTCGACATGGAGAACCTTTCTGCCCGTGGGTTTCCCTTGTGTTCTCCCCGGTTGCCCCGTGGGGCGGTGGCAGGAACCCCCTTTGAAAGCGGGGGGCAAATGATTGCCAAAAACTGCCTTTGGGTGGTAAAAGGCAGGAATTTGGTGGGCTTCGACCCTGTGCTGGGGTTGGACGTGCATACCTTTGAAAAGGTCTTTGATGAAACGCCCCAACTGGTGTCTTTCAGTTCCTATATTGTGGACATGAAAAACGGGCGGTGGTTTTCCGCCCTGCCTGACGATTCGGGGCATTACAACACCGGGCTGTTTTCTTACTCTGCTTATGGTACAGGCAACACCTTCGGGGTGTACCTGTGTGATGAAAAGGGGGACTACCTGGAAGAAAATCATTTCGGGGCGTCTCCCCCGGAAGACTGTGTGGGGGGGATGCTGTGGTTTGACACCACCACCGCCCCCGGGATGTTGAAACGCTATTATGAGGATTCGGCAAGTTTTGTGGAAGAACCCTGTTATTTGCGGGTGTCCATGGATGCGGATTTTGGCTATATGGCAACGGGGGACGTGGTGGAACTCACCCTGCCTTGCCCTGTGGATGAAGACGGCGTATCCTACGGGATCGTCGACCCCCATTTACCCCGTAAGGTGGTGAACAAAGGGGTCAATGCCAACGGCACCAACTTTGTGGTGGTGGAAGGCACTCTCAACCTGTGCATGGGCTATTCCTATTCTGACGGGGTTTTGTCCCTGGAGAAAGCCACCACTCAAACCCAAGGGCTGACCCTGCAAGGGGACACCTGCCTTGTGGAAAATCCCTTGCCCATTTTAGACTTTGTGGTGGAGGCAAATAACCGCCTTTGGGGTTGCCGTTACGGGCGCAACCGCAAGGGAGATATGGTCAACGAGATCTACGCTTCCGCTCTGGGCTCTTTTCGGGTGTGGGAAAAATTCGAAGGCATTGCCGACGACAGTTACGCCCTGTCCTGTGGCACCGACGGCCCCTTCACAGGGGCGGTGACCTACAACGGGCAACCCTTGTTTTTCAAGGAAAATGCCCTTCATCGGGTGTACGGTACCTTTCCCTTTTCGGTGACTCCCATTGCCTGTAATGGGGTGCAGTGGGGGTCGGAACAGTCTTTAGCGGTGGTAAACAATCTGCTGTTTTATAAATCCAATGCAGGCATCTGCACCTATAACGGCTCTTTGCCCACCCTGTTGGAATTGCCCTTTGGGGGTGTTTCTTATGGGAACGCCCTGGGGGCGGGGAATGAGACCCAGTATTACCTTTCCATGCGGGACCCTGCAGGAGAATCGGTGCTGTTTGTGTACGACACCGCCACCGGGCTTCTCATGAAAGAATCGGGGCTGAATCTGACCCACCTTACCGCCTTTGGGGAGGATATTTTCGCTACTTTGCAAACCGATGAGGGCAAAACCTTACTTTGCCTTACCGGTGCCAAAGGGTGTGTACCCCCTGCAGAAGACAAGGTTTCCTGGTTTGCCCAAAGCGGACTGCTGGGGATGAACCGTACGGGCACGGAATATATTCAAGGGCTGGAACTTGCCCTGACCCTGCCCCTCGGTTCCACCCTGCAGGTATTGGTGGAATATGACTCCGATGGGGTGTTTCACACCCTGGGGAGTATTTCCGGGGGCGAGACCCGTCATATCACCCTGCCCCTGCGCCTTCGCCGGTGCGACCATTTTGTATTGCGACTGGAAGGGGAAGGGGAGTTTACCCTTCACGCCCTGACCACCACCCTGCGGGAAGGGGGGAACGCCCCGTGCATATAGAAATTCCCCTGCCCCCGGAAAAGGGGGAGTTGCGACCCTATTTACGGCAGTTGGCGCAGGTGTTGCAACTGTTTGTGGACCAAAGCCAACTGTCCCAATCCCAAAACAAGAAGGAGGAAAACGCCCTTGGCAAATGAACAATCCTTTCAACCCTCGGCAAAGGTGACGGCTTATGAGAAAAAAACCAAGGAATATGAGTCGGCGGTGGAACAGGCGCTGAAACGCCTGAGCAGTTCGTCCCTGGGGGTGGCGGTGCAGGATGCCTTTAACCGCATTGCCAACCGCCAACCCTTTTCTTATGACCTGAATGCCGACGGGTTGTATCAACAATATAAAAATCAATATATTACGAAGGGCTATCGTGCCATGGCAGACACGGTAGCCAAGGTGTCGGAAAACACAGGGGGCTACGGCAATTCCTATGCCCAAAGTGCAGGGCAACAGGCCTACGGCACCTATCTGGAAAAATTAAATGAGGTGGTTCCTCAGTTGTATCAACTGGCATACGACCGCTACAACAATCAAACCAAAGAACTGCAAAATCAGTATGAACTGTTGCTGGCTCAGGACAAAGAGCAGTACAGCCGTTTGCAGGAGGAACTGGGTGGTCTTCGGGATCTGGCAGATTATTACGCCGACCGTTACGGTACCGCTTTGGATTACGAAACCGACCTGTGGCAACAGGCCCTGAAACGTGCCGATGCCCTGGCGGAATTTGACTATCAGAAACAGCGGGATGCGGTGGAAGACGCCCAGTGGCAAAAGGAATATGCCCTTTCGGTACAAAAAGCCAACAGCAGTAGTTCCTCTTCCTCAAAAACCGAAAATTCCTCGGAATACCAACTGATGAAGACCTCCACCAAATGGGATGCCGGTCAGTGGGAAGCCTATTTTGTCAATCTGAAAAATGAAGAAGGCTATGCCAAAGCCATGGACACCTTCCGGGCTATGGTGAAAGACGGCGCCCTGCCTACCGACATGATCTCCTTTGCCCTGATGGGCATCCGTGGACGGGCAAAAGGTCATTAGAAAGGAGATGGAGTATGGAACAATCCAATTATTATCTGGAGTTTGATATTCAGCAGATTCAAAGTCAGCACGTGTTGGTGGTAAAACAAGGGGACACCGCCCGCACCATTCACGCCATTTTTAATGACGACGGCGAACCGTATTATCTCACCGACGACTGTACCGTGTGTTTTCGGGCGGTTACCCCTACAGGACAGGAGATTTTCAATGCCTGTGAAAAGACCGTTGACGGGATTGTACACACCTTAACGGTGAACACCACCGCCACGGCGGGGAGAGTGGATTGTGAATTTATCATTTTCGGTGCCGATAACAAGCAGATCACCGCCCCCAAATTCACAGTGCTTGTGGAAGAAACCGTGGGAGAAGAAACTACCCTTACGCAAACTGCCGAGTTTACCGCCCTTACCAGAGCCCTTAGTCAGGTGCAACAAGCCACCGCCGCTGCCGACAGAGCCGCCACCGCTGCCGATCTGGCGGCAGAACAAGCGGCATTGCGTACCGGCCCCCAGGGTCCCCAAGGGGAAAAGGGGGAGAAAGGGGACAAGGGCGACCAAGGCCCCCAGGGCGAACAAGGTCCCCAAGGCTTATTGGGTCCCCAAGGGGTAGCAGGTCCCCAAGGTCCTCAAGGGGAAACAGGGGACAAAGGCGACCAAGGGGAACCCGGTGCCGACGGTTATACCCCCGTAAAAGGGGTGGACTATTGGACCCCTGAAGACAAGCAAGAAATCCTGGACGAACTCAACGGAACCCTATCAATTTCTCTGGATGAGTCAGGGTATATGGAAGGGGGAAATGGATGGAATTATCTGAACACTACCCCGACCGACGCAAGAAATTCTGGGTGGGTGGCCATTCCCCAGGGTTATACACACATTTCCGCAACCCTGCGTATTAACAAATACGGTTGGGCGGTGCTGTTTGCCACAGGCAACGGCTCGGGACTGATGTTAGACTCCACCGTCAGCGTTTTGGGCGGTGAAACCAATCTTCCTGCCGATTACCTTGTGCCCATTCCAAGCGACGCTCAATACGTAATGGTGAGCACCTATTTTTATGAAGGGTCTTCCGCCTGTTTCACAAATGCAGAAAGTAATACCCAGGAAGAAACGACAACCGTTGATGTTCTGGACAGAACGGAGTTTTCCTTATTTCATCAATGGGGCATCGTGGGGGACAGTTTAAGCGTTGGACATACCGCCGACACCGACGGCAACGCATCCAGCCCCCATTTGGATTACAGCTGGGGTCAGTACCTTGCCCGAAAAATCGGTAATACTTGTCTGAATTTTGGCAGAAGCGGGGTCAGTGCCAAGGCATGGCTCACCGATGACAAAGGCTACCATTCTCTTATTCTTCCCGAAAACCTTTGCCAATGTTATATACTCGCTTTGGGTGCAAATGATACAAGTTTCACACTTGGTAGCATTGCCGACGTGGATTTTGAAAACATGGAAAACAATGCCGACACCGAATACGGCCATTATTCCAAGGTGATTCACGCCATTCGCACCACTGCACCGCAAGCCCCCATTTTCCTGTTTACTTTACCATACCCACGCAATACCGATACAGCGGTTCAGGCAATCAATGGAATGATTCGGGAATTGGCATCAAACGAGAATTTTACCAATGTTTATTTGGTGGATTTAGATGCCGATTATAACGATTATTTTAAAGAAGGCAAATTGGGGAACTGCATCGGTAACACCGGCTGGCATTTAACCGCTCTTGGCTATCTGTATGCTTCGGTGGTAAACGAAATGGCAATTTCCAAGGTCATGGCGGAGAACTATGCAGACTTCCAGAACGTGTTTGAAATTCCCTACGGAACAACCGAAACAACCACCACCGAAACCTGGACCTTTGAATTGGAAGACGGTTCCACCGTGACGAAAGAGGTGGTTCTGGGGTGAATTTCGCAACCTTGAAATCCGTAACCGTTCCTGAAGGCAAAGCGGTTAAAATCACCCAAGGTTCAACGGTGTTGTGGCAAGCCCAACCGACAGAAGACCCCATTCTCAACCTGATTGATACCGTGGGGGTAACCACAGAATCACGGTTAAGTTCTTCGGGTGCAGTAAAAAGCAATACCGGCACCTTTGTTACCGGCATGATTACCGGGGTTCAACAAGGGGACGTATTCCGCACTTCGGGAGCAAGTTTCAACGGTGGCGGTTGGGCAGGGATATGGTGTTATAAAAGTGACGGCAGTTTCTGGACCATGACCTACACCAACCTTGCAGATTGCCCCCTTTCCAACGTGGCATGGGATATTGTTATGGATGAAGCCGGGAATATGGAGATTACCATCAATTCCGAACATATTGCATCCATCCGCCTTTGCGGTATCGGTACCGGGGAAGGGGTGATCGTCACCAAAAACCAAGAGATCGGGTAAGGGGGTGAAAGCATGGTTATCGAAGCATCTACTCTTATCACCATCTTCACCCTTCTTGGTTTTCTTGGTGGCGGTATCACCTTCTTTTGCAAAGTCCATAAATGGTATCTGAAACAAGAGGAACAAAGTGAAGAAATTGCCCACCTGAAAACCAAGCACACCGAAGACGTAAAACGGCTGAACAAGGAAAACCAGTTGGTGATCTATGCCCTGTCCGCCTGTCTGGACGGTCTTTCCCAATTAGGGGCAAACCATACCGTGCCCAAAGCCAAAGAGGCGTTGGATAAACATTTAAACCAACAGGCACATACAATAGAATAAGAAGAAAGGAGTAACAAGTTATCAATCTCATCAAAGAATATCTCACCAAAAACCCCTGTTACCAGGCAGGGGAAACCATCACCCCCAAAGGCATTATGGTTCATTCCACCGCCACCCCCGGGGTGATGGCAAAGGGCTGGTTCTCCCGTTGGAACAAGTCCACCGTCAACGTGGCGGTGCATGCCTTTGTGGACAATACCAACGTGTGTCAACACCTGCCCTGGAATCATCGGGCGTGGCATTGTGCCGCATCCGCCAACAATACTCATATTGCCTTTGAAATCTGTGAGCCGGAACATTGGACCACCGACAAAGATTATTTCATGGCAGCATACCAAAATGCCCTGGAACTTGCCGCTTACCTGTGCAAGAAATATGATCTGTCCCCCTCGTCGGTCATCAGCCATAAAGAGGGGTATCAACGGGGCATCGCCTCCAATCATGGCGACCCTGACCATTGGTGGAAATATTTCGGCTATACCATGGACAAATTCCGCGCCGACCTGAAAAAAGTCCTGGCAGGGCAGGAGGTAACCGTGTCGGTGTATACCGCCCGCCCCTTACTCCAAAGCGGGGATACAGGAGCCCACGTGGTGTACCTGCAAGGGCAACTGAACCTGGCAAAGGCACGGCTGGGGCTGTCCTTCGCCAAACTGAAAGTGGACGGCATTTTCGGTGCCAAAACCCTGTGGGCGGTGAAGGATTTTCAAATTGCCCGGAATCTCACGGTGGACGGCATCGTAGGGGAAAAAACCTGGGAAGCCTTGAATATCCGTTTCGGAGACCTGAACGGCGACGGCAAAGCCGATGCCAAAGACGCCCTGGCGGTATTAAAATCTGCCGTGGGCAAACAAACCCTGACAGCGGAACAAAAAAAGACCGCCGACCTGAATGGCGACGGGAGTATCAATGCCAAAGATGCAAAAATCATTTTAAAACAAGCCGTAGGAGGAGAGTAATATGGAATTTTTACAAGAATACATCGTGCTGGTGGTGGTGGGCATCTGTCTGTGCGTGGGGTACGTGCTGAAAAATTTGATTTCCGCCAAAGCCATCCATCGGTTCATCCCCCTGGCAATGGGGCTGTTGGGCGCCTTCCTGAACGTGTGGGTGGCAGGCTGGCGCATCACCCCCGAAATTCTGCTGGCAGGCATGGTGTCCGGCCTGGCCTCCACGGGACTGTATGAACTGTTTCGGAATTTTATTGAAAAGAAACAATAAAACTGTCATCGGTTTATAAGGAAACGGGGACGGTTAGCGTCCCCGTTTTTCTTTTGCCAACCTAGGGTAAAAAATAAAGAATAGGAGAAAAAATATGGAAAAAATTAAATTACAACTTGGTCAAGATGCCATTCAAACCTTTGATTATGAGCTTTCTACAGGAATCTTGTCTTCGGATACCACTCACCATGTTGGGTATTCTGCCGCAACGATGCACCGAATGTATATGACTGTGAACCTGCCAACCCTCCCCCCGGCTGCCAAAATAACAAAAGCAGAACTTTCTCTTCGGCAGGCGGTCTGCGGATTCAGTGGAGAAAACAAACCTGCCGTAGCAATGTATCAGGTTTCACAACCCTTGGTAAGCGGACAAGCCCCTGCTGATCACAATTCTAAAATACTGGATTATTTTCGTCTGACCGACGGTGGTCAAGAAAGCGGAACCAACGTAGAATATACCTTGGATATCACAAACTTGTTACAGGAATCAGGCTGTGCCGGGAACACGGTATACCTGGTACTGAAATTGGCAGATGAATCCATCCAAACGGTAAATTATACCATGCTTCATGGCTGTGAAAGTACCGTATATGCTCCTTGTGTATCCTTGGAGTATGAATTGGGATATGATGTTTCCATGAACGACACTACCCACACCCATTCTTTGGGTCGGTTTGGTACCGTAGGCATTGATTTGCAAAGCGGGAATTTGTTGATGGAAGCAGAAGATTTCACCTGGAGCGGGAACCGTATGCCGGTTGCCCTGCAACATTTATATACCGGCGCCTTGGCAGGAAAACAGTTTGCCAAAAATTCGGATATTGGTTTGAATACAGCCGATTTTTCTGCCATGAAACTGGGTCACGGTTGGCGGTTGAATATGATGCAAAGCATCATCCCCCATACCGTTGTCCTTGAGGAAGAAAACGATAACGGTTATCTTTATATGGATGAAGTTGGGAACGAGTATTTTTTCGTGGAAAGTGACGTCCAAGAAGATAAACGAGTGAATGAGGAACAAGTTGAATACTATTTGTTCAAGGAGCAGAAGGACGGCGAGTTGAAATATGATCCCGTGAAAAGGGAATTGTATGTTGGCGACGAAACCTTTACCTTTGATGAAAGCGGTCGATTGGTGGAAGTAAAAGACCAATTCGGAAACGCACAAACCATTCAGTATACAGAGGGTCAGATTGACTACATTCTGGATGGCGCAGGTCGTAAATTTGATTTTACGTACCTGGACGGGTTCCTTACCCAAATCACCGCACCTGACAATACCGCCCTTTCCTATGCCTATACCAATGACCTGCTTACTTGTCTTACCTATCCTGATGGTCGAAAAGCCCAAGTGAATTATAATGCCAACGGTCAGCCGGTAAGTGTTGTTTTAAAAGATGCAAGTGGAATTCCTGTATACAAAGTAGAGTACACCTATTCCGGCAACAGCGTAATTTCGGTGAAAGAAATCGGATATCAAGATGGCAATGAGCAAGAAGGTCAACATACCACTTATGAATATTCTGCCGCCGCCGGTTCCACCAAGGTGAACACCTATGAAAAAGAGGAAGACACATCCACCGAAGTGGTTACCACTACCACAGTATACACTTTTAATGAAGAAGGGGAAATGGTTGGTAACTACGTTTATACCACCGACACCGGAAACGTTTCCGTAAATAATGGAAATTCCGGCACCATTCATCCTTATGCAGGGGAAAATGGCATGGGTGTAGTCAGCAATATTAACAACTTGCTGAAAAATCATAGTTTTGCAGATACTACCCAGTGGCAACCCCAAGCCGCCAATGACGAAACCTTTTTGATTCGAACCCTTGCCAACCAATCCTATGCAATGTTTGGCAATCGGGTGCTTCGTATGAGTTCTTCTGTGGCAGATGCCGTTGCCAACGGCGTTTACCAGGAAACCGTGGTACTTCCCGTTGGAAATTACGTTTTCTCTGCCTATCTTCGTCCTTTGTCTAACCTAAGCGGCAGCGATTGTGCGTATTTGCGTGTTACCGACGTCAACGGTACGGTATTGGCAGAAAGCGATCGCTTGACCAAAGCAGAACGACATCTTGTCCGCCTTGAAGTTCCCTTTACGCTGACTCAGGCACAATCCGTTCAGGTACACCTTCTGATGGATGGGGATTTCACCATGTATGCCGACGGTGCCCAGTTGGAAAATAACCAAAGTATGAACGACTATAATATGTTGGAAAATGGGAACTTTGAATTGGGCAACCATGGTTGGAATCTTGCTGACGGGGAGGGTGCAAGCCTTTCAACAGAAGAACACTTTAATATGTCCCACGCTTTGCAACTGCAAGGCTCGGTGAATGAAGAACGTAGGGTGTCTCAAACCGTACCGGTAAAATCCTGTTTCAATACCAAAGAAACCTTTACCCTGTCCGGTTGGGCAAAAGCCAACTCGGTTCCTCTCACCCAAAAAACCGACGGTGGCAGTCCTTCTTTTTGCCTGAAAGCCATCATCCATTATACCGATGGGGAACAGCAAGTGGAAACCGCCGGCTTTGCCCCTTGTACCTGTGATTGGCAGTTGGCATCGGTAACGGTGGAGAAAAATCGGTGTGCTTCGGTGGACTCTTTGGAAATTGTATGTGAATACAATTACAATGATGGCAAAGCCTATTTCGACGATATTCAACTGGTTCGCAATTCCTGGGAAAATGACGTTCCTGCCGAGGAATTTGGTTCTGCAAAGGAAGAAGAAGGGGAATCCTCTACCGAAGAAACCGAAACCGATGCAACGGAATCGGATACCCGGGAAGAAACCAACGGCTTTGAAGAAGCGGTGGATGCCTTCGGCAATTCTTTGACCGAAACCACCTTTACCGAAGGTGAATTCGGTACCATGTACCGCTCCTTTGCCTTTGATGCCACCGGGAATGACTTGGTGAAAGAAGTGGATGCCAAAGGGAAGGAAACCGCCTATACCGTAAACGGGCAAACTTCCCGCAAGGAAGAAGTGGTAGACCGCTGTGGCAATAAAACTGCTTATGAATATGACGTCAACGGCAGAACCACCAAGGTGATCTGCAAAGACCCCACCAATATTGCGGTTGCCAACGTTTCGTATGCCTACGATGCCTTTGATAATATGACCGAAATCGTGCGGGGCGACGGTATGAAGTATACCCTTTCTTACAATGCCTTCCATAATCTTCAGTCCATTGGCATTGACGGGAAAGACACCCCCTTGGTGACTTATGCCTATAAGAACGGTAACGGCAGACTGAAAGAAATGACCTATGCCAACAATGATCGCATGGAAGCCACCTATAACGGCTTGGGTCAAATGATTGGGGAAACCTGGTATGACCAATGGGGTACGAAACTTGCATCCTATAAATACGTGTACGACGGGGCAGGCAACATCACCCAAACCCTTGACATCACAAATGGTAAATTGTATACTTATGTATATGAAAAGGGTGTTTTGGTAACTGCCAAAGAGTATGATGCCACCTATTCCAATGACCTGGTAACTGCCAAAACCTTGGTTTGTTCCATCGCCTATCACTATAACGATGACGGTCAAATGGTGCAAAAGGTAATGACGTGGAATAACCCGGAAGGGGTTCCCAGGGAATATACTCTTTCCTACGAATATCCCGAAAACGGGGACCCTGTTGTAACCTTCGGTGCAGGGTTGCCGGACGTTGTGTTCCACAGTAAGAGCGATTCCTTCGGCAGAAAAGAGTTTGAGGAACTGCAACTGCGAAAAGGGTTCTCTTACCGCCAGTTCGTTTACCAAAGTGGTGAAGCCACCCAAATTCATAAAGACAATGCCAAACTCAAATCCTCTCCCACAACCGGGCTTGTAAAAGAAATCGTTTTCTCCGACGGCTCTACCCTTTCCTATGAGTACGATGCCGAAGAACGCATCACCAAGGTGACCGAAGTTTATACTTTGAAAGAACCCGAAGTTACCGACGAAGGTGTTATCTTCCACGAACGGTCGGTTACCGACGTGACGGAATATACCTATGATGTGTTAGGGCAACTGCTTACCGAAACCAAAAACGGTGTGGTCATCAACCAAATGACCTACGATAATTACGGTAATATCCGTTCCAAAAACGGCAAGACCTATTCTTATGGATACGGAGATCCCAACTGGAAAGATCTGCTCACCCAAGTAGACGGCAAGTGGATTGACTATGACAAGCAAGGCAACCCCATTATTTATATGGATACCCATAGTCTTTATTGGGGCAAAGGCCGAGAGTTATCGTGTTTCATCAAATGTGATGAGGATTATAACGAAGTCTGCCGTTGCGATTATACCTATAACGCCAATGGCATCCGTACTTCCAAAACCGTAAACAATATCCGCCACGATTACCTGTTGGAAGGCACCAAGATCCTGCGGGAAACCTGGCAAAATAAAACTCTCATTCCCTTGTATGACAACCAGGAACAAGTTTGCGGGATTTCCTACAACGGCAACTTGTTTTCTTTCCTGAAAAACCTGCAAGGGGACGTAATTGGCCTTGTGGATGATAATGGTGAAACCGTTGCTCGTTATTCCTACGACGCCTGGGGTGTTCCCACCGTTTTGGAAGACCATACCGATATTCAAATCACCAACGTAAACCCCTACCTCTACCGCACCTATTACTACGATTGGGAAATCGGCATGTACTATCTCCAATCCCGGTATTATGATCCCACTATCGGGCGGTTTATTAATGCAGATGATGCAATAGTATCCTTGTTTGAATTAGAAAACCTGATTCAGTATGATATGGTTACTTATTGTTGGAATAATCCTATTAATTTATTTGATGATGAGGGGATTTGGCCAAAAGCTACCTGGACAAAAACTACTAACTATATTTCTATTCAAATAACCGTTCCTTGGCAAGATATTGAAACATATTTTACAAATAGGAGTTATACGATGGCGGTGATTGGTATAATTGCTTGTTTTATTCCCGAACCAACTGTAAGCAAAGCGATTGGGGTTGTTGCAGGGATTGATTCTATCGCGTCCGCAATCATAAGTGCTGTAATTGCTAAAAAGAAAAAAGGGAAATCAATAAGAATTGGCATCTCCTTTAATTATAAAATTAAGGAAAACAAAAAGTATATATATATTATTAATAGTAGATGGGTGAAACTAGGATATTGGTATAAATGGAAGACCGTAACAATTTCTAATTTTAAGTGGTGGGTGAAGTTATGATTGATTATACATGGCTTACGATGTCTATACTATTTTTTATTAGTATGATTATTAACAGCGTTCGATGGTTTTTGATTAGAAAAGAATATAAAACAAGTAATTTTTTAGTCGTGATTACTCATTTTATAGCTTTTGTCGTCATGTTAATTTTAGCTTTTTCGTCTTAGTTTTTCAATTAATAAGTTTGGTTTTCTAAATTTCTTTATAAACCCAAAGTATTGGTTTTGAAAGTAATAGGTGATAGTTTTCCTGGTTTTGCTTGTTCAAAAAAACGGAAATAATCGTTTCCAGCCGTTCCTAGTGAATGGCTGGTTTCCTTTTTAAACGATTTATTTGCATAGTCAGCAATATTAACAACTTGCTGAAAAATCATAGTTTTGCAGATACTACCCAGTGGCAACCCCAAGCCGCCAACGGCGAGCGCATGGAAGCCACCTATAACGGCTTGGGTCAAATGATTGGGGAAACCTGGTATGACCAATGGGGCACGAAACTGGCATCCTATAAATACGTGTACGACGGTGCAGGCAACATCACCCAAACCCTTGACATCAATGGTAGAAAATTATATACTTATGTATATGAAAAGGGTGTTTTGGTAACTGCCAAAGAGTATGATGCCACCTATTCCAATGACCTGGTAACTGCCAAAACTCTGGTTTGTTCCGTTGCCTATCACTATAACGATGATGGTCAAATGGTGCAAAAGGTTATGACGTGGAATAACCCGGAAGGGGTTCCTATGGAATATACTCTTTCCTACGAATATCCCGAAAACGGGGACCCTGTTGTAACCTTCGGCGCAGGGTTGCCGGACGTTGTGTTCCACAGTAAGAGCGATTCCTTCGGCAGAAAAGAGTTTGAGGAACTGCAACTGCGAAAAGGGTTCTCTTACCGCCAGTTCGTTTACCAAAGTGGTGAAGCCACCCAGATTCATAAAGACAATGCCAAACTCAAATCCTCTCCCACAACCGGGCTTGTAAAAGAAATCGTTTTCTCCGACGGCTCTACCCTTTCCTATGAGTATGATGCCGAAGAGCGCATCACCAAGGTGACTGAAGTTTACACTTTAAAAGAACCCGAAGTTACCGACGAAGGTGTTATCTTCCATGAACGACAGGTTACCGACGTGACCGAATATACCTATGATGTGTTAGGGCAACTGCTTACCGAAACCAAAAACGGTGTGGTCATCAACCAAATGACCTACGATAATTACGGGAATATTCGCAGTAAAAACGGCAAGACCTATTCCTACGGATACGGAGCACCCACCTGGAAAGATTTGCTCACCCAAGTGGACGGCAAGTGGATTGACTATGATGAACAAGGCAACCCCATTATTTATATGGATACCCATAGTCTTTATTGGGGCAAAGGCCGTGAATTATTAACCTTCATCAAATGTGATGAGGATTATAACGAAGTCTGCCGTTGCGATTATATGTATAACGCCAACGGTATCCGTACTTCCAAAACCGTGAACGATATCCGCCACGATTACCTGTTGGAAGGCACCAAGATCCTGCGGGAAACCTGGCAAAATAAAACCCTCATTCCCTTGTATGATAACCAGGATCAGGTTTGCGGGATTTCCTATAACGGCAACTTGTTTTCTTTCCTGAAAAACCTGCAAGGGGACGTAATTGCCCTTGTGGATGAAACCGGCGAAACCGTAGCCCGCTACTCCTACGATGCCTGGGGCGTTCCCACTGTTTTGGAAGACCATACCGATATTCAGATCACCAACGTAAACCCCTACCTTTACCGCACCTATTACTACGATCGGGAAATTGGCATGTACTATCTCCAATCGAGGTATTATGATCCCACTATCGGGCGGTTTGTGAATGGGGATGATGCTACTTATTTAGGTGCAAGTGGGACTATTATAGGGTACAACTTGTTTGCATACTGCGAAAATTCAGCGTGCAATTTCATGGATTGTCAAGGTTATTTATCTTATCCTGCGGGATTGTTTGATACATATACCTATAATCGAACTGCGGCTGTAAACTATGCACAAAAGTGGTATGGTAGCAGAAATAAGCAATATTATTCATATGGTCAAGATTGCGCAAATTTTGTTTCACAGTGTGTATATGCAGGTGGATATCCGATGGATGATGCTTGGTATTCGTATAGGCTTGGTCAAACAAGAAGTATAAAAGGATTGCTTCATAATAATTTCGCTTATAATTGGGATGTTAGCGCCTCTTGGCGATTGGTTCAAAAGCAATATAACTATTTTTATGATAAATTCAGGAACAATTCTGTAATAAATATTTCATCTGTTTCTGAAATTTCAAAAATCGTCAGATGGTATAATATTCAAAAAGGGGACGTTATGTATTTTGCAAATAAACGCAACGGAAGACTATATCATGCTACAATAATTGTGAAAGTAACTGATCGAGCTATATATTATGCGGCGCATAGTAATTCCCAAAAAGAGAAAAATTTAAGTTCAGCAATGTCCAAGAACGATAAAATGTATATTATACGCATTAAAAATTCAATACAAAAGGCAAAGTCTATATATACTAGAAGATGATTTTTTGAGGTGACAATATGAAAAAAATAGTAGTTATCGTTTCTTTGGTTTTGTGTATGCTATTTCTTGTTGTTGGTTCATTCATTTATCATGATGTTTCCTTTAGTTCGGAAGAGCCAAATCTGTATTTTTATATGACAAAATCATATTTAAAATGGATGAAGGGAAGACCTACGCTTTCACAAACAAATGACATAAACGGACACTTAGAGTTGTATTATGAGCAGGATGAGTTGTACGGATATTCAGCTGAAAAGGTATACACATTTCGTAGAACATTTGCCACATGGCGTTTGACGGAAGTAACATACACCGTATATAATGTGAATGCCATTGGTGCTCGTAATTTGTTCAACCAACTTGATGTTGCCAATAGTGAATTATATTCACAAAGAGAGAACTACTATCATGATGCTGTGATTGATAATCTTGAAACAGAAGGGTTGCTATCAACATCTTTGGGAACCAATGACGGTGCTACCGGTACCAATGTCTATATCAAATATGAAGAAGGTGTCTTGTTTTTCACAGCGATTATACAAGAATAATAAAAAGAATTAACCTTTTCCCAGCCGTTTATCACGAGCGGCTGGGTTTTTCTTGACAAAAAAACACGCCAAGCCTTTCTACAAGACTTGGCGTGTTTTGATTGTTTTATGAATTATTGTGCGGCAGGTTCAGCGTCGCAATCGCAACCGTCACAGTCGCAGTCATAATCGTAATCATAATCGTCATACTCATCCAACAGTTCTTCGCAGGATTGAGCACGAAGATAGCGGACTACAAAATATGCTACCGCAGCAGAAACAGCCACCAAAGCGGCAATCACAGCGATAATCCAAAACGTTCTTTTTTCTTCCATAGTATGATACCTCCTGAAAGTATTTTTACACTTATAGAATACCCAAAAAATCAAAATATGTCAATAGTTTTTCACTTTTTTGTGAAAATATTCTCCGGGGAGTACGGGCCCTGCACTCCCCGGTATCTGAAAGGGACCACAAAATTTTGCCACCCTGCTTTCAGTGTATGCTTTTTTTGGAGTTTTGTGAAAAAAGTGTTGACAAGGCATACACCGTATGGGCCGTATCACCTTATATTTATCGAAGTACTTTCCAATATCCGAACCGTTTGCCATTCACTCTGGTAATAAATCCTTTTTTTTCCAGAGCAGACGTAATTGTTTTTACGGTTCTTTCAGATTTTTTAATGCTTTCTGAAATTTGCTTTTGGGTCAGTTTGCCGTCGGTCTTCAATAGGTTTAAGACGGCAATTTCATCCAAAGTGCAATCCAAAGTGCAATCTTCCTTCTCCTCGTTGCACTTTGGAGCAGACAATGATCCGCTGATGTGCATATCTCGGTTTTTAAGGGGATTTTGTTCGCCCAGCAATAAATTCTTTAAAAATAATTCTAAGTATTCAGTTGTTTCGTGAACACCTTTTTTCAGGTTTGTATAGTTTGCCCTGACCAGTGCATTTCTGAAATACCAAGCATTTTCGGCAAAAATGTCATTGGTAACGTCAAAACCTAACGTGCGAAGATATTTAATAAAGAAAACGGCGGTTGCTCTTGTGTTGCCTTCGGAAAAAATATGAATTTGCCAAAGACGGGAAATAAAAACCGCTAAATGCTTGATAATTTCATTCATTCCCAGGTTTTTGTAAGAAAATTCTTTTTCCGCCGAAAAATCATATTCCAATGTTGCTCTTAAATCCAATGCGCCACCGTACATTACCGTATCGCCATCAAGCACCCATGTGATTCTCTTGAAATTAAATGGAAAAGAAAACTCCTTTTGAAGGACATTGAAATCGGCGCTCGGGTTGGAGCATTGGCTTTCATAAAAGAAAAAACCACCCGATTGGGTGGTTTTTCTTTGTCTATGAGCTATGAAAAAGATATTTTTGCTGTTTTTGCGTATGAATTCGAACTCTCACATAATCGTTAGTTCTTAGTGATATTCCGTCTGCACCGGAGTGATATATTTTGCTTGCGCAAAATGTGATATTGAAACCTACGGTTTCAGTGATATTATATTCGCCATAAAACTGGGCGAAGCCCAATATCACTCGGCTTTAGCCGAATATCACTGCGTAGCAATATCACTCGCCAAAGG
>JAZNWL010000016.1:0-1712 GCA_045593325.1 Acutalibacteraceae bacterium | reverse complement strand
ACCCGCAAAGCATGGGGAAGCAAGTCCGGCACAAAGAAGCTGTTAGAAGCAAGAAACCATGAAATCCGCGCAAAGAAGCAGACCGGCGTCACCGTGTCCTGCCTTGCCACAGAGTATCATCTTTCCGAGGATACCATCAAGCGGATTCTGTACCGATAACAGTATGAGTATCGTAATTGAACTAAAATTCCCCTCTTTGGAACAATCGTTTCTCGTTCCGCAGAGGGGATTTCTCATTTTCTTACTTATCAATTTCGTTTCATCGTCCGCAACTACTTTTCCATGAACGACATAATTTTCCCACAAACGACATTCCTTACGCTTTCGATCTTACAACCGCATTACACTTTCACCGCTTCAAATACCATAGAAACCACTACCCCCAACCCCGCAGACAACAAAATAATCTTCACGGCGCTGAGCTTCTTTTTCCAAAGACGTGTAACCCCGAAATAAATCCCCAAAAGAAGCACCAGAATCACCACAGACACCAAATCCACAGAAAAAGCCTGCAGTCCGGTATATCCCACGGTTTTTAGCAAAAGTATACTTCCCGTAGATAAGATCAGTGCTACCACCACCGGCTTTACGCCCCGCATAAAGCCCTTAAAATACTTGTTAGCTGTCAGGTTTTTCAACACGGATGCAATCAGCAGGATAATGAGAAAGGACGGCAGCACCACTCCCAATGTGGCGGCAATACTTCCCAGGGGTCCTCCCATGACGGAACCCACATAAGTCGCCGTATTCACCGCGATCGGTCCCGGCGTGGATTCACACACACCGATTAAGTTGAAGAATTCGCTTTCCGTCAACCATCCGCGGTTTACGACCGTTTCTTCAATGAGAGGAATCATTCCGAAGGCTCCGCCGAAGCAGAACAAACCAATCTTAAAAAACTCCCAAAAAAGTTGCAGGTAAATCATGGCTCCACCTCCTTCTTTGGAAAAAGAACGGCATAGAGCACGATTCCCAGCACTCCGCCCAGCAAAATCAACCAGATGGAACTAAAGGACACCGACAATAAATCAAACAAAATCAGCAGCACAAACACAAGCCCAAAGGTAAGGCATGGAATCACCCGCTTTTCCAGCTTTTTTAACATATCGATTCCGGCCCGTAAAATCAAAAACGCCACTCCGCATTTGATTCCCGCAAAAGCGTAGGCCACATATTTATTCTGCAGAAAGGCATCCAAAAACAGTGAAATCACATATAAAATCACCAAGGACGGCAAAACTACCCCAAGGGTGGCCAGTGCACTTCCTGCCAAACCCTTTTTCTTATAGCCCACGTAAGTGGCCATATTGATAGCAAGCGGCCCCGGCGTGGACTCCACCACCGTAATGATCTGCATCAATTCCTCTTCATCAAGCCAACCCTTTTGCTCCACCACGGTCTCCTTGATTTGCGCAATCATGGCATAGCCGCCACCAAAGGTGAACAAACCGATTTTGGCAAAGGTAAAAAATAGTTCGAATAACATCCTCTTCGCCTCGTTCTCTCTAAATTCTTTTCTGTATTTTACCACAAACGATAACTTGGCACAATATACCTGCGGCTCGGGCGTGGCGAGTTCTTGCAAACAAGCATTAGTTATCTCAAAACCAGGGACCTTTCCCGGTTATGAGAAAATAAACTGTTTGCAAGAACGGGCTTCTATCCCTTCACCGCCCCGGATAACCCCTCGGCATAGTACCGCTGGGTAAATA
>JAZNWL010000015.1:0-5880 GCA_045593325.1 Acutalibacteraceae bacterium | reverse complement strand
TTTGCTTCCCCTGCTCTGGCTCCATAGGTTTTTGTTGTGATAAAGGTTTCTGGAAAGCAGCAGAAGCAGGTTTCAATCGGGAATTTTCCTTTACGGGCAAAGCCACAGCATGATCCACAGGCAGGGATATATCCGGCCGTTTGTCAGACTGCTCCAGAGCATTTTTTACCCCATAGTAAACCGTTTCAAAAATTATCCGCTCATTGGAAAAACGAACTTCTATTTTTGCGGGATGCACGTTGACGTCAATCTCACTAAAGGGAAATTCCAGATGGTACACACCGGCAGGAAACTTCCCAACCATAATGCTGTTTTTATAAGCTTCCTGCAATGCGGCAGCACCGGTGCCTGTTTTTACAAAACGACCGTTGACGAAAAACAACTGCATACTGCGATTTTTTCGTGCCGCAAGGGGTTTTACAGTGAACCCTGTTAATCGCACCGACCCATTAGTATATTCAACAGGCAACAGCTGCTGGGCAAAATCTTTGCCAAACACAGCATAAATTGCAGAATACAATTTTCCATCCCCAGGGGTTGAAATGATTTTTTTACCGTCCCGAATGAACTGGAATGCCACCGAAGGATGGGAAAGTGCCAAACGGTCCATCACATCCGCAACCGCATTTCCTTCTGCCACATTGGTTTTCAAAAACTTCATACGGGCAGGAGTATTATAAAACAAGTCTCGAATTAAAAAGGTGGACCCTTCGGGGCAACCGATATCTTCACAAGAAATTTCTTCACCACCTTCAATGCGATAGCAGGTGCCGAAATCGTCCTCTTTGGTTTTGGTTAATAATTCTAAACGGGTAACGGCGGCAATACTTGCCAGTGCTTCCCCGCGAAAACCAAGGGTAGCAATGGCTTCCAGATCGTCCTCGGTTCGAATTTTACTGGTAGCGTGACGTAAAAAAGCGTTGGCAACGTCTTCACGGGCAATGCCGCAACCATTATCGGTAATCCGAATATAAGAAATCCCGCCGTCTTTGATTTCAACGGCAATGCGGGTGGCGCCGGCATCCAAAGCATTTTCCACCATTTCCTTGATCACAGAGGAAGGACGTTCTACAACTTCCCCCGCTGCAATCAATTCAGCAGTATGCTTGTCCAACACGTGAATTTTTGCCACAACTGTCACCACCTTATAACTGTTTGGAGAGTTCTGTTAACTCGTATAGTAAATTCAATGCCTCAATGGGTGTATAGGTATCCATATCAATTTGTTTTAACCGCTGTACTACGGGATTATCAGGCATACTACCAAAGGTAAGTTGTCCTGAATCTTCCACATTTTTCGAAATCAAAGCTGGTTCATGAGTCTGCCCGGATTCCAAATCTTTCAAAATTTCACGGGCACGGGTCACCAATTCTTTGGGAACCCCCGCCAGAGCGGCAACTTCAATTCCGTAACTGCGGTCAGCAGCGCCGGGAAGGATACGCCGTAAAAAGGTTATGCTTTCTCCCCGTTTTTTAACTGCAACGTTGTAGTTATTCACCCCTTCCAAAGTTTCGGAAAGAACCGTTAACTCATGGTAATGGGTGGCAAACATGGCTTTAGCGCCTAATTTCCGGGAAGAAATATATTCTACAACAGCACGGGCAATGGCCATTCCATCATAGGTGGAAGTCCCCCGTCCGATTTCATCCAAAATCAATAAACTGTGTTTGGTTGCATTTTTCAAAATATTGGCAACCTCACTCATTTCCACCATAAAGGTAGATTGCCCCATAAACAAGTCGTCCGAAGCACCAACACGGGTATACACCGCATCCACAATTCCCACGTGGGCGGTTTTGGCGGGGACATAAGACCCGATTTGCGCCATGATGGTGATTAAGGCATTCTGCCGCATAAAGGTGGACTTCCCTGCCATATTGGGGCCGGTAATAATGGCACAACGGTTGTTTTCTTCATCCAGAATACAATCATTGGGTACAAAGGGTACATCTGAGATAGTTTCCACTACAGGATGTCTCCCCTCTTTGATCATCAAACGACCGTCAGTGGCAATGGTTGGACAACAATAATTTCGATCAATGGCAACTTCTGCCAAAGAACGCAACACATCCAGGGTTGCAATGGCAACCGCGGTTTGCTGAACACGATACAAACTCTTGCCTAAGGTTTCGCGAATTTGATTGAAAATCTCGTGTTCCATGGCAATGGCTCGATCGGTCGCTCCCAAAACACGACCTTCCAGATTTTTCAATTCTTCAGTAATATACCGTTCGGAATTGACTGTAGTTTGTTTTCGAATATAATGTTCGGGGGTCAAGTGTTTAAAGGAGTTGGTTACTTCAATATAGTAACCGAAAACTTTATTATATTTAATTTTTAAATTTTTAATGCCGGTTTTCTCTTTTTCCGAAGCTTCCATTTCGGCAATCAAATCCCGTCCATTAACTCCGTCTTCTCGCACGCGATCCAACTCGGCATCAAAGCCGGACAAGATAACGCCCCCGTCCTTCAAATTCTTGGGAGCTTTTTCATCAATAGCACTTAAAATCAGTTCCCCCACGTCTTGCAGTTCATCAATGTCACGATAGATGTATTTTAAAATATCGCATTGACACCCCGCCAGCATGGAGCGAAGTTTAGGCAAAGCACCAACGCCGTGGCCTAAATCCAACATATCTTTGGGGCTGGCAGAACGGAAAACGATACGAGTCATCAACCGTTCCAAGTCAGTAATGGAACTCAAAGTATCTGCCAACTGGGCAACAAAAGCCCCATCGTTGTAAAGTTCACTGACTCCGTGTAATCGACGATTAATTTCCGAAGGTTGCAGCAAAGGACGTTCTAACCAGTTGGTGAGCATACGCCGCCCCATGGAAGTACAGGTTCGGTTAAGCACCCAGAACAATGAACCTCTGGTATGTCCCGATTTGGTATTGGAAAACAAATCCAGATTCCGACGGGCAGACAAATCCATTTGCATAAACTCTTTGTCGGAATAAATTTCGATTTTATTGATGTTTTCCAATCCTGTCATTTGGGTTTCAAATAAATAATCCAATGCGGCAGCAACACAATAGAGCCCTGCTGAATCGGGGTCTATTTTCAAGTCATCCGGTTTGTCAACCTTAAAATGTTGTAAAACCAGATTGGTGTATGTACGAGGGTCAAAAGATGCCTCATCCATAACGCCATAACAACAGCCCAGCTTCTTTTGGATAAAGGAAATAACCAGACCGTCTGCCGCATTCTGATTCATAATTACTTCTTTGGGCATAAAGCGACCCAATTCACAAATCAACGATTCATTGACCCGTTCTTTCCCTAACGAAGTCAGAAGAAGTTGGCCGGTGGAGGTATCTACAAAACAAATAGCACACCCGTCGCGATATTTGAAAATGGATGCCAGATAATTGCTGGACCCATCTTCCAACATGGAACGTTCGGTAACCGTTCCGGGGGTAACAATGCGAACAACTTCACGGCGAACCAAGCCCTTTGCAGAAGCAGGGTCTTCCACCTGCTCGCAAATGGCTACTTTATATCCCTTGTCGATCAAACGGGCAATGTAGGTTTCACTGCTGTGATGAGGAACACCGCACATGGGTGCCCGTTCCTCTAAACCGCAGTCCCGCCCGGTAAGGGTCAACTCCAGTTCTCTGGAAACCAATTTGGCATCCTCAAAGAACATTTCATAAAAGTCCCCCAGCCGAAAGAACACAATGGTTCCGGGATGTTCTTCTTTAATTTGAAGATATTGTTGCATCATGGGTGAAAGACCGGCCATATTACTTCCTCTTTTACCTGAAATTTTGAATCAATCTTAGTGGCAACCGCCGCAGGTAGAACAACTACCGGAGCAACTGGCAGGTTCACAGGTTTCAGGGTCTTCCCCTTCAATGCACATGGCAATAATAGAAGTAATCTTATTGGTTAATTGGTCCATGTTGGTTTTTGCACGATTGAAATTCTGCATGGATTCATTTTCCATAACAGCGTTATAGGTGGTTTGCAGTTGATTGTTCAACTCATCAATTTTGCTTTGGCTTTTTTCTTCTTCGCTTTTTTGCAATTCAGCACTTAAAGACATCCGAAGCAAATTGAATTCGCCAATGAGATTTTGAAGTTTTTCATCATTGTCGTTGGCGGCTTTAGCGGCTTGATATTCCAAATAAGCATCTTGCTCCTGGATAGCGGCCCCTAATTGTCTGGCTAAAGAAATAATGTCTGACATTGTAATGTCCTCCTTAATAAAAATACAAATTAGAATTTATGATTGAACCTGCCCCTTCAGCACAAAAGAAAGCGCTGTGGTAACAGTTACATCAACAAAAGTATTCACCATGGAAGGGTTTCCTTCAAATTCCATGAGAATGTTTTCATCGGTTCTTCCCAGGTAAATTCCGTCCCCCTTCTCCCCTTCGCAAAGAACACGGAAGGTTTTCCCCACGAAATCAGCGGTAACCTCCGCCGCCCATTTTTCATGATAAGCAGCAAGTTCCTGTAACCATTGGCTTTTTTCTTCCTGAGAGACAGGATCTTCCATTGTTGCAGCAGGCGTACCCTCGCGGGGAGAATATATAAAGGTATATAATGCGGAATATCCCACTTCCTCTACAAGAGAAACCGTTTCACAAAAATCTTCATAGGTTTCCCCTGGAAAACCGATAATAATATCACTGGTCATGCATAAATCGGGAATCAATTCCTTGGCACGATGGGCAAGGGAAAGATACTTCTCACGGTCATACACCCGATTCATTTGTTTCAAAATACGGGAAGAACCCGATTGCACAGGCAAATGCAGATGTTTGGCCACCTTTTCACAGTCGCGGATTGCCAATAACAATTCCTCAGTGCAATCTTTGGGATGAGACGTCATAAACCGAATGCGGAAATCTCCGGGAATATCATTGACCATGCGCAACAGTTGTGCAAAGGAAATGGGGTTGTCCAGGGTTTTTCCGTAAGAGTTCACGTTCTGCCCCAACAGGGTAATCTCCTTATACCCTGCCGCTACCATTTCTCTGGCTTCTTTGAGAATATCTTCAGGCAAACGGCTCCGTTCCCGGCCGCGAACGTAAGGAACCACACAGTAAGTGCAAAAATTATCGCACCCGTACATCACGGGAAGCCAGCCCTTTACCCCGGAGCGATAAACAGGAAGTCCCTCGGCAATACCGCCGTCTTCTTCCCCAATATCAAAAACGCGTTTGGTACCAACCAGAAAGCGGTTCAAATCTTCAGGCAGTTTATACTGATGATGGGTACCCAGAACCAAACTCACGTAAGGATAGGATTTTTTCACTTTTTCTGCTACGTGAGGTTGCTGTACCATGCACCCACAAAGAATGATCAACCGTTCAGGCCGTACCGCCTTCCAATGTTTCAAGGCACCAACGTTACCCAAGGCGCGATATTGTGCATGTTCCCGCACTGCGCAAGTGTTGAACAACACCAAATCGGCTTCCTCAAGATCTTCGGTAAACTCAAAACCCATTTCCACCAACATGCCTTGCAACCGTTCACCGTCGCTGACGTTTTGTTGACAGCCGAATATATGAACACAGGCTTTGGGGGTGTGGCCGAAACGCTCCAATAACAAGGTGCGATTACGCAGAGAAAACGCCTGTTGACGGCGCAATTCATCTGCAGATATAAAAGGATTTTTATTTTCACAATCCATAAAACTCACCCAAAAACAAACGAAATATACATATACTTACAATTAGATAATATTATACTATATCTTGTGTTGTTATTCAAGTGCGAATTATGGATATTTTTAATTATTATTCTAATTCTTGACTTTCTTTTCAAAGAGTTATATAATAAAGCGGTAAACGGGCCTATAGCTCAGTTGGGAGAGCGTTCGGTTCGCATCCGAGAGGTCGAGGGTTCGAATCCCTTTAGGTCCACCA
>JAZNWL010000014.1:0-14729 GCA_045593325.1 Acutalibacteraceae bacterium | reverse complement strand
CTTATGATCCTGATGCCATGAGATAATCTCAAACTAATATTTTTTAAGTCCTTAAAACATAGGGCTTATTTAAGTGCACCTATTTTTTCATTTCCTGATTTTTTCAAAAAAGGTCTTGACTTTTAATAGTTAGTCACTCCTTTGCTATTTATAATTTTCTAAAAGAAATCTTCTGATAATTTCGCCTTTAGGATCGGCAGAGTTGGTTGCATTGGCTTCGGCGGCTTTCATGACCCGATACCGTGTCAGTAGTTCCTTTTCATCCTGGGTTAAGTCGGGGAAGGACATATCAACGTCTTGTTTTTCTTTTTTGCCAAAAAACATTTCCGGACCACTGTCGTGCAACATCATGGGTTGCCTGGGCTTTGGTGGCTCTTTCGGTTTTTCGTTTAAAAGCGTTGCGGGTGAAACGCCAAACAACCGGGAAAGCAACCGAATACCTTCGGAGGTTGGCAGAGTTTTACCGGTTTCGTAATAGGAATAGGTTGAACGGTCAACCCCTATGGCATCAGCAATGTCGGTTTGAGTAAAATTTAACATTCTTCGGTAACATTTTAACTTGGTTGCAAAATCCATCACTGATCCCTCCTTTTCTTTTTATTATACCAAACATAAAGGGGGGTGTCAATTACGAAAAAGACAAAGAAAGCCTTATTTCGACAAAATCTGCATTTTTTCTCAAAGGGACAAAAGAAGCACTTGCGAACGTAGCAAGTGCTTCCTTTTGGCGCGCTTGCAGGGACTCGAACCCCGGACCCACTGCTTAGAAGGCAGTTGCTCTATCCACCTGAGCTACAAACGCATTTTACCAACAAATAGTACCACAGACCCTTTGGATTGTCAAGTTAAAATTACAAAAATCATGGTCTGTGATAAGAAATTTGTTTTGTTCTTTTTGTAAATTTACCATAGACATCAAGGCTATTAAGTGGTATAATGTCTATTAAGAGATTTTTTTAAGGAATGACGAATTTTGGCACGAAAGAAGTGGAATTTGAAATCGGTTGATTTGGCTCTTGCCAAAGAGTTGGCCGAAGAATGTAATATCAGCCAAATGGCCGCTTTGATTCTTTCGGGGCGGGGATACGTTGACCCCTATGATATTGATGAATTTATCAACAGCGATCAGCAATTATCCGATCCTTTTGAATTGCCTGATATGAGCAAAGCGGTTGAACGAATTCAAACCGCCATTGAAAATGGTGAAATCATTGCTGTTTGTGGGGATTATGATGCAGACGGTGTAACCGCATCCTCTTTGTTATACATGTATTTAAAAGAAAAGGGTTGTAACGTTCTTTGCGACATTCCCCAACGGTTAGATGACGGTTATGGTCTTCATAAAAACACAATTCTCAAATTAAAACAAAATGACGTTAGTTTGATTATCACGGTAGACAACGGAATTTCAGCTGTGGACGAAATTGAATATGCTGCTTCCTGGGATATTGACGTTGTTGTTACCGATCATCATCAACCATCGGAAAATTTGCCTAATGCGGTTGCATTGGTTGACCCACACTTGGGTATGCCTGCAGATTGTTTTGCTGATTATGCAGGGGTTGGGGTTGCATTCAAATTGATTTGCGCCCTGGAAGGCTGTTCCTGTGAGGAAATGATGGAAGAGTATGGGGATTTAGTGGCAATCGGCACCATTGCTGACGTGGTTCCTTTGGTGGACGAAAACCGCTTACTGGTGATTCAAGGCCTTAGAAAAGTAAACGAACTCAGCCGAATCGGGATTCAGGAACTTGTTTTGGCGGCAGAAATCACCGGCGATGAAATTTCCGCCCAGCAAGTTGCTTTTGGTCTCGCCCCCAAACTCAATGCAGCAGGTCGCATGGGTGATAGCTTGCGGGCGTTTCGTTTATTGACTACCGACGATATCAACGAAGCGCGTTTGCTGGCGGCAGAAATTTGTCATGAAAATTTGCTTCGTCAAGAGGTTGAGCTGAATGTGTGGGAATCCTCTTTGGAGGAACTGTTAGAAAATAAAGTTCGTTTTTTTGATCGGGTTATTGTTGTCGCAGGATATCAATGGCATCACGGTGTTTTGGGGATTGTTGCTTCCCGCTTGTGTCAGAAATTCGGAAAGCCTGCCATTGTACTTTCTGTTGATGATGAAATTGCTAAAGGTTCTGCCCGTAGTATTGACGGGTTTGACATTTTTGAGGCGCTCTCTGCCTGTTCTGATTATTTAACGCAGGTTGGCGGTCATCCGCTGGCGGCAGGTCTTACCTTGCAATCGGATAAGATACCCGAATTTCGTAAAGCCATTAATGACTATGCAAAGTCTAAAGGTGATCGTCCCATACCCAGTCTTGCTATTGATTGCAAGTTAAATCCCATTGGTATCAACGAGGGTATGGCTTTTGAATTACTGCCACTGGCACCCTTTGGATGTGAAAATCCTGTTCCTCAATTTGCATTGATGAATATGGAATTGAAAACTGTGAATCCTGTTGGTAACGGCAAAAGTTTACGGTTAACCCTTTGTCGGGATAATATTACGGTAACTTGCATGAAATTTGGGATGACTTTGAAAGAATTCCCTTTCCAAATAGGGGATCGTATGGACTTGGCTGTTATTTTCCGATATACCACCTATAAAAATAGACCAGGATTTTCGGTAACAATTCAGGATTTCCGACCGAGTCAGAATGATGATGACAACATGTTCCGTGATATGATTCTCTTTGAACGGTTTATGGTGGGGGAACAACTAACGGATGATGAGAAAAAGCGTTTGTTACCCACCCGAGAAGAATTGGCTATTTTATATCGATATATAAAATCATTCACAAACACGAAAATCACAACGTTGGAAGAAATTCACCTTCGCCTGAAAGGTCAGGTTTCTTTTGGTAAATTACTTGTTTGTCTTGAGGTATTCCATGAATTCGAGTTTATTGCTAAGGAATACGATGGATATCTGTTTACTCTTACCTTCTTAAATCCCTTCCAAAAGCGGGATTTGTCCACTTCATCTATTTTATTGAAACTTCAATCATAACGGTGATAAATGTATGACAAAATATCTTTCTCAAAGAGATAATTTACTCCAAGCTGTTTCCGAAAACAGTAATTATGATTATGATACCATTGTAAGGGCGTTGGATTATGCCACCGAGTGTCACGAAGGGCAAAATCGACGTTCCGGGGAGCCTTATATTGAGCATCCCATCAACGTGGCATTGATATTAACAGGATTTGGTATGGATACCGAATCTATTTGTGCAGCTCTTTTGCATGACGTTGTGGAAGATACCGATGCTACCAATGAAACTGTGCAAAAATTCTTTGGTAAAGAAGTTGCTTTATTGGTAGATGGGGTTACCAAGTTGGGGAAAGTTCCTTATTATTCCCGTGAAGAACAACAATCGGAAAACCTTAGAAAAATGCTTCTTTCCATGGCGGAAGACGTTCGCGTGGTTATTATTAAACTTTGTGACCGTCTTCATAATATGCGAACCATTGATTCTTTACGGGAACAAAAACGTCGGGATATTGCTTTAGAAACCATTGAAGTGTATGCTCCTATTGCTCACCGTCTTGGGATCCGCGGCGTGAAAGAGGAACTGGAAGATTTGTCCATCCGACAACTGGATGGCATCGGTTACGGTGAAATTATCAGTGCTCTTACCTTGCGTCAGAAAGATCGTAAAGAGTTTTTGGATACCATTAAAAGTCGGATATCCAACTGTTTGAACACTGCCATCGGTAAAGAAATATACATTGAAGGTCGTGTGAAATCTATTCACGGGATTTACCGGAAAATGTATATGCAAGGCAAGAATTTTGACGAAATTTTTGACATTTACGCGGTTCGTGTAATCGTTGATACAGTGAATGAATGTTATAATGCCTTGGGGGTTATTCATGACGTGTTTAAACCCATTCCCGGGCGGTTTAAAGATTATATTTCTACCCCGAAGCAAAACCAATATCAGTCCCTTCATACCACGGTGATTGACCGGGAAGGAATTCCTTTTGAAGTGCAGATTCGTACCTGGGATATGCATCATACAGCTGAATACGGCATCGCCGCTCACTGGAAATATAAGGTTGGCGTGAATAACACCAAGGATAATATGGACCAACAACTTACTTGGGTCCGTGAAATTCTGGATGCCCAACGAGTATCCGGAGAAGCCGACGAAATTGTTACCAGCATTAAAAACGACCTTACTTTGGATGAAGTGTTTGCCCTTACTCCCAAAGGAGACGTAACCAGTTTGCCGGCGGGCTCAACGGTCATTGACTTTGCCTATGCTATCCATACCCAGGTTGGGAACCGCATGGTAGGTGCCAAGGTGGAAGGGCGGATCGTTCCCATTGATTATCAGATCAAAAACGGGGAAATTGTTGAAATCATTACCTCAAATGCCCAAGGTAGAGGCCCTGCCAGAGATTGGCTGAATATTGCCAAGACCAGTCAAGCCCGCTCGAAGATCCGTGCTTGGTTTAAAAAAGAAAAACGCGATGAAAACATTGCCGAAGGGAAATTGTTGTTGGAACGGGAAGTTCGCAGTAATTTCATTGGTTTAAACGATGACCAACGTCAAGAAATCTATGAACACTTTGCTAAGGTGTATCATTCTGCTTCTTTGGACGATTTCTTTGCTGCCATCGGGTACGGTGGGATTTTATTAACACGGTTAATGCCTCGCATTCGCGAATATTATAACGTTAATTTAAGAAATAAAAAATCAACCACCACCAAACCCATTTTAACACCCCAAAAGAAATCCCACTCCTTTGAAGGGGTCCAGGTAGAAGGGGTAGACAACTGTCTGATTCGTTTCTCCAACTGTTGCGGACCTTTGCCCGGTGATAATATCATTGGCTTTGTAACCCGCGGTCATGGGGTTTCCATTCACAAGCGGGATTGTCCTAACGTTCCCAAAGATATCAAGAATTGTGAACATCCTGACCGTTGGATTCCAGCCCATTGGACTTCTTCCGCAGGGAAAAGCTTCAAAGCAACCTTGTTTGTTTTGGGGTTGGACCGTCCCTCCATTATTGCAGACATTTCTTTGGCTTTAACAGGTATGCGGGTTCCCATGCATGCCATCAATGCCAAAGCCACCAAAGATGGAAACTGTCAGATTTATATTACCATCAGTGCGGAAGGAACCGAACATTTGAATAACATTATCGGTCGACTCTTGAAAATTAACGATATTATCACTGTTGACCGTACAGGGAGTTAACTATTTATGAAAGCAATTTTACAAAGAGTATCCTCTGCCTCTGTTATTTCCGATGGAGAATTAACCGGTGAAATCAGGCAAGGTTTGATGATTTTGCTGGGTGTTTCCCAGGAGGATACCCAGGAAGAAATGAAACTTTTGGCGGATAAGACTGCACATCTTCGGATTTTCAGTGATGAAAATGATAAAATGAATTTATCCTTGCTGGATGTGGATGGTGCCGCTTTAGTGGTTTCCAATTTCACTTTATGTGCCGATACCTCCCATGGCAGAAGGCCTTCATACACCGGCGCCATGGAACCCAAAAGAGCAAAGGAACTGTATTTGATGTTTTTGGAAGAATTGAAAAACCAGGGTGTTAAGCAAGTAGATGCCGGGGTTTTCGGTGCAGATATGAAAGTTTCTCTGGAGAATGACGGCCCTGTTACTATTATTTTGAATACAGACGATTGGAAGTAAGTTATCATGAAAGTTGAAATGATTAAAGTAGGGGATATGGATAATAATGCCTACCTGCTTACTGATGAAGCCACAGGAAAATGTGCTTTAGTAGATCCCGGATTTGTGTGTGATGCCTTAATGAATGTGGTAGAACAAGTAAAAGAATCTCTTCAATATATTTTGCTGACTCACCGCCATTATGACCATATTCTTGCCGCCAGAAGAGTAAAGGAAATGACAGGTGCCAAAATCTGTATTCACCCCAAAGATGCTTGCGGCTTGTCTTCTGCCGGCTTTTCTTTGGCAGAACACATCGGTGTTACCCAACAGGCATTGACCCCCGATTTTACCTTTGTGGATAATGACAAATTTAAGTTAGGGGAATCCACTGTTTTTGTTTTGCACACGCCCGGTCATACCGTAGGAAGTGTTTGTTTCCTTTGTGGTGATTCCTTAATTACTGGTGACACCTTATTCCGCTTTGGGCAGGGAAGAACCGATTTGCCTACAGGCAATCAAAATCAAATGTATCAATCGTTGAAATTGCTGGCTGATTTACCCGGGGATTATAAAGTATATCCCGGTCATGGAAAAGCCACCACATTGGACATTGAACGCAGCTGTAACCCCTTTATGATTGAGGCACAAAAAGCATGAAATTGTTTTTAAACCGTCCTGAATATTCCTATGAAATGGAAAATATTTGCCGTTTGTTTTTTCCTCACGAAAAGTTCGAGAAGTTTTATGAGAATCCTTCGGAACAATATGATGTTTTCTGTGAGTTCGTTTCGTCCGGTAGGAATACGGTAGTCAATGCAAAACTGTTTTCTGATGATTCTCTTACTTATTCCGAAACTTGTCCTCCCGGTGGGGATTCTCGTGAAGAGGAAATCACCATGGCTCGGTGTTTATTTTATCTTTTTGAAAAACAGTTAAAATATACGCCCAGATGGGGGGTATTGACGGGGGTTCGTCCCGGAAAACTGTATTCTTCCTTGTTGAAGCAACTGGGCAGTCATCAGCAGGTTCAGTCTTATATGAAAGATCGACTGTTGGTAAAAGAAGATAAGATTCAACTATGCTATTCCACTTATCTGGCTGAAACCGAAGCCGCCGCATTGTGTGATTCCTCCGCGTACAGTCTGTACGTTTCCATTCCATTTTGCCCCACTCGTTGCAGTTACTGTTCTTTCGTTTCTCACTCGGTGGAAAAGACGGCAAAAATGGTACCCCAATACGTGGATTTGCTGTGTAAAGAATTGGAAGAAACTGCAAAGCGTGCTAAGAATTTAAACCTCACCTTGAAAACCATTTATTTCGGCGGTGGTACACCCACTCAGTTGTCTGCTCCTCAGCTAGATCAGATTATGACTGCCATTGAAAGGTATTTTGATCTTTCGCAACTGCAAGAATATACCGTAGAAGGTGGTCGTCCCGATACCATTACCCCTGAGAAATTGCAGGTGTTGAAGAAACACGGTGTGGGGCGTTTGAGTATTAATCCTCAAACCATGCATGATGATATTTTGGAAATCATCGGGAGACGGCATACCGCCCGGCAGGTTCTGGATGCTTTTCAAATGGCAAGAGATGCAGGGTTCGATAATATCAATATGGACTTGATTGCAGGGCTTCCGGGAGATACCGTTCAGGGGTTTTCTCAGTCTCTTGAAAAACTGCTGGAACTCTCACCTGAAAATATCACAGTACATACCCTATCAGTAAAACGTTCCTCCTTTTTAACTGCAAGGGGAGAAATTGCTACCACACCCGATGGAGAATCAGTTTTACAAATGTTGGAAATTGCAAAGAATCGTTTGGGTGAAGAAGGGTATTCCCCTTATTACCTTTATCGACAAAGTAAAATGTTGGGAAATCTGGAGAATGTTGGCTGGTCTAAAGCGATGTACGACTGCCTTTACAACATCTATATGATGAATGAACTTCACACTGTTCTGGCTGTCGGTGCAGGTGGTGTCAGTCGTTTAAAAGACCCTAACGGTCAACAAATTGAACGGATATTTAATTATAAATATCCGTATGAATATATTGAACGATTTGAAACTATGTTAGAGCGCAAAAAGGGGATTGATGATTTTTATGAGCGGTATCCCATTTCATAAGCATCTTTGGCATTTGGATGAATTGGTTCCCCAAATCCTCCAGTCGCCTGAAAGGTTTATATTTGAATGCTGCGAACATTATAAAAAAAGGGTTTATGAAGTTGCGGCGAAAATTGCATCCAATCCCTACCACAAAATCGTCATGTTGGCGGGACCTTCCGGCTCAGGAAAAACCACTACCGCCCGCTATTTGAAAGAAGGTCTTAAAGAACATGGTATTTCTTCTTTGGTGGTGTCCTTGGATGATTTCTATTTAGGGCAAGGGAAAGCTCCAAAACTCAAAAACGGAGATTATGATTACGAATCGGTCCATGCCTTGAATGTTCCCCAACTTCAGGAGTGTTTGCTGTCATTAATCGAAAAAGGGTTCTGCATGTTACCTCAATTTGATTTCAATAAAAGTGCTCCTAAAGAGGAAAAAATTCCCATTCGGTTAAACCCGGGAGACTTAATTATTTTCGAAGGGATTCATGCGCTTAACCCCTTGATTTTAGAGTGTTTACCCGCTGAATACATAACCACAATTTACGTTAGCGTGGAAACCACCGTCTTCGGTTGTCAGGATACCATTATTCCCCCCAGGGAAATCCGATTGGCACGTCGAATGGTTCGGGACAGTATTTATCGCAATTCCGATGCCTACCGCACATTACATTTGTGGGGCGGTGTGGTAGACGGGGAAGATAAGTATTTGCTTCCTTTTAAGGACCAAGTGGATTATACGTTAAGTACCTTTCATGAATTTGAACCAGCCGTCCTGAAACCTTTTTTAATGCCTCTGTTAAAAACAGTGACACTGGATTATCCCAATTATGAATTGGCCTTTGATTTACGGCGTGATTACGAACAGTTTCCGGTGATAGAGCCATCTATGTTGCCTGAAGACTGTCTGATTCGCGAGTTTATTTGATGATATAGATTACTTTAAAGGAATTGATAATAATGGAACAACAAGAAAAAAAACGAATCTATAGTGCAATTCAACCTAGTGGTATGCTCACCCTGGGCAACTATTTGGGTGCTTTGCGTAACTGGGTTGCCATGCAAGATGAATATGAATGCATTTATACTGTGGCAGACCTTCACTCCATAACGGTTCGTCAAGAACCCGCCAAACTCCGCAAACAGGTTTTAGAAACCTACGCTTTATTGATGGCAGTGGGCATTGACCCTGAAAAATCTTTGTTATTTATTCAATCCCACGTGGCAGCCCATAGCCAGTTGGCTTGGATCTTAAGTTGCTATACTCAATTTGGTGAACTGTCCCGTATGACTCAGTTCAAGGATAAATCTGCCAAACAAACCAATCCCACTGCCGGGCTTTTCAGTTATCCCACATTGATGGCAGCAGATATTCTTTTATATCAAGCCGATATGGTTCCTGTTGGTGCTGACCAAAAGCAACATCTGGAATTGACCAGAGATATTGCCACTCGATTTAACAACATTTACCCCAATGTATTCACTGTTCCCGAACCCTTTATTCCCAAAACTGGGGCACGGGTAATGTCGTTGCAGGATCCTACCCAAAAAATGTCCAAATCCGACCCTAATATCAACGCTTGGGTAGCCATGTTGGATCAACCTGATGATATTATGAGAAAATTCAAACGTGCCGTTACCGACAGCGATGCCTGTGTGAAATATGCCCCCGGGAAAGATGGGATTAACAATTTAATGGAAATCTATTCTGCAGTAACCGGCAAGAGCTACGATGCCATTGAAAAGGAATTTGATGGGAAAGGCTATGGTGACTTTAAACTGGCGGTTGGGGAAGCAGTTGTGGACTCCTTAAAGCCCGTGCAGGACCGTTTTGAAGATCTCATGAAGAATCGTGATTACTTGGAAGCAACGTGGCGGGAAAGTGCCAAAAAGGCGGAAAGCATTGCTTATCGTACCTTGGGCAAAGCCATGAAAAAAATCGGCTTTATTTATTAAAGGACGGATATTATGTTGGAATATACAGATTATAATGAGGTTATTTATACTGTCGGCAGTGAGGATTTAGACCGAGCTTGTGATATTGCAGGTGCTGTCAATACCGGCGGTTTTTACGTTGAGGATTACCGCAACCTGGAACAAGAAGTGGAAGAAATTGCTCATATCGATTTAATTGATGAGGAATTGCTTCAGCAGGATCGTTCGGTTGGGAAAATTCATTTTTATCTGGACGTAACCGCCAATCCCAAAGAAGTAACCGATTTTCTTTCTCAATTATTTACCAATGCCAACATCCCTTTTACTTTGGATACCACACTTTGTAAATATGAAGATTGGGCAGATAATTGGAAAAAATATTTTAAACCCACTCCCATTGGGAATCGATTGATGATTCGCCCCGCTTGGGAGGAACCTCAAAATACTGATCGTGTGGAACTGGTGCTGGAACCCGGTTTGGCTTTTGGTACAGGAACCCATGAAACCACCCGTTTGTGTTTGCAACTGCTGGATAAATACGTTCAAGGCGGCGAAACCTTGTTGGACGTTGGTTGCGGGAGCGGTATTTTAGCCATTGCCGCATTGCTTTTAAACGCAAAAGAAGCAGTGGGTGTGGATATTGACCCCTTAGCAGTGAAAACCGCTGTTGAAAATGCCAATGCCAATGGTGTCTCTGACCGCTTTATTGGTCTTTGTGGGGATTTAACCGATAAAGTTTCGGGAAAATTCCAGGTGGTTTGTGCCAACATTGTGGCTGACGTGATTATGATGTTGAATCAATCCATTACCGATTTTATGGAAAAGGACTGTTTATACCTTATGAGTGGCATCATTGATACCCGCGAAGAGGATGTTCTGGCTTCTTTAGAAGGCAAATTTGAAGTACTGGAGATTTGCAGAGAGCGTGGCTGGACCGCCATTGCCGCAAAACCTTTGTAAAATGGAACATAAAAATTTGAAAAAACAGTATATCGGTGATACCGTTGCCATCTTTACCGATTCGGTGCATACCTTTGGTACCGACGGTGTACTGTTGTCTGATTTTGCTTGCCCCAAACGAAACGATAAGACTTTGGAAATAGGGATTGGTTGCGGTATTATCTCTCTTTTATGGTGCCGTTGTGACTCTCCCAAAGAAATTCATGCTTTGGAATTACAGGAAGACGCCGTGGATTTGGTGAAAATGGCTATTCAGGAAAATGGGTTGGAACATCGTTTGACCATTCGGCAAGGGGATTTGAAGAAAATTGAATCTTACTATGCCAAAGGCTTTTATGATTTGGTGGTAATGAATCCTCCGTACAAGAAAGCCAATGATGGTGTAATTACCCCGGTTTCCGGCCTTGCCATTGCCCGTCATGAATTGCAATGCAATCTGGATGATATTTGTCAAGCGGCGGCAAAGGTTCTGAATTTCGGTGGTCGGTTCTGTATGTGCCACCGTCCCGCTCGTTTGGCTGAAGTGATGGTTTCAATGAAAAAGGTTGATATTGAACCAAAACGCCTGCGTATGGTGCAACAACGGTTTGACAGTCAGCCCAATTTGTTTTTAATTGAAGGGAAAAAGGGAAGTCAGAGCGGATTAACCATAGAAGCCCCGTTGATCATGGAAGGCGATAAGGGGGATCCCACCACGGAAATCATCAGAATATATGAGGAATATTACAAACAAAAGGATAGAAATGTATGAGCGGAACGTTATATGTTGTGGGAACTCCCATTGGCAACTTAAATGATTTTTCTCCCCGCGGTTTAGAAACCTTGCAATCTGTGGATTTCATTGCGGCGGAAGATACCCGTGTGACCTTGAAATTATTAAACCGATTTGAAATCAAAAAACCACTTATCAGTTATTTTGAACATAACCGATTTGAAAAAGGAGAAGTTATTGTTGGACGGCTTTTGCAAGGGGAAAGTTGCGCACTGGTAACCGATGCAGGTATGCCTGCTATTTCTGACCCGGGAGAAGAACTGGTGTTACAATGTCACCTGGCAGGGATTCCTGTTGTTTCGGTTCCCGGCCCCAGTGCTTTGATTACTGCTTTGGCAATCTCAGGTATGCCTTCCGGGCGGTTTACCTTTGAAGGCTTCTTGAGTATGAATAAAAAAAGCAGAAAAGAACACCTGGAACAGGTTGCCGATGAAATAAGAACCATGATTTTCTATGAGGCTCCTCATAAATTGCTGGCTACCCTGCGGGATATGTTATCTGCTTTCGGTGAACGGGAAATCGCGTTGGTGCGGGAACTGACCAAAATTCATGAAGAAGTTATTCGCACCACCTTTACCAAGGCCATTGAACAGTACGAACAAATTCCACCCAAAGGGGAATTTGTTTTAATTGTTCACGGGAAAGAGGTAACGGAACAACAGGAAGAAACCTATACGTTGGAACAAGCGGCAGAAATTGCGGCAAAGTTAATCGAAAAAGGGGAGTCCCCAACCTCTGCTGCTAAAGGAGCCGCACAAATCACAGGTTTTAAAAAGAATGCTATCTATTCTGTATTAACAAAATCGTAAGTAGGAGATGCCATGAAGGGCAAAAACAAAACAAATAAATTCTTTCGGTTTTTATGTTGTTTCCTTATAATAGCTTTGGTGTTCTGGTATATTCAAAATTATACCTTTACCACCCGAGAGACGAAAATATATACTCCCAAAGTTAACTCACCCATAACCATTGTACAGTTAAGTGATCTCCACGGGGCAACCTATGGAGAGAACAATCAGCGTTTGGTAAAAGCGGTGGAAAAACAGCAACCGGATCTGATTTGCATTACCGGGGATATGTTCACCAACGGAGATACCCGGGGCATGGATCATGCTCATATTCTTATGAAGCAGTTGGTCACCCTTGCACCCGTTTATTTTGTTCCAGGGGAACATGATAGCGACGAATTGTTTTTAAAGGAAATTGCATCTTATGGTGTCAAACCATTGTTGTATCAAAAAGAAACCATCACCATTGATGATAATTCGGTAACCCTTTATGGAATCAATAATGTTTACTATACAGATACGTTCAATTTGTTTCGTGAATTTGACAAACCGTCTGATGATTCTTTCAATATTTTGTTGGCCCATATTCCTAATTTTGATGCCTTTAACTGGTTTGGTCCTGATTTGTCTCTTTGCGGAGATACCCATGGCGGTGTGATTCAACTCCCTTTTATAGGCCCCTTGTATTTTGATGGAGAATGGTTTCCCCAATTAACCTCAAAGAATCAATACGTTACTGATAAAGGGTTGTTTAACACTTACACAGGCCACGTGTACGTCAGCGGGGGATTGGGAAATTATCCCTATCCCGTTCGTTTTTTTAACCGACCTGAACTTTCTGTTTTAACCATTTTACCTGAGGAGTGATCCTGTTGATTTTCAAAAAAATCAGAAACCGAAAACTCAAGGCAAACGATTCCGTCTTGAAAAGGATTGACGGAAAATTAATTCGCTATGTTGCCGCACGGGATGAAAATAACGTGGAATCCATTCTGGGGAAGGGTGGAAGAATCGTGATTACCGATACCCAGGTGCAGGTAAATTGTGAGGGTGTGGTTGTTTATTCCTGTGATAAAAGAGGCGTGGAAATTTCTGAACTGATTAGTTTGGGCGGCGCCAGAATCACAGGGAACTGCAACGGTGAAACCAAAGCAGTAACGGTATATTTTACGTATTTTAATAAATAAATTCAACTCTCTACCCGTTGCAAAGGTAGAGAGTTTTTTGTTGCAAAAGCAAAGGTCAAAAAAAGTCAAATTATTTTATCAAAACCCCTTGACAAAACCATCCAATCGTGGTACATTATACCATGTTAGCACTCGGGTGCTTCAAGTGCTAAATTTGAAAAAGGAGCGTTGATTATGGATACTGCCCAAAGAAAAGACCAAGTTTTGGGTAGCATTGTTGAACTGTATATCCGAACCGGGGAACCTGTTGGTTCCAAAGCGGTTTCCAACCGATTAAATGACGTTTGTTCCACCGCCACCATTCGCAATGATATGTGCGAATTGATTGAACGGGGACTTTTGCTCCAACCTCACACTTCCGCGGGGCGTATTCCTTCCGGCGAGGGATTTCGGTATTATATCGAACGTTTAATGCCCACCTACGTTTTGGATGATGCCACCAAGTATCAAATCAATCGGTTTTTACCAAGGTTTAAAGGTGACCCCGAGGAGTATATTACCGAAACGGCAAAAGGTATTGCCAAGGTTACGGGTTGCACTGCTTTGATTACAACCCCTACTGACAATAATGCTACGTTGAAGAGGTTAGAATTGCTTCCCATGAGCAATTCTGCGGTTTTAATTGCTATACTCACATCCGGTGGCATTATGAAAAGTAAAATTTGTCGGTTGGATACCAACATCACACCTGACGAATTGGAGCAGTTTGCTTCGGTGCTGAATGAACGGTTTTCGGGGTTACAACTTTCTCATATTACCCCTGCCATGGCACAAACTTTGGCGGTTTCTTTAGGAATTCACACCTTGAAATTTGCTCCCTTGTTGGATATGGTTTTTGATTCTGTACAAGAAGCAGTGCGTTGTACCCTTCATTTGGAAGGGCAGGCTAATCTGCTTTTATATAAAGAGTTTTCTCCTACTTCGGTTATTGAACTCTTTGCCAGGAGAGAATCTTTACTTCCGTTTTTAGAACAAGCGGAGAAACAACGGGTATATCTTGGTAAAGAACTGGGTGACAGCGCTTTGCAACAAGCCAGTTTAATTGTCAATGAATATCACTTAGGAAATAATTTGAAGGGAAAAATGGCAATTTTAGGCCCTATGAAAGCAGATTATTACCGAATGATTCCGGTTCTTACTTATATTGCCAATCAAACTAAGAAAAATATAAGTACTTATATATAATTAGGAGTGACTAACTATTAAAAGTCAAGACCTTTTTTGAAAAAATCAGGAAATGAAAAAATAGGTGCACTTAAATAAGCCCTATGTTTTAAGGACTTAAAAAATATTAGTTTGAGATTATCTCATGGCATCAGGATCATAAG
>JAZNWL010000013.1:0-18300 GCA_045593325.1 Acutalibacteraceae bacterium | reverse complement strand
GGTGGTCACCTCTGCTCCCGAAGTCAGCGAATCGGTTTCGGTTCCTGAAAGTGAAGTTTCTTCTTATGCTCCGGTCACTTCGCAACCTGTGAATAACACCCCCTCGTCAGGTTCTTCAGGGAATGACCATTCCTCTGTGGGAAGTTCTTCCTCAGAAGTTTCTTCCCAAACGCCACCTGCCGTGGTGACCGATAGTGACGCCTGATGAATGATAGAAAAGGAAGGAGATGACGGCATGAAAAAGAAAGACGCGTTGTTACAGGACAGTTTACAACAACCTGACGGTAAGTTCGACCCTTCTCAGGTTCGGGCGTTGAAACGCAATGCTGTGAAAGCCCGCCGTCGCAGAAAACGGCTGGCTTGTTTTGCTATCGTGTTGTTGCTGGTTTTGTTGGCTGCCATTCCCGGATATCAAATGGTATACCAGCCTTACCAGGCGAAAACTTTTTACCGCACCATGAAAAATGTGTATGGGCAAATGGGGCAGGGGAATTTACCCGAAGAATACAACCAACAATTAGGGGCGCTGTATGATATTAACCCCGATATCGGCGGTTGGCTCATCGTCCCGGGGAGTGACATTAACCTTCCTGTTGCCCAAACCATCCAACACGATGGTGTGTATTACGTCAGCCATTTGTTTAACGGACGGAAAAACCCTTACGGCACTCCCTATTACATAAATCAGTCCCCTGTGTTGAACCCCGGGGGAAACACCGTCATTCGGGGTGGGGAACAGTTATTGGGAGAATTGGGCGGTTACCGTACCTTAAGTTTTTACCAACAAGCTCCCTTGTTGTTCCTGGATACCCTGGAGGATGCCGCCATTTATAAAGTGTTCGGTGTGGTGGAATTGCAGGAAGACCAGGTCTCCCAATTTACCACAGGGCAGTTTGAATCGGTTGGCGCTTTTTACGATTACGTTACTATGGTGGGGGAACAATCCCTGGTGTATACCGGCATCACCGTGGAATCCACCGACCAACTGTTGACCATCGTTTGCGATACGCCCCAAGGGAAATTGGCAGTTGTTGGCCGACGGGTGCGGGAGGATGAAGACTACACCGTGGATACTTCTTTGGCACGGTTGCAAAACGCCCAAACCGCAGGGGATGTGGTTCTTTGGAGTGTGACCGCCACTGATTACGAAACCCCCAGCGATATTTACGAAAGCCCCACCGATACGGTAAAATAAACGGGGGGAAAACCTTGACATTTATGGAAATTGTTGTATAATTTCCTTTGTAATGTTTCCAATCAATTCTTGGAGGATGAAAGTAATTATGAAAAAAGTTCTTTGTATCGGCTCGGTAACTACCGACGTTATCATTAAGCCGGTTGACCATTTGCCTACTCCCGGTGAATTGCAATATATTGATTCATCATCTATGTTCGTTGGCGGTTGCGCCACCAACGCTTCCATGGACTTGGCAAAATTAGGGGTTCCCACTTCCATTTGCTGCAAATTGGGGAAAGATTTGTTCGGTAATTTTGTATACGATACCTGTAAAGAAACCGGTGTGGACGTTTCCTACGCTATTTTTGATGAAACTGTGCAAACCACCACATCCATCGTTTGCGTAAACTCCACCGGGGAACGTTCCTTCCTGTATAACGGGGGTTCCACCTCTGCTTTAACTGTGGAAGAAATTCCCGATGCCGCTTTGGAAGATGCAGACATTGTCTTCCTGGCAGGGGCTTTGCTGAACCATAAATTGGACGGTGAACCCGCTGCTAAAATGTTCAAAAAAGCACAAGCCATGGGTAAATTCACTGTTATGGATACCGCTTTTGACCCCACCGGCCGTTGGATGAGCGGGGTGGAAGCAGCTTTGCCTTATCTGGATCTGTTCATGCCTAGCATTGAAGAAGCTGAAAAATTGGCAGGAATCGAAGGGGACTTCGACGCCATTGCTGACGTTTTCTTCTCCAAAGGGGTTAAGAACGTAATCATCAAAGCAGGCAAAAAAGGTGCTTATATCCGTGAAGGCGGCAAAGAAGGTTACTTTGCTCCTACTTACCTTTCTGTGAAACCCACTGACACCACCGGCGCAGGGGACTCTTTCTGTGCAGGTTTCCTGGCAGGGTTGGCACAAGACTTTGATTTCAAAAAATCCGCCAAATTGGGCAACGCGGTTGGTACCCATTGCGTAATGGAACTGGGCGCTTCCACCGGCATCAAACCCTTGGCTGATATTTATAAATTTATGGAAGAACATACCGACGAAGTTCCGTTGGATGACTAATAATTCAAGAAATTAAAGGAGATACATATCATGAAACGTTCTGAAATCAATGCTATTATCCGTGAAGCCATCGACTTCTTGGGCGAACACAAATTTTTGCTCCCTCCCTTTGCTTACTTCACTCCTGAAGAATGGGCAGAAAAAAATCATGAGTACGATGAAATTCGCAACAACTGCTTAGGTTGGGACATCACCGACTTTGGTAGTGGCAATTTTGACGATTGCGGTTTGTTCCTGTTCACCTTGCGCAACGGCAATATGTTCAATGATGATGATCAAAAAGTTTATGCTGAAAAAATCATGATCGTAAAAGAAAACCAAACCACCCCTTACCACTACCACTGGTATAAACAAGAAGACATCATCAACCGTGGCGGCGGTAACTTGATGATCAAAGTTTACGGCGCCGATGAAAATGATAATCTCTCCATGGACGATGTTGAAATCCAGGTAGATGGCCGTCATTACACCGTCCCCGCCGGTTCTGTTATTCGTTTGACTCCCGGTATGAGCATGACCAACACCAAGAAACTCTATCACTCTTTCTGGGGTGAAGAAGGCCACGGCACCGTTTTGGTTGGTGAAGTTAGCCAATGTAACGACGATTCCAAAGACAATCGTTTCTTTGAACCCGTTGACCGCACTCCCTACGTTAGCGCTATTGCCGATGCTGACACCTCCGATGCTGTTCGCTTCTATCCTCAAGTAGGTCGTTTCCCCGAAATCGAAGAAGACGAAGCACCCTTGTACTTGTTGGTTAACGAATATCCCGCCGCAAAGTAATTTTGGACGTTTGATAACGGCACATAATCGTAAATATAAAAGAGTTCCCAGTTTTGGGAACTCTTTTTCATTTGCTTGTCTTTTTTCAACCTCTCGATGTACTCAAAGTACACCTTCGGGTTGAAGAAAAAGCCATTCTGTACCGTTCTGAAACGCCCATACTCAGTTTAAAAAGTTTTTTATAATAATATTTACTTTTTCTTGACATATACCCTGTGGGGGTATATAATGTATATGAGGTGAAGACCATGAAAGAACAATGCACTTGTCATGCAACCAAAGAGAGAAGTGAAGAACAAAAGAAAAAACTTCTTCACCGTTTGCACCGTATTGAGGGGCAAATTCGAGGGGTAGAGGGCATGATAGAAAAAGATGCCTATTGTCCCAATGTTTTAATACAGATGTCTGCCATTACGGCGGCCTGTAACAGTTTTAATAAAGAATTATTGGAACATCATATTCGTACCTGCGTTTCTGAAGATATTCTGGCAGGGAAGGATGAAACCGTAACCGAATTGGTAACGGTTTTGCAAAAGTTGATGAAATAGAGGTGGTTCCATGAAAAAATATGACGTAACGGGAATGAACTGCAGTGCCTGTTCCGCCCGTGTGGAAAAAGCAGTGAGAGAATTGGAAGGCGTAACCGCCTGCTCGGTGAATTTGTTGACCCATTCCATGACAGTAGAAGGCTCGGTTTCAGACGACATTGTAATTCGCGCGGTGGAAAAGGCAGGGTATGGTGCCTCAGTAAAAGGAAAAGAAACGCCAAAACCCTCGGCAGGAGAAACCCAAAAAACAAAAACGCTTTTATGGCGATTATGTGTATCCCTTGGCTTTTTAGCAGTTCTCATGGTGGTTTCCATGGGGCATACCATGTGGGGGATTCCTTTACCTTCTTTTTTGCAAACAAATCCCGTTGCCTTGGGGCTTGTGCAGTTGCTGCTCACCGCCATTGTGTTGGTGATCAACGAGCGGTTTTTTATTAGTGGTTTTAAAAGTTTGTTCCATGGAGGACCCAATATGGATACCCTGGTGGCCATGGGGGCAGGGGCGGCATTTTTGTACAGCACTGCCGTGGTGTTCCTGATGAGCCACCACCAGGCGTTGGGGCAAACTCACTTGGCAATGGAACAGTTGCATAGCTTGTATTTTGAATCTGCCGCCATGATCGTTACTTTGATCACCCTGGGAAAACTGTTGGAAGCCAAAGCCAAAGGAAAAACCACCAAAGCCTTGGAAGGGCTAATGGCATTATCTCCCAAAACCGCCACTTTGGAAACCCCGGAAGGGGAAAAGGTGGTTTCGGTGGAACAGGTGCAACCGGATGATATTTTCCTGGTTCGCCCCGGGGACAGTATCCCTGTGGACGGTATTGTGTTGGAAGGGGTCAGCGGGGTTGACCAATCGGCGCTGACCGGGGAAAGCGTTCCTGTGGATAAACAACCGGGCGATGCCGTTTCGGCGGCAACCTTAAACGTCAGCGGATTTTTGCGGTGTAAAGCCACAGGCCGTTTTGAAAATACCACCTTTTCCCAGATTATTAAACTGGTGGAAGAAGTGTCCTCCACCAAAGCCCCCATCGGCAAACTTGCCGATAAAGTTTCGGGAATTTTTGTGCCCCTGGTGTTGGGGATTGGTGTGGTTACCTTTTTGGTTTGGTTGCTGTTGGGGCAAACCTTGGGATTTTCCTTGGCAAGAGCCATTTCGGTGTTGGTAATCAGTTGTCCTTGCGCCTTGGGACTTGCCACCCCTGTTGCCGTTATGGTGGGCAATGGTGTGGGCGCCAAACAGGGTGTTTTGTTTAAAACCGCCCAAAGTCTGGAAGAAACCGGCAAGGTGTCGGTGGTGGCGCTGGATAAAACAGGAACCATCACCAAAGGGAAACCTCACGTGATTCACGTAATACCCGTTTCGGGAAAAACCGAAAAAGAATTGATGGAACTTGCCTATTCTTTGGAACTGCAAAGTGGGCATCCCTTTGCCAAAGCCATTGTGGGGAAGGGGCAGGAACAAGCCATTAACTGCTATGAAATCCAGGAATTTCAAGTGGTAGCAGGGGGCGGTATTGTTGGGAAAACCGGGGATACCGTTGTCTTTGGTGGCAATGGGGAACTTGCCCTTGAATACGTAACACTGCCTGAAACGCTGCGGAAACAAGAAGAAACCCTGGCAAAACAAGGGCAGACTCCCTTATACTTTGGGAAAGGAAACGAACTGTACGGCATGATCACCGTTGCCGATGTGGTAAAAGAAGATAGTGCCTTTGCCATTGCCGCCTTGAAGAAAATGGGGATTCATACGGTCATGATTACCGGCGACAATGAAAACACTGCTCATGCCATTGCTGAAATTGTGGGAGTGGACCAAGTGGTGGCAGGGGTAAAACCCCATGAAAAAGAACAAATCGTGGCATCTTTGGAACAAAAGGGAAAGGTTGCCATGGTGGGGGACGGCATCAATGATGCTCCCGCGTTAACCCGTGCCCACGTGGGCATTGCCATTGGGGACGGTACCCAGGTGGCGATGGACGCCGCTCAAGTGGTGGTAATGCAAAACAGCCTGTCCCAAGTGGTTTCTGCCATTCGTTTGAGTAAAGCCACCTTGCGGGTCATTAAGCAAAATCTCTTTTGGGCATTTGTGTATAACGTGATCGGTATTCCCTTGGCGGCAGGGGTGTTTGTTCCCTTGCTGGGTTGGGAAATGAATCCCATGTTCGGTGCCGCCGCCATGAGTTTGTCCAGTTTTTGTGTGGTGTCCAATGCCTTGCGATTAAACCGTTTTCGGTTTTTGAACAATACAAAATCAGTGAAGAAAAATGAGGTGAAAATAATGAAAGTAACCATGAGCATTCAAGGAATGATGTGCGGTCATTGCTCCGGTCGGGTGAAGCAGGTGCTGGAAGCCTTGCCCCAGGTGGAATTGGCAGAAGTCAGCCATGAAACCGACTCGGCAGTTGTTACCCTGAAAGAAGAAGTGAGCAACGACCTGCTGAAACAAACGGTGGAAGCCCAAGGGTATACCGTGGTGGAAATGAAATAAAAAACGTGCATGGCAACCTTTCATTGCCATGCACATTTTTTATTGTGAAATTTTCAAAATAGGGTTGATTTTTGGTAGGTGATTTAGTACAATGAACCCAACTGAGGCTACCTCAAGGAGATATGATTATGAATCGTTTACAAGCCGATTTGGATGCGGATATTCGCTTGGAATTTATGGGGCATATGCTAACCGACACTTGTTGGGACGGCTTTGAACATACCCATGTTTGTGATGAAATACTATATGTCCTGAAAGGCCCCGTTACCTTGTTGGTAGGGGAGGAGTCCACAAACCTTACCCGCGGAGATTTTGCCTTGGTTCCCAAAGGAACCGTTCATCGGATAACCTCCCGTGATCCCGCCTCTTTTTTGTACGTTGGGTTTCAAACCAACCTGGTTCCCTTGGCGTCTTACGGGGTCATCACCTTTCCCAAAAGTTATACCGCTCAACTGGCGGAACTTTCCCGTTCCCTGGAAGATATGTCCGATAAAGCCTTGTGTGACAACGTGCCCTTTGCATCCTTTTCTGCTCCTTTGCTGGTGGGGTTAATTCCCGCTTTGTACAGCCTGGAAAAAAGGGGGGAGGAGCAGGACCCCAAGGTGATATTATCCAACAAGGTCAAACTCTACGTGAAACAAAATATTCATAAACCCATTCGGGTGGATGAAATTGCCGCAGGGTTGTATCATTCTCCCCATTACGTGGGCAATGTGTTTGCCTCGGTCAACGGCATGACTATTAAAGAATACACCTTGCAGTATAAAATGCAAAAAGCCCTTGCTTTGCTGAGTCAGGAAAAATGTTCGGTGGGGGAAGTGGCTTTACGGTTGGGTTATGATTCTGCCCATTATTTTTCAAAATGTTTTAAAGGGTATTACGGCTTTTCTCCGTCTAAATTACCTCGCAATTAGGAGGATACACGAATATGAATATGCAACAATGGAAAATGGAATACAAAAACGCGCCTGTGAAAAAACCTTTGCCTGTGTTTAGTTTCCCGGGGTGTCAACTGCTGGGTTGTTCGGTGAAGGACGTGGTTACCAATAGCCGTGTTCAGGCAGATTGTATGATTGCCATTGCCAAAAAATATGATATGGCGGCGGCGGTTGGTCCTATGGATCTGTCGGTGGAAGCCGAAGCGTTCGGGGCAGAAGTGGTGTTTTCTGACCATGAAGTTCCCACCGTTGCGGCTCCCATTTTGGATATTGATTCTCCCGAAGAAGCCGAATCCTTGTCGGTTCCCTCAGTGGGTGCAGGCAGAACTGGGATTTATGTGGAAGCCATCCGTTTGGCAAAACAGGAAATTACCGACCGCCCTGTATTGGCTGGGTGCATTGGCCCCTTCTCCTTGGCAGGCCGTTTGCTGGATATGTCCAACGTTATGATCGCTTGTGTGGAAGAACCTGAAATGCTGGAAAGTATTCTGGAAAAAACCACAGCCTTTTTAAAAGAATATATCGGCGCAATGAAAGCCGCAGGGGCAGACGGTATCGTTATGGCAGAACCCGCCGCAGGGTTGCTTTCTCCCGTGCTGAACGAAGAATTTTCGGTGCCCTATGTAAAAGAGATCTTCCAATCTTTGCAGGACGAAACTTTTATTTGTTGTTATCATAACTGCGGACCCTACGTGCCCCGTCAGTTGGAGGATATTCTGGAAACAGGCGCTGATTTGTATCACTTCGGTGATGCCATTGATTTGAATGATATTAAGGAACAGATTCCGGCCGATACCCTCTTTTCCGGCAACGTTTCACCCGTTACCGCCTTTAAAACCGGCACGGTGGAAACCATGAAAGAAGAAACCTTTTCGGTTCTTGAAAAATGCGGGAGCATGAAGAATTTTATTCCTTCTTCCGGATGCGACATTCCTCCTGATGCTTCTTTAGACAATGCTGATTGCTTCTTTGCCACGGTAGCGGCGTATTATAAGGAGAATCCCCATGGCTAAACGGGTGCTGATTACCGGGGGAACCCGTGGTATCGGAAAAGCCCTGGTGGAGCGGTTTGCCAAAGACGGTTGGCAGGTGGCATTTTGTTATCGATCTGCCAAGGAAAAAGCCCGGGAATTGAAAATCCAATATCCTGATATCCTTCCTATTTGCTGTGACGTTTCCAAAGAAGAACAGGTCAAAGACCTGTTTGGCCGGGTAACCGCCGCTTTTGGCGGGTTGGACGCTTTGGTGTGCAATGCAGGGGTGGCGTTACCTCAACAGTTGGTAACCGATACCACCTATGAACAATATCAAACCATGATGAACGTGAATATGGGCGGCACATTCTTGTGTTGTAAAGAGGCTGCAAAAATCATGGTTTCTGCCCACAAGGGGAGCATTGTTACCCTGTCTTCCATGTGGGGAGAAATCGGCGGTTCCTGTGAAACGGTGTATTCTGCTTCCAAAGGGGCGGTCATCAGTTTCACTAAAGCCCTTGCCAAAGAATTGGGTCCCTCAGGGGTGCGGGTAAACTGTGTTTCCCCGGGGGTAATTGAAACCCAAATGAACGGGCATTTGTCTGAAGAGGATAAATGGGCACTGAAAGAAGAAACTCCGTTAATGAAACTGGGGACTCCCCAACAAGTAGCCGATGTCGTTGCTTTTTTGTGCAGTGAGGGGGCATCTTTTGTTACAGGGCAGGTTCTTGGTGTCAACGGCGGCATGGTAATATGAAGAAAAAAGAGCAGACGGTTTCGTCTGCTCTTTGGTTATACATAAACGATTTATTGCTCCACAGGGAAGGTTTCAATTTTTCCCACAGCCTTTTTCAACACAAGCAAAGCATCTTTGGCATTGATGACACCATCACCATTCAATTCTGCCAGTTCTCTCTGGGCTTCGGTTAACGTGATTTTTCCTACTGCCGATTTCAAAATCATTAAAGCATCTTTGGCATCTACGGATTCATCTTGGTTCACATCACCATAAAGAATCTTTTGAGGGTCTTGTTGTTCCCATTGTTCTAATTTGGCAAGGTTGGTTACCAGTTGTTTTTGGGTGTCGGTTAAAGAATCGTAGGCGGTTCTTGCCGCTTGAATGGCTTGTTGGTCTTCTCCTGTCAAGGCGTCAATAGCGGCAATTACCTGATCAGCCGCTTGTTGGTCGGCATCTTTTTGGTCAAGAGCCGATTCCGCCTCCACCAGTTTTTGAATAGAGGGAACCATGGATTTTTGAACATCGGTTAATGCTTCGTAGGCGGCTCGGGTATTGATAACCGACTGCCGATTGTTGACCTGCAAGGAAGCAATTTGGCTGATGACTTGTTCTGCCGCTTGACGGTCAGGGTCGGTAACCGCTTCATAAGGCAGTTGAATGATTCCGGATTGTGCTGTTTGAGCTTTCATGTTATCCAATAAGAAATAGGTAGGGCCTGCTTGGTAATAGTTCATCCATGTAACCCGAATTTTGGCAATGCTTGCCCAGTTTGCAGTATTGGTGGCAGGGGAGATGGAAGTGGTATCAATGGTGAAACTATGCCAGCCTTGGGTTTGGTTGTTTAAACTTACCAAAGTATTATATCCATCTTGTCCTGTGGTGGCAAAGTTGACTTGTAACCCATGAGAGCCAGACAGTGCATCGGCTAAATATAGATCAAAGGTAACGGTTTTGGCTTGGGATAAATCCACGGCTTCTGCCAAGGGAATAATGACCATACCGCCAACCTTGTTGGTTTGATCAATGGCGGTGGTATAGTTCATTTTTAAAGAGGTGTTACCTTGGGTGTGTTCCGAGTCTAAAGAAAGTTGGGTGCTGAAAGCAGGGGAGAGTCCAGTGGTGGCTTCGCCATCGTACAGCATAATCTCGTCGGTGGCTTCCAAAGACTCATATTCTACAGGAGTAATGGTTTTCCAACCGGTTACCTGGGCAATCAAAGCCGCTAAGGTTTTACTGTTGTAAACGTGAGAAGCCATGCTGGGATGACCGCCGCCGCCAATGCCGTTTTCAATGTTTTTTTGCAGAGTCAATCCATGGTAATATACCTTGGTGTCGCCATTGTCATTGGCTTCTTGTACCACTTGCTGTAAAGCGGTGCTACGGGACCCGGTCATCATACCATAAGCCCAGATAATATGAGCATTGGGATTCTTTTCCCGTACCAAAGAAAGCATTTCCCGTGCTTTGGCTTCGTAGTCAGCACTGTCAGGATTGGCGGTGTCATTGGTGCCCAAGGCAAGAATAACAACGTCCGAGGGGTTGGTATTAAAATCCCAGGCAGGGGATTGGTCGCCACCACCGGAAAGGTAGTCGGTATACGGATATATTTTAGACATGAGCAGATTTTTGTTTCCACTGCTGTCACAGCTGAATCCCAGACTGCTGCGGGCAATCACCTGGCAATCGGCTCCAAAATAACTTGCCGCTAACGTTGCGTAGGTGTTGGTTCCGTCTTCTTCTTTGGCATGGTAGCCCCCGGCGGCAGTATCGGCAGTTACCAGGTTACCGTACCCACAGGTAATGGAGTCCCCAATGACTTCAATTTTCCGTGTCGCGTTTTGAGGAGGGGTTCCCATAACGCCGTCAATTAACAAATGGTTTACACAGACGGTGCCGCCCCAAACATTTTCAGAACGTTTAACCACTCGAATTTTATGGGTTTTGTTTTCCAATCCCTCTGCCAAAACCACGGTGTTGTTTTGGCGGTTGGGAAGAGCTATGGTAACGGGCTCGTTATCGTCTACAAATACGTTAATGTACGTGCCGGAAGATACGGAATTATTTGCAGAAAGAAGGGCGCTAACCGTGGTCCCTGTGAAGGTGAACTGGAACCCTGAATTGGACCAGTTGAAATGTAGAGCGGTTCCTTTTTCGCCGTAGTAGGTGCGCCCAAAGGTGGTAACTGTTTTATCGGATAAGACCACCATATTAAGAGTTGATTGGGCACAAACACCCAAAGGTGTAACCGAACAGCAAAGAGCTAAAAGCAAAATGAACAATCGTTTCAAAATAATCTCCTCCTGTTTTGCATATAAAATATAATTATATTTTATATGCAAAAAGAAAAAATGTCAAGGGGTGACTGGTATGGTGTTCGTTACCGCGATGAATACGAATATATGATTATTATTTGGTTTCCCAATTAATAAAACTTAATAAATGTTTCAATACATACAAAGAGCAGACGAGGTTTCTCATCTGCTCTTGCTTGTTGCAAAAATTAATCAAAAGAAGGGTTGAAGGCATAAAAGTTTTTACTGTTCAAGCGGTCTTGGGTCAAGCGTAATGCTTCGCCTGAACAACAATGGTGAAATGCTTTTGCGACGTCAATTTTTTATATCTTCCACTTGATTTCAATGCTTTCTTTTGAGGCGGTTATGCGCTCTATCAGGCAGTCAACCACCGTGATTTTGTCGCTAACCGACAGTTCATCCCAATGCTCAAAATATCCGCTGATTTCTCCCACATCGCTTGTATGGTTATTGTCAAGCGATAGAATCTCGGCACCGAGTTCTTTCTTTTCGGCATCAAGCTCGGCAACACGGTTATTTATGTACTGCATTACCGTGTCATTTGCTGCGGAGATTTTTTCGAGCAAAGAGGATATTTCTTTGTCAATCTCTTCGATACGTGTTTTAAGTTTTACAACTTGCAGGTTACAGCCGTCCTGCTTTTTCTTTGACAGTGTCTCGAATTCCACTAATTTCTTCTGCATTTCTTTGAATACAATGTCATCCACAACATCAGCATCCAAAGAGCCAAAATGACATCCACCTGCGTGGTATTTGTTTGTGCAGAGATAATAACGATTATCGGACTTAGTTTTGCACTTATAAATCTTAGCGGTTAAAGCATATCCGCAGTTGGCACATTTGATTTTACCCGCAAGCCAAGTAGCTTTTGCTTTGATAGGTCGTGCAACGCTTTGATTGTTCAAGCACTTGGAACGGCATTTAATCCACGTTGCCGAATCAACGAGCCCCTCGTGCGGTGCCAAAACCAATGTGTGACCAACTAAAGATATTGTTTTTCGCTTAAGATTGTCGCCCGAATAAAGATACGCTCCGTTTATACCGATAAAATCCCCTGGGTTATTGACAATGTTTGTGCCTTGCGCTTTAAAGAATTCATAAAGCTGATAATCGGCTTTTACATACGCAGGGTTGATTACCACATCACGCAATCGGCTTCGATTAAAGAGTTTGCCGTCACGCTTTCGTATGCCGTGCTCTTCCAAATAACGCATAACATCGCCAAACGAGGTTTGAGGCTTAGAATACATTGAAAAAATCAATCTGATAACCTCTGCTTCTTCCTCAATAGGCTTATACATTTTTGTTCGTATTCCGTCTATGGTTGTTTCAACAAGTTCAAATCCAAACGGTACTCTGCCGCCCATATAAAAACCACGTTTGCTACGGGATGAATAGGCATCAATAACACGCTGTTGGATGGTCTCACGCTCAAGCTGTGCAAAAATCATTACGATCATCAGCATAGCCTTGCCAATTGGTGTTGAAGTGTCGAATTTTTCCATTGTACTGACAAAGTCAACCTTGTTCTTTTGAAACACTTCAATTAAATTGGCAAAGTCAAGCACCGAACGGCTGATACGGTCAAGTCGGTAAACAATTACACGGTTTACTTTACCTGCCTCAATATCACGCAACAGGTCTTGAAACGCAGGGCGGTCTATGTTTTTGCCACTATAACCCTTGTCGGTATAAACTTTATAACTTTCTCCTGTCACTTCCTTTTTACAAAACTCGACTTGACTTTCAACGGATATGCTGTCTATTCTGTCAACCGATTGTCTTGTATAAATAGCGTCATAAAGACTCAACTTGTACTCCCTTCTTCGCAAAAAGAAGCGGAGTAACTGACACTTATATTATAAGTGAGCTACTCCGTTTGTTCAAGTCTTGCTTGACATATATTTACAGAAAATTTCATAAAGCTGCTGTTCGATTGCTTTCTTCGCAGCACTTTTTTGATCCTCACGAAAACTCGGTGTCAGATTAACAACGGATATAACCTGACCACGTATGCGCTTTTCGTGGGCTTCTGTTATATATGTTGTCATAGGTGCCCACCACCTTCTTTTTGCGATATTCAACAAAATATATCAATGTAATTTTCATATCTGTTCTTCACTTTCTAAATTATGAAGCCTTCCTTGTCCGTTATGCCTATGTCAGAGGCTATTTTCATTTATGAGATAGGCTTGAAATATGGTGCCGTCGTGGAGCAGAAAACGTCCTGCAGCATCTTTGGGTATTTGCTCGGCTGCGGCGGTGCTGTCTAGAATGATTTGCGAAAGCACGTTATCGGCTCTGCCGCATACTCGGCAATCTATGTTGTTGCGGATCTGACCGGAGAGAATATTTGCATCCGGTCTTTGTGTTGCAAGTATGAGATGAATACCGAAAGCACGGCCTTGGCGGGCAATCACCGACAATTTGCTTTCTATCAGACTGACCTTATCCTTTTGCTCTTTTGTCAGACCGGTCTTGTCAAGGATTTCTGCCACCTCATCACAAGCAAAGATATACCGCTGTAATGCTTTACCCGTGCGCTTGTTGTACTCGTCGAGATTATGACACTCATTTTCACGAAATAGCACCTTGCGGTGTTGCAGCTCGTCCACAAGCTCGGTCAGCAATTGGGATAAATTATCCTCATCAAAGCACATTTTACATTTACTGTGCCATACTGACGGGAAATCCACGCCACCCTTAAAATCGGCTATGCTGACAACTGCATTTTTCTTGACCGCCTGCATAAGCAAGAGCTTTAACAGAACACTTTTACCGCTACCGGTTGAGCCGCCGAGTAGGATATGCGGTATCTTTGCCAAATCCACCGTAACAGTACCCATGAGGCTTTTGCCGAGAACAAGAGTGGAACTGTCCTTAATAAGATAACTGTCATTCCATTCAATACAGCTTGAAAGCTGATTGCCTGCGGGGACGGTATAGAGCAGAATAGAGCGTTTGTTTTCGCCCTCTTTCAGCCTGACAATATGCACGTTCAACGCCGCCTCAATCCGCTGCCGTTTATTCTCCCATTCTGTAAGTGGAATCCCCACACCGTCAAACTCAAATACCGTTACTTCCGATTGCTTTTCATCTTTGGTTTTTGCAGTGAGTATAGGCGTTTCTCCTGCGCTGTTTGTCAGACCGATTCGCTGTAATTCACTCATAATCTTAAAACTTCCGATGGGAGTTCCGTACAAAATAAGTATGGCGACGGTGCCACCGAGCATGCTTAGCGGTAAAGACAACTTTGACAGAGCAATAAATACAGGCGAAACCAACTCCATATTCTCCAGACTGAAATCGTCATTATTAAAAGTCCAAATCAGTATGAGAAGAATATAAAACGCAATCAGCGCAAACTGTCTGGCTTTACTGTTTTTTAGGCTTTTACAACCATTTTTGAAACGGAGCCATATATACCGTGCCTCAGTCTGTTTTTCAAGACGTTCTTTTTCTTCGTTTCTCATACTCACCACCTCTATTTAAAATAAATTTCTTCAACCGAACCGTCAGGCATATACATAAACACGCGATCGATTCTGCGGATAAATGCTTTCCACGTTTCAAGGCGATTGTGTCGCACGTCAATATATTGTTCGTTCAACGGTATATTTGAAGTGATATATACCTTGGTAAAACAAGCTGTACGGTCAGTATATCGTGCTGGTAGCATTAACGGATAGATGTCGAGGTAGTTGAGCATCGCCTCAATAGGTATCTGAGAATTAAACTCCTCGAACACTAACACATCCTGTCCGTGATAGGCATCAAAGCGTACACCGTTTTTGCCATTATAATCGGTAATGCGGCAAATCTCTGTTGCAGGATGCTTTTTATAAATGCCGCTTGTTTTGCCTGTGCCGGTTGCACCGTAAAGATAAGTTGCTGTCAGTTTTCGATTTTGGCTCATATATTGTTCAGCGCGGTATGCCTCACGTAGAGTATCAATATCCTTTGACTTAAATGCGAAGTTCGGGGACTCATCAATGATTTCAGTAGTAGATAACCCGTCCTTTACATTTTGGAGCAGCTTATACATCTTCGGATCTCGTTCTTCACACTCACTCGGAATCAAGCCGAACTCATAAAAACTACCCGCAACGGAAGTTTCTGCTTTTTTATCCTCTAACCATTTGCCTTCTTTGCGGATATAATCGCGGTTATCTTTTGCACTTCCAAATGCTTTCTCAATATGCGCTGTCGGAAAGCGGTTTTTAAGGGTGGAAAAACGTATAGGTGATTTTGAGTAAATGAAAATGTGAGTATGGAACGTTCCGGTTGTTGCTATTTCGTCCGCAAGACAGAAATAGTCAGGACAAAACAAGCTCAAAAGCGTTTGCATACTGCTGTGGTCAAGACCGCAGTCTTGTGGATTGTTTATCGTCAACATCCATTTGCGTGATTGTGGATTAGCAGCCATATTAAAACTCCTTTCTTTGCTACTGCTACTTATGCTTCCATAAGGGTAATACTTGCCCTTATGGAAGGGCGGCGCTGCGCTGCCGCCTGGGAATATTTTTCTTTACGGAAAAATATTTGATACCCCTTCGGCTCTACAGCGCCGCCCACACGTTAAGACTTCTTATTTACCAATGAAATACCGGTGGCTTTAGCGCTGATCTGAGTTCTGCCTTGGCTTTCATAGGCAAACACTTCAAGACCGCTGAACTCAACTTCAGCAAAGCCTTCGGGCTTTTCCAAAAGCTGTTTGCCTTCGATTTTTACGCCTAGTTTCTCCAGACTGTGTTCAGGCAGTGCCACGACATAGCGATAGCCGGTGATGGTATCCATACGGCGACCGTCCTTGTACTCATAGGTGGGTGTAATATCCACCAATAACTTCTTTGCTCCAAGCGAAGCGGGATCAATTTTTAAATCACGAATATTTAACATAGGGGCAATCTCCTTTATTATAATCTCGGTCTATGGTGCGCACCCTTGACCTGTCTATATTGTAAATCACCGGGTATAAAAGAAACAGCGCAGACCTGCACCATTTTGGTATCAGATCTGCGCTTTTTTGTGATATTATTTCTTATTCAGTACACGAATAAGCTCTGATAAGACTGATCGAACTTCGGGATCCTCTAAAACATCAATTTTTTTCTTATCAAATGGACTAACAAGCATTTCATCTAATGATTTCTCGAGACCCGCTGCAATTTTATATGCAGCATCTAACGAGCCTTGTTTTGTTGTGCCGGTTTCATAGCGTTTAATTGTATGTACGGAAACACCACATATATCCGCTAACTCTTCCTGGCTAAGTCCTTGTTTTTTACGTTCTTCTCTTAGATTAAAAGCAAACGTACTGTAGATGTTTTTTGCTGAAATAATATCAGCCTGTTTTTTCTCGGGTGCCATCATACCGGTTTTATTATTCCGGTTATCAAGCATGAGAAATCCTCTTGTTATCGGGTGCTAATACCGGAGGCGGTAAGGGTAACAGTCATATTAAGTATGCTATAGAGAATAAAATACGAGATTTTCAGCATACGCACCACCTCCTTCATAAAATAAGCGCCATGGAAAAAACTTCACCACCGGCAATAGAACCCAAGCTAAACGAAAAGGAGCACAGTGAAACTGTACTCCTTGTGGTTTATGCTCTAAAAGGCATAATGCCTCTTTATCACGGGTTAAATGAGCGATGAATATTACTGTCGGTCCCGATCACGACAAAGCGTGTCCGACAATAAGGCAAGCGGATTATGCCGTGCAACGTGGGTAGTACATGCGATGAATTTCGCCTGGGCCTGCCTCGGCTACTCTCCATATCGGCTCTGTCAAACCTTACGGACAACATCAAACCTGATAGACTGTGTTCGGTTCAAGACCAAACTCTGATACTATTCAAACCTTACACCCTTATCCCATAACTCCCGATTTCCCATTTGTCCGCTAAATGTTCGGGTGAGTATAAGCGGTGAGTAAAGAATGGCAATCACAGTCTTACTATTTGCGGTACAACCCACCGTAAATAACAATCCGTGCAAACTTTACTATAATTATTTTACAATATTTTCTTGCAAAAGTCAAATTAAAATTCTATTAACACCTAATTGCAAATACCGCAACGCTATCGTTTTATGCCTTCCAAACAGCTTTGATGATGTTGCCAATTTTCGGAGAGGTTCCGTACATAAGAACACCTACACGGTAGATCTTTGCGGAAAGAATTCCGATTCCAAAGGTAGATGCGACTAAAATACCAATAGAAATCGCAATCTCATACCAAGGCACAGTGCTCATAGCAATTCTTGTGAACATCGCCATTGGTGAAGTAAACGGAATATAGGAACAAATCTGCATAAGTATGTTATCCACACTTCCGCTGCTCATCGAGAACATAACCACCATAAAGCCAATAATGAACAGGAATGTTACAGGCTGAACCGCAGTATTGATATCTTCCAGTTTTGAAACCGTAGAAGAAATTGCACCGTAGAGGAACGCATAAATCAAGAAGCCAAGTAGGAAGAACACAAGCATATACACAAACAGCTCAGGCGGAATATTGAAGATAGAGTCAATGATTCCGTTATCTCCCCAATAAGACTTGTTAACATTATAAAATACGAGTGCCGAGCCAAAAATGGCAACAAGCTGAACAAGACCCGCCATACAAGCCGCCAAAACCTTACCAAACATCATATTAATGGGCTTGGCGCTGGTAATAAGCAACTCCATAGCACGAGAGCTTTTTTCCGTTGCAACACTCATTGCTACCATCTGACCGTAAAGCAGAATAACCATATACAGCGCAAAAATCATAATGTATGTATAGAAGAAGTTTTGCATTTGATCTTTGCCAAGGCTTTCCACCTCAGCATCAATCTGAATGCTCATAACCCCTGCGGCATCTTCTTGAGACATACCGCCGCCTATCATAGCATTCATTTGATATATCTGTTGTAGTACGCCGGTGGCAATATCCGGGTTCATATCGTACATTGAGAGATTGTCAACGTAATAGGTAAATGAAGTTGCCCCGTTCATTACAAAAGCACACTCCACATCACCGGAAGTAATTTTGTTCTTGATTACGCTGATTTCTGCATCTGTGATCTGCACATCATAGTCAGTAAAGGATGCGGCAAACGTTTCTTTTACCATATCCGCCTGCGTAGGATCATCTGCTTTTACAAGCATAACGGAAAGGTCTGCAGTGGTATTAGAAGTATCGTCTGATTCAAACAATGCTGTAATTCGAGGGAAGAACATAACGATAGCGATAACCACCATCAAAAAGATCGTTACACC
>JAZNWL010000012.1:0-15430 GCA_045593325.1 Acutalibacteraceae bacterium | reverse complement strand
TGACTCAAACCACAGTGGTTTGTCTGAAATGGTAATCGGTTAGTTAACGCTTCGACGTTTTCATTTGCGTGAATACAAGGACAAGCCGTCTGTGGAAAACAGCAGTGCAGAAAAGTAAAGGAGGGACCCATGTATTACATTGGAATCGACATTTCAAAATTCACTCCTTAAAAATTAAGCATAATATATCGTTTCATCTCTGTTCTACACGATGAACAATATAAATTATTATAATTATAATCTTCCCAAGCTGACAGCAAGTAATTATCATCTCTCCCATACGCCATGACACATTGTCTATGGGAATCACTTTCTGTATCCGCTACTGAGCCTTCAGCAGAACCCGCACCGAAACAATGGGATAATTCATGCAAAGTGGTTAGTTGTTTATAATTACCCGAAGAAATATTGGGATTAAAGACCACTGCTACTCGATACCCTATGTAAGCCACACCACCGACATTATTATATTCATGAGCTGTTCCGTCAACCTCATCCCCGCAGGCACCATGGCCAGATGTAAGCAACTGAATATCTACCGGTGTATCTGCTTGTTTGGTTTGATACAAGTGGTCTAAATTTGCCGAACTGTTATTATGATGGAGTTTTCCTGATGCAGGGATGACAATCTCATTGGTTTCTTCATCTATAGGTGGAGAAATGCAGTATTGTGCACATGCATTATTATTTTCTGTGGCACTTTTTTCTTCATCGTGAGTACACCATTCTTCCACATTGGTTGCATTAATAGAGCTATAACACATATCATTATATGATTGCATCAATCGTGGAACACCAGTTGTTACTGTTAATCCGAAGACGCCGGAAAAAATATCCTGCACATCATCTTGGTATACCTGCAAAGAAGAAACCGAAGCGCTTCCTTTTCTTGCATAATAACACATATCATAATAATACTTAATATTGGCAGTGGGGATTACAGGTTCCAGCACCCAATAACTTCCTGGTTCGCAATATCCTGCCATGCACTTAGGATTGGTCGCATCTGCATAGCCAAAATCGGTGAGTGCACGTTTGGGTACCGCACGATTTACCATGCGAAAACTACCATCAGATTGAGGCAACAAATACCAATGACCGGAATAAGTGATATATTCTCCTTGTGTATAGGATAAAGTGAGTTCATAATCTGAATCCAACTTCAAATATAAAGTATCATTCGGATCAGATTGACATCGCAAAGAATAATACCCTGTGGCAGCACCGTTGCTTTTTACTTGACTGATCCTAAATTTCAAATAAGATTGAGTGGTCGTATCTACGGTTCCTACGGTGGCTTGATATTTAGTGGCTTGAGTGTTGCCGCCCATAATATACTGACCTGTTTGAGCATTTTTTATGCGATACCATCCTTGATGCACAACTTCGTCGTTAGGCTCAGTAGGCAATACTACTTGGTCATTATCCCAAAAACTGCTGATATTGGCAACGGCATAATTTTGAATAATAGATGAATCGTTATCGTCCACAACGCCATCGCGATTCACATCTGCAGCTAATTGTTGTTCATTCGTTAATGTAACGGAGCCATTATTAAATTGTAAAATTTTCAAAGTGTCATTGGCATTAATAATTCCATCTTGATTCACATCCCCCATTAACACTTCGATATATTCAAAGACTCCCTGTAACACGTCGCCAGCCGAATCAAAAACCGAACCTTCTTGAAATGCTATGGTATTCAACGGTTCCGACTCAGTGGAAGGGATATTAAAAAACATATCCAACAAATGGGTATTGATATTGTATTTTCGGGAAGATATTATAAATCCAGCTTCGCGGTAATTATCCCACAATTCCCAAAAACCATCATATAATTGTTGTTCAGTAATACTTCCACGATTATATTTATGCAACTGTGCAGATGTATCTCCCTCCACTACAAATGTTGCTGACTTAATATCATCATGTTTCACTGTTATTCTGGTAAGCACGTTTTTCACTTGTGTAGCAGATGTCGCCATGGGCTGAACTTCTCCGCCGATTGGTGTTACCACATCTGTGGCAGAGATAGATTCCATGACAGTTTCTGCCCGAATCCCCGGACCGAGAAATGAAACATCGGCGCAACAGTATACCATAATGATACACAACAGAACAAGTATAGTTTTTCGGATTAATGTTTTAGAATTTGCCATAAAAATCATCTCCTCTATTTTTGAAAATCACATGAACAACCGTTAAATACACGGTACGCCCATATACAAATGAAACAACGATATTCTGTATTTCGTTGTCAAATTTAGAATACCATAAATAACAGTTTTTGTCAACGATATATTTTTACGAATAGTATTGACATTGAAAGTTACTTTTTATAAAATACGATTAACGAATTCACCTCTGTTTGTAATGGTTGCCGTTGGGTGGCAAAGGGACAAACTGTATTGACACCAAATAAAAAATCGGTTACAATAGGTCATAGAAACTACCTATTTAACAGGGGGAAGGTGATTTGCCGTGGGAGTTCAAGACAATTTAAAACGAGGATCGGTTGACCTGCTTCTGCTTACCCTTTTGAAGGAAGAAGATATGTACGGGTACCAAATTTGCCAGGAGCTTGCCAAACGAAGTGACGGGCGGTATAAATTGTTGGAAAGTTCCATGTACCCTATTTTATACCGATTGATAGAAAAGGGATATATTACCGACCATAAGGAACTGGTTGGTAAACGGCGGATACGGGTTTACTACCATTTGGAAGAACCCGGCCAGGTGTATTTACAGCAAGCGCTGGAAGATTATCTTTCCACCGTTGGCGGTGTTTTGCAAATTTTGGGAATGAGGATTGAAAAAAATGAGCCAAACCAGCAATAATGCGGCAGGAAAAATCTACCTGAAACAGGTGAAAAACCATTTAACCTGCCCCGGAAAGTTGAAAAAATTGTTGGGGATTACCATCAAAACCGAAACACCGTCGGTTACCTTAACCTGCAGCACCAGCGGTACCCTTTCTTAATTCTTTATCAAAATCAAACAACCGCCATTGACCCAAAAGGGGCAGTGGCGGTTTTGTTACACAAAGAAAACATAAAAGAAAAAACCGGAACGACAGAGGTTGGGAGTCGTTCCGGTTTTAAGTTGCTATTTCAATTAGGCGTTGGCCTTCAATTTGAGGGCGAGTGCCGATTTGCGATGAGCTGCGGTATTTTTATGAATGATACCTTTTGCGGCAGCTTGGTCGATTTTCTTCATTGCCAGGCGAACGGCTTCGTCTTTATCGGCAGCGGAAGTATCAATAGCAGCATTTGCTTTTTTGATTGCAGTTTTCAAAGCAGAATTGTAAGCTTTATTGCGAGCGGTTTTCACAGCAATAACTTTTACACGCTTTTGGGCAGATTTGATATTAGGCATTCTTACACCTCCCGACACAAAATATCTATAGACAAGTGACCTATGTATCATACCACCGTCATCCCAAAATTGCAAGTGTTTTTTTCACAATTTCAGGATATTTCTGAAATTTTCTTTCATAATAATCACAAAACTTGCAAAACAGGAGTATGATTATGGACATTCGCACCGATCTGGCATTGGAATGTCGGGAACTTGCCCCCCGAGATTGCTACGGCATTGAAAGTGAAGAATTAAGCGTGGGTGAGGCGAAGATCACCCGGATTCATGTGGTGGATCACCGTGGAGAAGAAGCCCTGGGCAAACCCATGGGGCATTACATTACCATTGAAGTTCCCCCTTTTTCCCATGAGGCGGTGGCAGACGACACCCGCCGCAGTGCGGTGACGGTGGAACTGAACCGTATGCTTCCCAAAGAGGGAGCCATTCTCATTGCGGGGCTGGGCAACAGCGACATTACCCCTGACGCGTTGGGTCCTAAAGCCGCCGAGAAGATTTTAGCCACCCGCCACATCAGCGGGTCCCTTTCCCGGGAACTGGGGTTGGGAACCCTGCGGCCGGTTTCGGTGATTGCACCGGGGGTGCTGGGCAAAACGGGGATGGAAACGGTGGAGATCATTCGGGGGGCGGTGGAACAGATTCGCCCTGCGGCGGTGATTGTCATCGACGCCATGGCGTCCCGTCGGTTATCCCGTTTGGGGTGTACGGTTCAGCTTTCCGACACGGGCATCATTCCCGGGTCGGGGGTGGGCAACACCCGTAAGGAAATCAACCAAAAAACCTTGGGGGTGCCTGTAATTTCTTTGGGTGTGCCCACGGTGGTGGATGCCGCCACCTTAGCACGGGATCTACTGATGAAACACCCTGACGATATTTTAGAAGACATGCAGACCAACGGGGAACAAATGATGGTGACCCCCAGGGAAATTGACACGGTGATTACCCATGCCGCCGATTTGGTTTCCCTTTCGGTGAACTGCGCGTTACACCCGCACCTTTCGGCAGAGTTGATTACCTCTTTGGTATAATATTCCTCTGTTTTTCATAGCATAGGTTGGGGGTGACCTATCATGAAAAGAGTTCTAAAAAAAGGAATTGTGATGCTCACGGCGGTGGGCATTGCTTTTTTGGGGGTGCAGTTTCGGGGAGAACTGGCGGACATCGGCATCAAAGCCGCCAACCTTTCGGCCACCTACATGCTCACCGACGGATTGATCTGGCGGGGGTTCGGCAGTTTGGAAACCCCTGTGGAGCCTGAAACACAAGAAGACGCCCCCGTTGTTTCACAGCCCCAATCCCAATCGGAGGAAAATAACGTTCCTCTTCCCCCTACCCCGCCTGCGGGGGTAAAAACGGGAACGGTACAAACCAAGACCCTTCCTCTTTCTGCTGCCAACACGGTGGCGGAGAAGGTACATATCAGCAACAAAACGGGGCTCACCCTGAACGCCCAAGGGTATCTTGACCAAGGGATGCCTTTTGCCCTGACCGACACGGGACAGCCCCAGGTACTCATTGTTCACACCCATGCCACCGAATGTTATCTGGATGGCGATTACGGATACTACATTTCCTCGGCATCCACCCGCTCCACCGACAACACCAAAAACACCGTACGGGTGGGAGAAGTGCTGGCAGGGGTGTTAAACCAGGCAGGCATTGTAACCATTAACGATGCCACCCAACACGATTACCCCAATTACACCGGCAGTTACACCCGCAGTGCCGCCACCATTGAGGAATATTTGGAAAAATACCCTTCCATTCAGGTAGTAATTGACCTGCATCGGGATGCCATTGGGGGCGGTGACTCGGCAAAAATCAAACCCACGGCGGTGGTGGGAGGCAAAAAGGCGGCACAGGTGATGATTTTGGCGGGATGCGAAACGGGGTCGGTGGAAAATTTCCCCAACTGGCAGGAAAATCTGCGTTTTTGCCTGCAACTGCAACGGCAACTGGAAACCGACTACGGCGACCTTGCCCGCCCTTTACTGCTGAAAGCCTGTAAATATAATTTTGATATTCTCCCCGGCTCCATTTTAGTGGAGGTGGGCACTGATGCCAACACGTTAGAAGAAGCGGAATATTCCGCTACGTTATTGGGGCAGGCACTGGTACAAATAATAAAACCATAAGAACCCCTTTCTTGCAAAAAAGTATTCTTCATGATACAATGATTTAAGTATCTTTAAGGAACGGCTTTTACAATAAAAGCAAGGAGGGGGTTTTATGCGCCTTTTATTAGCGGAAGACGAAAAAGAACTGGCAAATGCTTTGTCGGTGATCTTACAACATAATCAATACTCGGTGGACGTGGTGCACAACGGCAGAGATGCTTTGGATTACCTGGAAACCGATTTATACGATGCTGCCGTACTGGACATTATGATGCCTGTAATGGACGGCATTTCGGTGGTGAAGACTTTACGCAAACAAGGCAATTCGGTGCCTGTTTTATTGCTCACCGCCAAAAGCGAAATAGACGACCGTGTTACCGGCTTGGACGCCGGAGCAGACGATTACCTGACCAAGCCCTTTGCCGCCAAAGAACTGCTGGCTCGGATTCGTGCCATTACCCGTCGGGGGCAGGACACCACCGACACCACCCTTTCTTTTCAGAATATTACCCTGGACCGCTCCACCTTTATTCTTTCTTCCCCCACAGGGGAATTCCGTTTGGGCAACAAGGAATTTCAGTTATTGGAAATGCTGATGGTTCGCCCGGGGCAGATCATTCCCACCGAGCGGTTTATGGAAAAGATCTGGGGATACGACAGCGACGCGGAACTGAACGTGGTGTGGGTCTATTTATCCTACCTACGGAAAAAGCTGACGGCACTGGGCGCCAAGGTGCAAATTAAGGCCGCCCGCAATTTGGGATATTCCCTGGAGGCTCAAGATGATTAAAAAACTGCGAACCCGTTTTATTATGATTGCCATGTGCTCCATGATCGGGGTGCTGGCGGTGATCATGACGGCAATCAATATCACAAACTATCATCAGGTGATGGATGAAATTGAACAAACCATGACCTTGCTTTCGGAAAACGGCGGGGACTTCCCCCAGGAAGGGCAACAAAAGCCCGAGGATACTCCCCAATACAAACCCTCTGCCAAGCCGGAAGAGCTACCCGCCGACAAAGCAGAACCCCCCCACCAGAAAGAGAACGGAGGGGGTAAAGAAATGTCTCCCGAAAAGCCCTATTCCACCCGGTATTTCACGGTTTTATTAAACCAACAGGGGGAAGTTGTGGAAACCAACATGAAACAAATTGCGGCGGTATCTTCCCTTACGGCACAAGCCATTGCCAAAGAGCAATTTGCGGCGGGAGAGACCCATGGCTTTTATGACAATTACCGATTCCGACAAATTCAAACCGACCAAGGGATCTTATACATCTTTTTGGACTGTGACAATGACCTTGCCACCTTCCGTTCCTTTTTGTGGATCAGTATCGGGGTCAGCGCAGGGGGCATTGCCCTGGTGTTTGTACTGGTGTTTATTTTTTCGGGCATTGCCATGAAACCCATTGCCGAAAGTTACGAAAAACAAAAGCAGTTTATCACCGATGCAGGGCATGAACTGAAAACCCCCTTAACCATTATTGACGCCAACACCGAGGTGCTGGAAATGGAACGGGGAGAAAGCCCCTGGCTTGACAGTATTCGCAATCAGGTGAAACGGTTGAGCGATCTCACCCAAAAGTTGGTATTTTTATCCCGCATGGAAGAAGAAAAAACGGTGCTTTCCCTCACCGATTTTTCCCTGACCGATGCAGTTTACGAAACGGCAAAACCCTTCGAGGCGGTTGCCGCGGCACAGGAAAAGACCTTGGAAATTCAATGCAAAGAAGGCGTTTCCTACCGGGGGGATGAAGCCACCCTGCGGCAACTGGTTTCTTTACTTTTAGACAACGCTTTGAAATATTCCGGGGAAAAGGGAGCCGTTTCCATTGTTTTGGATGAAGTGGGCAAGAAAAAACAACTCACCGTTACCAACACGGTGGACCAGATCGGTCCTGACTCTCCTGCCCTTTGGTTTGACCGTTTTTATCGCCAGGAAAGCTCCCGTAATTCCAAAACAGGGGGTCACGGTATTGGGCTTTCGGTGGCAAAGGCCATTGTTACCTCCCACAAAGGTAAAATTTCCGCCGCTTACAAAGACGGCAACCAAGTGGTGATTACGGTTATTCTTTAAGTTTGAAAAGAGGTCCTGTTTTTTGACAAAATCGTTGGCATTTTTGCTTTCTCTGTTACTCCTTCTTTCCCTCACCGCCTGCGGGGATAGTGTGTCTTCCCCATCGTCCCCTGATATTCCTTCGGCGGTTTCGGTGGATTCTTCTCCTTTTTCACAGGACGACCAATTCACCTCACGGGATCTGCAGGCAGACTACGACCCTACCACTGCCACGCCCCTGACCCTGCCCGCTTCGGGAAATACCGTAACCCTTTCCAAAGAAGGGGTATACCTTCTTTCGGGGGAAGGTATGGGGCAAATTCTCATTGACGCTCCCACAGATGCGAAAATTCAGTTGGTGCTGGATGGTGTTACCTTGCACCACCAAACCTCGGCACCCATTTACGTAAAACAAGCAAACAAGGTTTTTGTGACCCTGGCACAGGGCAGTGTAAACACCTTGTCCTGCGGAGAAAATTTTGTGCAAACCGATGACAACAACGTGGACGGGGGGATTTTTGCCAAGGATGACCTGACTTTGAACGGCGAAGGCGCCTTGACAATTTCTTCCCCCGGGGGTCACGGGATCGTTTGTAAGGACGATTTGGTTATTGGCGGGGGCAAGTATACCATTACCGCCACGGGGCACGGCATTTCTGCCAACAACAGTGTTCGGGTGGCAAAGGGATCCCTTACCCTGAACAGCGGGAAGGACGGATTGAAAGCCGAACATGAGGAAGACAGTTCCTTGGGATACGTTTATATTCAGCAAGGGGATTTTGCCATCACCGCAGGGTGGGACGGCATTTCTTCTTCGGGCATTTGCCAGATTGAAAAGGGCAATTTTACCCTGGTCACCGGGGGCGGTGCCAACGCTTCGGCTTCTTCCGAAAGCACCAAAGGCATCAAGGCGGGGAACAACCTGTTGATTGCCCAGGGAAATTTCACTGTCAACAGCTGTGACGATGCCCTGCATACCAACCAAAACGCCACCATCACCGGGGGCAATTTCACTCTTGAAAGCGGAGATGACGGGGTGCATGCCGACGGAACTCTAACGGTTACCGGGGGCGAAATTACCGTTTCCCAAAGTTACGAAGGGCTGGAAGGTCACACCGTTACCCTGACGGGAGGAACCCACCGCATTACCGCTTCGGATGACGGCATCAACAGTGCCGGCGGAACCGACCAAAGCGGTTTCGGCGGACGGGGCGGCGACCAATTCGCGGTGGATGAAAACGCTTATATTCTTATTTCCGGGGGACACCTGACCATTGACGCAGGGGGCGACGGCATCGACTCTAACGGCGCTTTGAAGGTCGGCGGGGGTGAAACCTACGTTTACGGCCCTGTCAACGGCGGAAACAGCGCCATTGACGGCAACGGCACCAAAGAAATCACCGGAGGAATTCTGGTGGCGGTGGGTACTGCTGAAATGGCGGAATCCTTTGACACCGCATCCCAAGGGGTGGCACTGGTGAGCCTGCAAGGCACTGCCAACACCCACCTTACGTTGCAAAACGATGCAGGGGAAACTCTGGTTTCCTGCACCCCCACCAAACAATATCAATGTATTGTGATTTCCTGCCCTGCCATGGCAGAAGGGGAAAGTTACACCCTGACCGCAGGCAGCCAATCCACCGAATTTACCCTGACCGATTTGATTTACGGCGGCGGTATGGGTGGTATGGACGGCCACGGCAACACGGGCGGTGGCAGACCTGATGGGCAGCCCGGTGGCGGACACCGATTTTTTTAAATCTTTAGACAGCAAAAGGGACTTCTCGGTTAAACCGAGAAGTCCCTTTTTTAGGGGGAAATCTATCTTTTCAAGAGGGTAGCTATTTTTATTTGAACACCGCTTTTTTCAGGGTAAATAAAGCGTCAAGGGCATCGATTTTAAAGTCATTATTACAGTCCGCCAACAGCAAAGAAAGTTCATGGGTAATGGGTTGTAATTGTACCCCATGTTTTAAAATGGCAAGGGCATCTTTGGCATTCACCTGCAGGTTGCCGTCCACGTCCCCATAGGTGGTAAAGGCAAGACCCAGGGTATTTTGCAATCGGGTAAAAACGTCCTGTCCCGAGTCCGAAGGGGAACACACAACCGAGGCCACCAGGTTGGGGGTCAAATCCAGAAGAATTTCTTGTTTCACCCGGTCATACTGATATACGTCAAATTCCAGGTTTATCATTGGCCCTGTTGCCCAGGTAATGGCAGTTGCCTCATACTTGTCATACTGTCCCTTGGTAAAATCACCTGTATATACGTATGCCACGCCGTTATAATTCACATACTCCATGGGGAACATGGTGTCTAACGTTTCAGGAGAGGTGGATATGGTGGAATACTCAAATTCCTTCAAATACTGCCGAAAGGGAGAAATAATGTCCCCTGCGGTGGCCCGGGCGTCCGCAACCATAAGAGAAATACGCATTGTTGTGTCGGTGGCATCTTCCTTTGTGGAAACCACTGTGAAATAATAGGAGCCGTGGGGGGTAACGGTGACCGATTGAATTTGATATTCTTCTGACAAAACGGGCACCCAAAGGTCCTTCACCAAAGGAACGTTCCGCAATTCTTCCACAAGTTCCAGGGTGGACAAACCCGCCGGTTCAATATCGGTAGAAGTTACCCTTTCCTGTGTCCCGTATGCCACGGGAGAAGGGAGTACACTCATCCCAAGTATAAGGCAGAGAATTAAAGCCAACCATTTATTCATAAACAATACTCCTTTGAACGGGGTTTCTTGGGTATAGTGTACCACACTTCATAATGAACTGTCAAATAGGAGAAAACGCTCCCTTTATTACTTAAACACACAAAGTGCCAAAATATCTCACTTTTTTCAAAAAAATTTCCCCGAGAATATTCTCGGGGAATGTTCATCTTTTATTTTAGTTGCTGATACTGCAGGAAATTTCAAAGAGTTGTTGGTCGAAGGGTTTGGTCATATTCAAGGCTTCGTAGATATCGTAATCCACGATTTGACCGCCTTTTTCTGCCACAACACGGTTCCCGATGCCTTGTGCCAACAGTTGCACCGCAACGTAGCCCATACGGCTGGCGGTAACACGGTCCCGCACGCTGGGGCTACCGCCACGTTGCACGTGACCCAGCACAGTGGCGCGGGTATCAATGCCGGTGACCGATTGGATCTGTTTTGCCAGGGTATCTACCCCACCGACCCCTTCGGCAACCACTACGATGAAGTGTTTTTTGCCGGTGCGTTTGGCATTTTCAATTTTATCAATGATATCCCGTTGGACATCCAATTTGATTTCAGGGGTGAGAATGGTGGTGGCGCCGCAGGCAACACCGCATTGCAGAGCCAGGAACCCGGCACCGCGACCCATAACTTCCACAACCGAGCAACGGTCGTGAGATTGGGAGGTATCCCGCAGGCGGTCTACCATGTCCATACAGGTGTTTACAGCAGTGTCAAACCCGATGGTGTATTCGGTGGAAGAAATATCGTTATCAATGGTGGCGGGAACCCCAACACAGGGAATACCGTGCAAAGAAAGGTCACGGGCGCCACGGAAGGTACCGTCCCCCCCGATGCAAACGATGCCGTCGATGCCTTCTTTTTTGCAGGTTTCAACCGCAGCCATGATGCCTTCTTCCTCTTTAAAACGGGGACTGCGGGCGGTATATAATACCGTACCCCCGCGGTGAATAATATCCGAAACACTGCGGATATTCATGTCCACCATATCGTTATCGATCAAGCCGTTATAACCGCGGATAATGCCTTTGACCTGCATACCCTGGTTCAAGGCGGTTCGCACAACCGAACGAACTGCCGCGCTCATGCCGGGAGCATCCCCGCCGCTGGTTAAAACGCCGATGGTTTTTACTTTCATAAAGCTACCCCTCCAGTGGGACGAAAAGAATTTGCAAATAAAAATGCTAACTGTTATATTCTATACATCACAAACGAAAATGTCAAGACTTTTTCCCTGAAATTATTGGAATAACCGTCATTTTTTAACATTTTTCATAACAGATGAGAAAACAGGTTACACAATGAATTTCACCCGATCATTGCCCAGGATGGATGCCATTTGGGTGAGCAATTTTGGCGTGGGAATGACAAACCATTCCTTGGGTGCCAGAACCCGCTGACCGGTGGATTCATATTTAATATACACGGGGGTTTGCCCTTTGTGTTGTTGCAACAATTCAAAACAGGCTTGTTCTTTGGGGGAGTTTTTGGCATCCAGATGCAGGTGAACCCCATGCCATTTGGCGGGTTTTGCCTTGTTTTTCACATAGTCCATGGGAGAATAAGCGCCTTGGCAAATCACCTGATTGGGGCGGTCTTCCCGCAGGGACAGGGTACCTTCCAGCACCAGCACGTTCCCTGCCCGCAACAAATTGGCGCATTTGGCGTAAGCCTTGGGGAACACCACAAATTCCATACTGCCGCTTTGGTCTTCCAAAGTCAGGTACGCCATGGTATCGTTCTTTTTGGTTAAGGCGGTACGCATTTGGGTAACAAAGCCGAACACCTGTACCCACTGTTCGTCTTTCAAAGAACGGTCATCCCCCAGCAGTTCATGAATGGGTTTCACGGTGGAAAATCGGATGTTCCGATACTCCTGCAAAGGGTGTCCTGAAATATAGATGCCTGTGGTTTCCTTTTCCAAAGAAAGGAGCACTTCCAGGGGAAATTCTTCCAATTTTGGCAAAGTGAAGGGGGCTTGTCCCAGGTTTAGATCAAACAGCCCGATCTGCCCTTCCACGTTGCCTCGGCGGTCGTTTGCCAACTGATTGAGCAGCAGATCCAACCCCATGATCATTTCACGGCGGTTGGCGCCCAAGCCGTCCAACGCCCCTGCGTGGATCAAACTTTCCACGTTACGACGGTTGATATCCCGCCCTTGAAGACGTTTACAGAAGGAATATAAATCGGTAAATTCTCCCTTTTCCCTGCGGTTCTTCAGTAACGTTTCCAAAAAGTTCAGCCCCACGTTTTTAATGCCCAACAAGCCGAACAAAATACCGCCCTCACAGGGAGTAAACTCCATTTCCCCGCGGTTTACGTCAGGAGGCAAAACCGCAATGCCCATACGGCCACATTCCCGCACGTAGTCGGCGATTTTATCAGGGTTGTCAATGACGCTGGAAAGAAGTGCCGCCATATATTCCACAGGATAATGGCATTTTAAATAGGCGGTACGGTAAGCCACCACGGCATACGCCACGGCGTGGGATTTATTAAAAGCATAAGAGGCAAAGTCGATGATAACGTCAAACACCTGATTGGCAACGGCAGCCGAAATGCCCCGTTCCCCTGCCCCGCTGACAAAAGACACCCGTTCTTTTTCCATTACGTCGTGTTTTTTCTTGGACATGGCACGGCGGACGATATCCGCATGGCCGTAACTGTAGCCCGCCAGTTCCCGACACACCTGCATGACCTGTTCCTGGTACACCAGGCAACCGTAAGTCACCTTTAAAATGGGTTCCAGTTGAGGGGTAATATAGGACACCTTCCCGGGATTTCGGCGGTTTTCAATATAGGTATCAATGGATTTCATGGGACCCGGGCGGTAAAGAGCCAGGGCGGCGGTTAAATCTTCAATGGAGCGGGGTTGCAAACGGGAAAGCACCCGTTTCATCCCTGCCGATTCAAACTGGAAGACCCCCATGGTGCCCCCGAAGGACAGCATTTCATAGGTTTTGGGGTCATCCAAGGGAATCTTCTCAATATCAAAATCGGGAGCTTTTTTGCGGATATCCTTCACGGCATTGTCGATGACGGTCAAGTTCCGCAGTCCCAACAGGTCAATTTTCAGCAGACCCAATTCTTCCAGGGTGGTCATGGGATATTGGGTAATGGCGGCATCTTCCCCTTTTGCCAAGGGGACGTAACAGTCAACCGGGTCACGGGTGATGACCACCCCTGCGGCATGGGTAGAGGCATGGCGGGGCATACCCTCGATTTTCATTGCCATTTCCAGCACGTTGCGGGCAACGGGGTCGGTTTCATACTGTTCTTTTAACTGAGGAGATTCCTCCAGGGCTTCCAAAATGGTGATCTTCATGCGTTGAGGAATGAGTTTTGCCAATTTGTCGGCGGTGGCATAGGGAACGTTATGCACCCGCGCCACGTCCCGCACAGCGGCTTTCGCCGCTAAAGTACCGAAGGTAACGATTTGCGCCAGGCGGTCTGCTCCGTATTTTTCCCGCAGATATGCCACCATTTCTTCCCGACGGACGTAGCAAAAGTCCACGTCAAAGTCGGGCATACTCACCCGCTCGGGATTCAAAAACCGTTCAAAGATCAGATGATATTCCATGGGGTCTACCCCGGTAATGCCGATTAAATAGGCAACCAGACTGCCTGCCCCCGAACCCCTGCCGGGGCCAACGGGAATCCCTTGTTTTTTGGCATAGTGAATGAAATCCCACACAATAAGGAAATAGTCCACGTAGCCCATACGGTGAATGATATCCAACTCGTATTTCACCCGTTGGATCACCTCACTGCTTGGAGACCTGCCGTAGCGTTCTTTTAGGCCCTTACGGCAAAGGGATTTTAAATATTCAAAATGGTCCCCTTCCACGGTATATTCGGGAAGTTTGGTGACTCCGAACTCAAAATTCACCCGACACCGACGGGCAATGGCAAGGGTGTTTTCCACCGCCTGGGGGAACTGCTCCAAGGCTTCTTTCATTTCTGCCGCCGATTTCAGGTACATCTGGTCGCTGTTGTCCCGCCCCAGGGCGGAATCGTCTTCCAGGGTTTTGCCCGTGGCAATGCAAATTAAGGTTTTTTGAATGTCACTGTCTTGTTGTTTCAAAAAGTGACAGTCATTGGTGGCAACGGTGGGGGTGGCTGTTTCCCTTGCCAGGGTGGTAAGGGGGGTAAGCAAATGTTGTTGCTCCGCCAGCCCGTGATTTTGCAGTTCAATATAATAGTTGTTTTGCCCGAAGGTTTTTTTGTACCAAAGAACGGTTTCTTTGGCTCCTTCCATATCCCGGGAAAGAATTTTTTGGCAAAGTTCCCCGCTCATGCATCCTGACAGGGCAATGAGCCCTTCATGATACTGTTCCAACAATTCCCGATCCACACGGGGTTTGCTGTAAAACCCTTCAATATGGGAAAGGGACACCATACGAATTAAGTTCTGGTATCCCGTATTATTTTCGCAAAGCAAAGTTAAATGATAATAGCGGCTGTTTTTGGGGGTCTTCTCATGACGGGAGCCTGCCGCCACGTACACTTCACAGCCAATAACAGGGTGGATCCCCTGTTTTTTGGCTTCTTTATAAAAATCCACCGCACCAAATAACACCCCATGGTCGGTAATGGCAACGGCGGGTTGCCCCAGGGCTTTCACAGCCTGCATCAGGTCTTTGATACGGCAGGCGCCGTCTAACAGGCTGTATTCACTATGCAAATGCAAATGGACAAATTCATCCACAGACGACACCTTCCTTCCACTTATGTAGTTTCCTGTTCTTTTTCGGCTTTCACCTTGGCGGCAATTTCCACGATTTTAGACAGCCGATGGTTTGCCCCCGAACGGCTTAAGGGGGTTTCCAGCATGCCTCCCAATTCGCTTAACGAGGCTTCGGGATTGTCCCGCCGCAAAACCGCAATCTCTTTCAGTTCCATGGGTAAAATGTCTAAACTTGCCAGCGATTCAATGGTGGCGATGGCATCCAGGTGACGCCGCCCCGCTTCCAAGGATTTGGTTAAATTGGCGGTTTCGCAGTTGGTGGCACGGTTGATCTTATTCCGCAGATCCTTTAAAATTTTTACTTCCATCAACGCCATGGAACTGGTTACCGCCTGCATATAGGTGAGAACGTCTTCAATTTTCTCACATTCTTTATAGTACACCACGTATCCCGATTTTCTT
>JAZNWL010000011.1:0-9022 GCA_045593325.1 Acutalibacteraceae bacterium | reverse complement strand
CGGCGAGTGATATTGCTTTGCAGTGATATTTGAACTAAAGTTCAAGTGATATTGCCTTCGGCAGTTTATGGCGAATAAAATATCACTAAAACCGTAGGTTTTAATATCACGATTGCTGTCGGCAATCATATCACTCTTTGCGTAGCAAAAAATATCACTATATAAAAATTACTACCCGAAAAAGAGTTTTATTTTCTCTTCTTCGGGTAGTTTTGTCTTATACTGTTGCAAGCAGGAAATTTGTGTGCCAAATTTCGCTTTCATTAAAGAAAACTGTCCTTAGCAACCCTGTGCTTAATTTGGCGGATTTTTTGCATCTATCATTCAATATCATCGGTGGCGGGATTATCAATTACCTGACCGTCTTGGGTGAAGCGGGAGCCATGGCAAGGGCAATCCCAGGAATGTTCTTGTTTGTTGTATTTCAAAGCGCACCCCAGGTGAGGACAGCGCGGCCGGGTGGGGGTGAGTAAATTCACCACCGATTCCAGCCCGTTTAAAGCCAGTTGCCCGTGGAGTATACTGCGGCTGGGGGAGAAGATGCCCCCGTTGGGGTTTGCCTTTCCCAGGACCGCATCCCGCAGAAGTTGCGATGCCGCCATGGCGCTGGTGAATCCCCATTTGTTGTAGCCGGTTGCCACCAATAGATCCGGCGTGTTTTTGGAATAGGTTCCAATATAGGGGATCCCGTCCAGACTCATGCAGTCCTGGGTTGCCCATTGGTATTTGACACAAGCCCGGGGGTAATGTTCTTTGGCAAAGGCAAGCAACGTGTTGTACCCGCCCCCTTGTTTGCCGGTACGGTGACTGCCGCCCCCCAGAAGCAATAGGTCTCCGTAATTCCGAAAAGAGAACCCCTGCTTGTCCCCGTCAATCAACATCCCTTCCACCTGCTGTGCCTGTTCCAGGGCAATGACGTAGGAGCGGTGTTGGTATAACTTCATAAAGTATAACCCGTGTTTGTTCAGCAGGGGAAAATGGGTGGCAACAATAGCCTTTTGAAAACGGATTTTCCCTCGGTTGGTGACGGCAACCCCCGGGGCAAGTTCCAGCAGTTTGGTGTCTTCTTTGATATGCAATCCCTTGGCAATTTGGTATATAAATTTCAAGGGATGAATCTGCCCCTGTCCCTTCAACCGAATTGCCCCGGTAACAGGCAAGGGGAGAGGGGAGTCCTTCACAAAGTCCACAGGAATCTTCAAAGCCCGATAGGCCCGCAGTTCTTTTTGCAAAGGGGCAACTTCCCCTGTGGTATATACGTAAGCGTCTTTTTCTTCGAAGCCAAAGTCCAGGGTTCCTGCCAGCTCCCGATAGGTTTCCAGGGCTTTGGCATTGGCGTTGTAATATTGGCGAGCCCCCTCCACCCCATATTTTTCCAGAATGGTGGAGTATATCAACCCGTGTTGTACCGTCACCTTGGCGGTGGTGTTCTGGGTTATGCCCATGCCGATTTCCTTTGCTTCAATCAAGGTGTAATCCACCCCCGCCTGTTGCAGTTGATAGGCGCATAAAACCCCTGTCAACCCGCCCCCGATAATCAAAACCCCGGTGGCGGTATCTCCTTGTAAACACGGGAATTCCGGCTTTTCCAAATTGTCTTTCCATATACTTTTCATAACGTATCACCCGTCGTAGTATATGCAAAAACCCTCTCATCTTGCGACGAGAGGGTTTCTAATTGTAATTTTATTGAATTTCCAAAGAATTGTTTTGCAGATTCAGGGTAACCACCCGCTGTTTCACCCATTGGGTGCCCCAACGGTCATGCTCCCCGTCGCAGTTGGGGTAATAATCCACTTCTTCCATACACCCCAGTTCCACCGACAGCACCCCTTGTTTCCAGTCAAGACGCACCTGGCGGAATTCTTTGTTTCCTTTTTCGGCGTGGGCAATCACGTTGTTTTCGATGTCGTAAAAAATAACTTCCCCCTCACGGGAAACCAGGATACAGCCCCCGGAAAAAGCGGTATTTCGTAAGGTTTCCCCACCCAAGGTAAGGGAAAATTCATGAGGCGGTATTACGAGTTTCAGTTGGGTTTCCTTCCCGAAACGGGTGTCCCCCAGGGGTTCGTATACCCCCCGTTGGTTGTATTGATAAAGGATTTCTTTCATAAGGTCAAGTCCCCCTTGTTACGGTATCATTTTCCAGGTTCAGTATACCACCTTTGTTCCAATAAATCAATGGGCAAATCAAAAACCCCGCCCAAGAGGAACACGACCTAAGGAATGTTGTTTTATTTTGTAGAATATAATCGTTTACAATTTATTCATTTGAAAAGCCCCCCAACTTATGGTATAATAAAAACACCAGAAATTATTGGAGTGTTCCGTTAATGCATATTTTTTCATCCATTAAAGAGTCGATGAAGTCGGTGTTACCCATAGCGATGATCGTTTTGATTCTTTCGGTCACCTGTGTTACTCTGGATACAGGTGTACTGGTTTTATTTTTGTTTGGCACAATTTTTCTGATTCTGGGCATGAGCTTTTTTACGGTTGGCTCGGGAATTTCCATGGAACCCCTGGGGGATGGCATTGGGAAAACCCTGAATAAAAAAAGGCGAATGCTTATTCCCTTTGTCATTTGCCTTGTGCTGGGCTTTGTGATTACCGTTTCCGAGCCGGATCTGCAGGTGCTTGTGGAGCAGGTTCCCACCATTCCAAACGCCCTATTAACCAACTGTGTTGGCATTGGTGTAGGGCTTTTTCTTTGCATCACCTTGCTTAGGAATAAAAAGGAGATCCCCTTTCGTCGGTTACTGGTTTTTTTCTATGGGATCGTGATTCTTCTTGCCTTCTTTGCGCCAAGTGAATTTGTTCCCACCGCCTTTGACTCGGGTGGCGTAACCACAGGTCCCATCACCGTACCCTTTATCATGGCATTGGGGGCGGGGCTTGCCACCGGCAAAAAAGGGAAGCATGCAGGGGAGCAAAGCTTTGGTCTGGTTGCCCTTTGCAGTATCGGGCCTATTCTTTCGGTGCTTCTTCTCAGCATTTTTTATAACCCTACCGCCACCACCTCGGCCTATGAAATTATCCACGTGAAAACAACCACCCAGGCATTCCGTCAGTTTGCTTTGGCGTTGCCCCACTATGCCAAGGAAATTGCCGTTGCCTTTGCCCCCATTGTTTTGATTTTTGTTATCTTCCAACTGCTCACCAAAAAATATCATATACATAATGTGTACAGAATGTGTGTGGGCTTTGTGTATACCTATATCGGCCTTGTGCTGTTTTTAACCGGCGCCAACGTGGGCTTTATGCCTGCCGGTAGACTCATCGGCGGGGAAATTGCAGGCGGTTCCTTTCAGGCACTGCTTATTCCCATCGGTATGCTTATGGGCTATTTTGTTGTTGCGGCAGAGCCTGCGGTTCATTCCCTGAAACGCCAGGTAAACGAAATCACCAACGGTGCCATTTCTCAAAAGGCCGTTGCCCTTGCCCTTTCTGTGGGGGTTTCGGTTTCAGTGGGCATCGCCATGCTCCGTGTTTTAATGGGAATTCCCATATTGCCCTTCTTAATTGTGGGCTATGCCGTTTCTCTTGTGATCAGTTACTTTGTTCCCAGTATCTATACAGGCATCGCCTTTGACTCAGGTGGTGTTGCCAGCGGTCCTATGACCTCAACCTTCATGCTCCCCTTTGCCATGGGCGCTTGTGAAGCGGTTGGGGGGAATATTATGACCGACGCCTTCGGGATTGTTGCCCTGATTGCCATGGCACCCCTGATCACCATTCAGGTGCTTGGTCTCATCGAACGGCGACAACACGCCAACAGAGTCAAGCGATTCCATGACGAAATCAGCGACGTTGAGGATGATATCGTATTCTTTTATGAGGAGGGTACCGTAAATGAGTAAAAAAATAATGACCCTCCTATCCATTGTGCAAGAGGGAAAGGGCAAAAAACTGATCAAAGAGTTAAAAAGCCTTAAGGTGCTTATCAATTTCCAAACGGTAGGCATGGGCACCGCCCCCACCGAAATGATGGATATCTTTGGCTTGGGTACCCATGAAAAGGACATTATTATCAGCCTTGGTGCCGAAAATGATATCCGGGAAATGATCACCAACTTCGGTGAAAATTTCCAAAGTCATTCAAAATATGGAGGACTTATGATCGTTTTTGACGTGTCTGCCTCCAGCCGTCTTTTAAACGAAATTCTGAATTTTGGCAATCAAATCACAAAAAAGGAGTTTGCACCCATGAAAAACGAGCATCACAATAATTTGATAGTCATTTCGGTCAACGAAGGGTACGGCGAAAGCGTTATGCAGGTTGCTCGTAAGGCAGGTGCAACAGGCGGTACCATCATCAAAGGCAGACTTGCGGATATTGAACAATTTACCGAGTTTGTGAAAACCGAGGTGGAAGGGGAACGGGAAATCCTGTTTATTTTGGCACCCACAAAAGTAGGAGGGAAAATCATGGAGGATGTAAACCGGGAATTCGGGCTTACCTCCCAGGCAAACGGCATCATCTTCGCCGTTCCCACCGAAAAAGCATTTAAAATCTGATAGCGTCATTCCTCTTTGCCCCATGATAAAGGTGATAAAAAATACCCGTGGTTAAAAACCACGGGTATCGTTGTTTTCCCAAAAACAATTTTTCTACCCATATAAAATCCAATCATGTGGCTTTGGTTGCCGAAAAAGGGGCAAGATTGTAGATGGTTTTGTGTTGTTTCTCTGCATACTCCATGGCGATTTTGGTTCCGCTTTTTCTTTCGTTTGGCATATAGGACTTGTCACAATAGAATACACAAAACCCACTGTTGTCAATCATTTCACGGTTTCGCTTTACATAAGACGATTTGCCCGCCCCTATTACACTTTTGGGGAAATAGGTGTCTTCGTAACTTTCCAGTAGGTAGGCTTTATAACTGTCCTGAATCAACGGAAATTCCGCCCGCACGTAAATTCGCTTGATGTGTGGGTGTTTTTCTTTGAACTTTGTTACTAACTTATAACACAGGGTGTTAAAATAACTCTTGCTTCCAAACAGAAAGGTATCCACCATTTTTTCTGTAATCAGCATTTCGATCATTTGGTATAATTGTATTCGTAATTCCTGGGTTTCGCAGATTTCCCGATGTCCTAAAAAACAGCAGGTATGTGTCAATCTGTTTGATATGTCCATAAATATCCCCTCGATTTTTTAGATATACAGTGTATCTAACTACAACATTATAACACATAATAACTCTAAAATAAATACACAATATATTTATTTTGAGGTGATAATATGGCTGTTAAGAGTGTTTCTATCAGAATCGAAGAAGAAATGTTGAACAAAATCGCGTATGTTGCCGATTATGAGGGCAGAAGCGTCAATAGCCAGGTGCTGGTGTTGATTCGGGAACATATCAAGGCGTTTGAGGAAGCCAATGGCCCTATTGACGGCAATATAACCCCTGTTGTCAACGTAAAACCCACCAGGAAATAATCAAAGTACCAACATAAAGACTTGCACAAAAATCCCCGCCTGAACATAGGCGGGGATAATTTTTGTTTTATTGACACTGGAAAATGCTGAATTGAAATTACGACTCCTGCACAACTTTTCCGCAAATATGCTCCGGAGTCAATACCAGCAACAACGTTCTGTGGGCATGCTGTGCAATTTCGGCTTGAATATATTCCTCGTCCTGTGTGAATTTATGACTGAGTTTTGTGGTGATATCAACGATCCTATCCAATTCATCAACAATCTCAATTTTGCCGAAAACGATCACGCTTTTTATAGTGAGCGCCCATTCCCCGGGATTGCGAACTCCCTCATCATACGTACAAAAGGAAACCTTGCTGTCTTTTTTCAGGGCATCCAATCTGTGCCCTGCCGCTCCACAGTGAAAATAGATCTTGCCGTCTTCTTCATTGTACCAGTGATTCATGGGCATTCCATAAGGATATCGGTTGTGGCCATTCACCGAAAGAACCCCTCGCTTCATGGTTTTAAGAATATGGACACATTCTTCCATGGACAATTTTTTGTTTTTCCTAACCAATTCTCTGAACATTTTTATGCTCCTTTATGAACCAATTCCATCTGTTAAAGCGATTGTACCACTTTTCCCCAAAAAGTTCAATGGATATATACTATCCGCCCGATTCCTCGGGCGGATAATTTTGCTTGCAACTCTAATTGCTTGTAGGCTTGTGGTACGGTACAAAAAGAGGGAGTTATAAATCAATCTCCACATCGTATTTGTCATCAATAAGGATATAGTTAACCTTATGCTTTTGAGCAAGTTCTAAAACCTGTGCATTATCTGCCAACACACTTTCCAACGTGCACCATTCATCATCCAACCGATTTTCAATGATACTTGCATGCTTTTTTATATCATCAAAATGATTCCTTATATAGTTCTCACTCATTATAAGACAATAGTATCTGATGTTATCAAGATATTTTTCCTCAAAATCTTTTGCCCAATCAAAAGGAATATAGCATCCCTCAACAATTAGCTTCTGCTTATTTTCTACTGCTGTTTTTATTATTTCACGAACAATAGGCCAAAGATATATCGTTAAGTCGCCATCATCCATTGGGGTAAGCTCTGTGTTTCCGCTTCGAATCAACCCCATTTTCAAATGGTCAATAGACAAATACGGATATTTATATTTTTCAAGCAGTTTTTGAGAAAGCGCTGTTTTTCCCGTATGGGATGCACCGGTAATTAAAACAATCATAACTTTTATCCTTACAAACTCTTATTTATTGAATTGAGTATACCACTTTTGACTTTGAAGTTCAACACATAGAAAAATCCCCTTGGAGTAATCCAAGGGGATTGATTTGTTTTATAAAGTCAGCAATTATTTGCTTTCCTTAATTGCAGCTTGCGCGGCAGCCAAGCGAGCGATGGGCACACGGAAGGGAGAGCAGGATACGTAATCCAAACCGATTTTGTGGCAGAATTCCACAGAAACGGGGTCACCGCCGTGTTCACCGCAGATACCGCAATGGAGAGCGGGATTTACGGGTTTACCCAATTTAATGGACATTTCCATCAACTTACCAACGCCGGTTTGGTCCAACTTGGCGAAGGGATCGTTTTCATAGATCTTCTTGTCGTAGTAGGCATCCAAGAACTTGCCGGCGTCGTCACGGGAGAAGCCGAAGGTCATTTGGGTCAAGTCATTGGTACCGAAGCAGAAGAAGTCAGCTTCTTTGGCGATTTCATCAGCGGTCAAGCAGGCACGGGGGATTTCGATCATGGTACCAACTTCGTAAGCCAAATCAGCGCCGGCAGCAGCGATTTCTTCGTTAGCGGTGGCTACAACGATATCTTTCACGAATTTCAATTCTTTCAGTTCGCCGGTCAAGGGAATCATGATTTCGGGTTTTACTTTGAAATCATTTTTAGCATTCACAGCGATAGCGGCACGAATAACAGCTTTGGTTTGCATCTTGGCAATTTCAGGATAGGTAACAGCCAAGCGGCAACCGCGGTGACCCATCATGGGGTTGAATTCGTGCAAGGAAGCGATGATGGCTTTAATGTCTTCCACGGTTTTGCCTTGAGCGGCAGCCAAAGCAGCGATGTCAGCTTCTTCGGTGGGAACGAATTCATGGAGAGGGGGATCCAGGAAGCGGATGGTTACAGGGTTGCCTTCCAAAGCGGTGTACAAAGCTTCGAAGTCGCCTTGTTGGTAGGGAAGGATTTTTTCCAAAGCAGTTTCACGTTCTTCCAAAGTGTCAGCGCAGATCATTTCGCGGAAAGCAGCGATACGGTCGGCTTCGAAGAACATGTGTTCAGTACGGCACAAACCGATACCTTCAGCACCCAATTCAACAGCTTTTTTGGCGTCAGCGGGAGTGTCGGCATTGGTGCGAACTTTCAGGGTTCTGAATTCGTCAGCCCAGTTCATGATGGTTTCGAATTCGCCAACGATAGCAGCATCCACAGTGGGGATAATGCCGTCGTAGATCGCACCGGTGGAACCGTCAATGGAGATGTAGTCGCCTTCCACGAAGGTTTTGCCACCCAGTTCGAATTTTTTGTTTTCTTCATCCATTTTGATGTCGCCGCAACCGGAAACACAGCAGGTACCCATACCACGGGCAACAACAGCTGCGTGAGAAGTCATACCGCCGCGAACGGTCAAAATACCTTGAGAAGCTTTCATACCGGTAATGTCTTCGGGAGAGGTTTCCAAACGAACCAAAATAACTTTTTCGCCTTTGTTGTTCCAGGTTTCTGCATCTTCAGCGGTGAAAACAACTTTACCGCAAGCAGCACCAGGAGAAGCGCCCAAACCTTTACCCATGGGGGTAGCGGCTTTCAAAGCTTTGGCGTCGAATTGGGGATGGAGCAAGGTGTCCAGGTTACGGGGATCGATCATAGCAACAGCTTGTTTCTTGTCGATCATGCCTTCTTCCACCAGGTCGCAAGCAATTTTCAAAGCAGCTTTAGCGGTACGTTTACCGTTACGGGTTTGGAGCATGTAGAGTTTGCCGTTTTGAATGGTGAATTCCATGTCTTGCATATCGCGGTAGTGATCTTCCAGGATAGCGCAAACTTTGTTGAATTCATCAAAAGCTTCAGGGAATTTTTCAGCCATTTGAGCAATGGGCATAGGAGTACGAACACCGGCAACAACGTCTTCCCCTTGAGCGTTCACCAGGAATTCACCCATCAAGCCTTTTTCACCGGTAGCAGGGTCACGGGTAAAGGCAACGCCGGTACCGCAATCATCACCCATGTTACCGAAAGCCATCATTTGTACGTTAACAGCGGTACCCCAGGAATAAGGAATATCGTTGTCACGACGGTAAACGTTAGCTCTGGTGTTGTCCCATGAACGGAATACGGCTTCAACCGCACCCATAAGCTGTTCTTTAGGATCGGAGGGGAAATCGGTACCCAGCTTTGCCTTGTACTCAGCCTTGAACTGGCCGGCCAGCTTCTGCAAATCCTCGGCAGTGAGCTCTACGTCCTGCTTCACGCCCTTTTCTTCCTTCATCTTGTCGATGAGAATCTCAAAATACTTCTTGCCGACTTCCATAACCACG
>JAZNWL010000010.1:0-3448 GCA_045593325.1 Acutalibacteraceae bacterium | reverse complement strand
AATGATAGGTTTGCACAAACTTTGTGGCAAAATCCTTGTCAATTTCTTTTATATACATATTGCCTCCATTTCATTTTTTAGAGTGTGAGTGTTACAAACTGCCACCATTTTTCTTTGGTAACAGGTTGGTAACATTCCTTTGGTAACAGGGTTTACTAAACTTTTTCTTATATAAAGCCACACAAAACACACATTTTTATGGTAATAATATAATATATGGGATTTGGTGTTACCAATGTTACCAATATTTCAACTTTACAAAAATGTGTTTCCTATTTGGTGAAATATATTTATATAGAAACTTGGTAACATCGTAACTTGGTAACAGAGCCGATTTTCCTTAGAGCCACAAGGGTTTTTCAGCTTTTTGGGGTGTGTTACCACCGTTACAATGGTAACATTTCCTCACCCTCGCCATCCGTCCAATCTCGCCCTCGCCGCCACCATTTCTGCAGGCCGAACTGTTTGAACCGCTTGGGATTTGGCTGTTTCACCCAATCAGAAAATCCTTGCATTATCAGGCCTATTTCATTGCTATCTTTCTTTGACGGCTTTGAAAATTCGCCCATATTCAATGCGTTTTGCCACAATTCAAGAACACAAATCTCGGTTTTTTCGCTCAAATAGTCCTCAATCATACCTACACGGTAATCATCTTCCACAGCGGCAGCTTGCATTTCACGGATCACGGCTACAAGGTCACGGTCTGCATATGGCTTCATTTCACCCTTGTCAAGTTTTGCTTTCGCCTCTGCCCAGCACTGACGGATGTATTCTTTTATTTCCGCTTCATGTTCAAAAAGATCATAGCCGGACTGGTTAACTTTGACGGGGTAAAATCTGCGGTTGCCGGTTTTGTCCGTCAAAAACTGTTCTTTGTTGGTCGTGCCGATGAAAAGACATTGCCTGGGATGGTCTGTGACTCGCTTGTCAAACGGCATACGGTAACGGTCATTCAGACGGGTTAAGAATGATTTTACCGCTTCCTGCTCTTTGGTCTTTGTCATTGCCAACAGTTCGCTGACTTCGCAAATCCACACACCTTCAAGGCTTTCAATGCCCCTCTGCCCTTCAAACTCGTTTACCTCGCTGAAATATTCGTCCGACAGAGCCAACCAGCGGACAAGGGTGGACTTGCCCTCGCCCTGTTTGGTGCCGATCAGAACGGGCATATCATCGAATTTCGCCCCTGGCGAAAATAACCGATGGATACCGCCGGAGAAAATCAAGCGGCTGACCTCCCGTGTGTATGCCGTGTCCTCACACTTTGTCCAAGTGTGCAGGAAATGTGGTATGCGTTCCTGTCCGTCCCATTCAAATCCGTTCACCAAATCCCTGATAGGGTGGTACTGGTTTTTTGCAAACACGATCCGCAAAGCATCATCGCACTTTTGCGCTGAGTGGAAGCCATATTCTTTCTCGATGTACCGCCGTGTTTCCGCATCATCACTGTCAAGCCACCGTTCCATTTTGCCATTCCGCATCTGTTCGGGGGAATATGTCAACAGATTAAACTTGATACCGCTGAATTTGGGGTCATTCTCTAAAATTACAAGGAAATTGTCAATGCTTGCAAGAGGCTTTCCGTTGCCATCACGGTCAAGGACATACACGGAACGGATTTTTGCAGCTTCCCGTTTCCGTTCTTTTTCTGCGTTTTCGTCGGCTTTTATGTACTCTTTGGCGGTGCTTGCAAATCGCTTTTGCACTCCCAAATCCTTTGCCCGAATTTCCATCAAAGACAAAAGTCGCTGCCTTTCCTCCGGCTCGGGTGTTTCCAGCCAAGAATAGAGAAAATCACGGTCAAATAATTCTTCTGATGATAGTCCCCTTATTAAATCATCTGTGATTTGCATAGTCTTTCAGCCTCATTTCTGCCACGGACAGTTCGTAGGCTGCCCGATCTATATTTTTCACCGCCTCCACGAAAAGAAGGTGGAAGCCCTCACTGGGTGATTTTGGAGCATACTCTCGCTTGTTTGTGTCGTATTTCTTCCAAACATCGAAAGCCGCCCAATATTCACCCTCCAGCCGTTCACGTTCCCTCTGTTCCCGGTTGCGTTCCTCCTGCCGTTCCCTTTGGCGGTGTTCCATCTCTCGCCGCTGACGGAGGGAAATTCGTTCACCAATCGGCAACCCAAGAGAGAAGTCTGTGTTTATTTTACTGACTGCATCGGTGAAGGTCAAGCCAAAGTATTCACGGACAAAAGAAATCAAGTCGCCGCCCTTGTGACAGCCGAAGCAAGTCCACCCACGGTCGCCATCGTAAATCTTTAGGCTGGGCGTCTTTTCCAAATGGAACATACAACAGACATTTCCGTTTCTGTCAGGCTCAAAACCATAATGCAAAAATACCTCTTTCGTGGTCAATCTGCTTTTTATTTCGCTTGCGTAGTCCATAATGGATTAACCCCATTGGTCTGCCATTGCCCGTGCGATGCCAATAAAAGTTTGTGACCGCACACGGCTTCTTTCTTCTTTCGGCAAGTGCATAGTTTCCATGTGCCATCTCGGCTCGTTTGCACCTGATTTGCAATGAATAATCACGGGTTCAACAATGTTTGTCGGTTTTAACAACGGTAAACCTTTTAGCCACAAACCCGTTTTTTTCTTTTCAGGATCGCCAAACATATACGGCTCAATGTACTGGTCAGGCTTTCTCCATTGGCTCGACATAACTCCAACGGGGTTTTCAATGGCAATTTTGTCGCAATCAGCATTTGCGATAGCCATAAAAAAGTCGATGGCGTCCTTGCGTTGCTTTTGACGGTCAGGGAAACGGTCTGCAAATTCTGGATTAAACCATTTGTTTCCGGCAAGTGTCAAATAGGTGCAGGGCGGATGGGCGATAATTAAGTCCCACTTTGCATCAAGATAATGTTTCAGACCATATCCATCCAGCCATCCGCAAAATCCGTTCAAAATCGGCAATACATCTCCTTGTATATGCCATTCAGGATGCCCACCGCTGCACGGGAGAATATCGCACGAAAACGCATTGTGTCCTTTTTCACGGAAAGCGGTGCAAACTCTTTGGCTTTCCTCGCAAGCAACTAAAACATTCATATAATAGTCCTTTCTGTAAACAAAAACCACCGGGAATCCACAGTGGCAGCTGCTTCTTCCCGATGGTCTATGTAGGTAGTATCTTATTTAGTTATTCGGTCGTAACCGTTCTGCCAAACAAGCTACCACCTGTCCATATTGTACCACATCCCCTCCCAAAAATCAAGAGGGAATTAGGGGTTTATGGCTATTTTCTGTAAATGGAAAATCCGTTTTCTGTTTTGCCATTATATTTTACGGTTTTTCCAGTTTTGACAAAAACTCCATTTTTGTATAATGCTGATTGTAAACCATCAAGGCATTTCTTTGGCTGTTTGCAACAGAAAATCTGTTGACCATATCGTTCTCTTAATTCTTTGTAGCTGATATTTTTGGTCTTTTG
>JAZNWL010000009.1:0-2970 GCA_045593325.1 Acutalibacteraceae bacterium | reverse complement strand
TGTTTTCCTGCACCAAAAGTTGCCTCCCGTGAAGTTCAGTGCTCAAATGAGGCATTTCCCGCACCAGGAAATTGTGGCGCGGCCAGATTCGGCGTCAGAAAGAGTGTTTTCCTGCACCAAAAGTTGCCACACGTGAAGTTCAGTGCTCAAATGGGGCATTTCCCGCACCAGGAACCAACCAGACTGGAATATATCACTTGAGAGATTTGAATCCTGCAGGAACCGGAAAAAGTTCATTAAGCAGCTTCTCGTCCAACCCCAATATTCGCCTCAATTGCTTGAGTGAAACATTGAATTTGTATTTCAAGTCCTTGGCTAACTGAATCTTCTCGTTCACTCCCAATAATTTGGGGGACTTCATATTATAGTTGCCCATTGAAATTGAAACAGCTGCAGCATAAATCTCTTCATCTGTGTAAGCGACTGAATCACCAAGTTCCTTTGCAATAACTGAAAATGACTCAACCCGTCGGGAAACATAATGGAAATAATCGTGTGCATTCCGGTAAAATTGTTCTGCAGCGGAGATACTGCAATAAGAATATGGTGAAACATAATTACCTGTGAAATAATATGTTTCGGGGAACTGAATTTCATGAGTACTGAATATGGCTCCTAATTTCCTTTTGGGAACGCTACTGAGATACGTTCTGGTTTCATATTCTACAGCAGGCGCAAAAAAGAACCTGTTTGCCCCCCACTGATAATTGTATGGAGTTGAATCCCTGTCTACGAGATAACCATTCCTGTTTACATATGCAATAACTGTGCGCATATACTGCAAATCCCTAACCTCAAATATATTACCCTCCAGTTTCCTAATATCAGCACTTGAATTCCTGGAAGCCAGATACCGGCTCAAACGTTTCTTCAGCAAGGCAAAAAAATCACACACAATACTATACTCTCCTGAAAGCACAAAATGAAAATGATTGCTCATCAACTGAAAAGTATAAATTTTAAGGGCCCCTTCATAATGGGCCACACACCAGGCTACCAGATTCATTACAAAAACATAATCCTCCCGCTCCTTTAGAATCACAGACTGAAACTCACCTGGAGTGCACAAATGCCAATAAGGTCCCCCTTCACTGAACGCAATTTCACTAAATTCGTCAAAGTTCATAAATCCTTCAATTTTTAGGGCAATAATAAGGGAAATAATTGATAAAGAGGCACAAACGGATAAAAATATCCGTAAATTTACGCACATTTCTTTTTTTAAGATTCTTCCCGACAAATTATCCGTGTATACACGTATAAATGAGTATTATTCACCATGAAACTATGTGTAAAGTGTAAAAACAGTACCCAGGATATAGTGTTTTCCAACACCTGAGTTGCCACACGTGAAGTTCGGTGCTCAAATGAGGCATTTCCTGCACCGGAAGTTGTGGCGCGGTGGGGTTCGGCGTCAAAAAGAGTGTTCCCCTGCACCAAAAGTTGCCTCCGGGGGAAAATAGTGCTCAAATGGGGCATTTTCTGCACCGGAAGTTGTGGCGCGGTGGGGTTCGGTGTAAAAAAGAGTGTTTTTCTGCGCCAAAAGTTGCCGCACGGTGAAAATGGTGCTCAAATGGGGCATTTTCTGCACCGGAAATTGTGGCGCGGCCAGATTCGGCGTCAAAAAGAGTGTTCCCCTGCACCAAAAATTGCCACACGGTGAAAATGGTGCACAAATGAGGCATTTCCTGCACCGGAAGCTTGGGCGGCCAGGGAGTTCGGCGTCAAAAAGAGTGTTTTCCAACACCTGAGTTGCCACACGTGAAGTTCAGTGCACAAATGGGACATTTCCCGCGCCGGGAATTGTGGCGCGGCCGGATTCGGCGTCAAAAAGAGTGTTTTCCTGCACCAAAAGTTGCCACACGGTGAAAATGGTGCACAAACTGGGCATTTCCCGCGCCGGGAGTTGTGGCGCGGCCGGATTCGGCGTCAAAAAGAGTGTTTTCCTGCACCAAAAGTTGCCGCACGGTGAAAATGGTGCACAAATGGGGCATTTTCTGCACCGGAAGACTGGGTACCAGGCAGTTCGGTGTAAAAAAGAGTGTTTTCCTGCACCAAAAGTTGCCGCACGGTGAAAATGGTGCTCAAATGAAGCATTTCCCGCACCGGAAATTGTGGCGCGGCCGGATTCAGTGCTCAAATGAGGCATTTCCTGCGCCGAACGACTGGGCATTTCCCGCGCCGGAAGGTGATATGGGGGTGGAGGGTGATGCAAGAGGATGCAAGAGGATGCAAGAAGATGCAAGTGGATGCAAGATGATGCAAGTGGACGCAAGAGGATACTGGAGGACGTAAGGAACGCAAGGTGGTGTTGGGTGATGGACTGGAAAAAAGTTGGTGTGATACAAAAGAAATGTTATATTTGTGTGGATTAATTTGTCGGGAGGAAGCCCGGCAAAGGAATGCCCGGTGAAAAGACAATAATTATTAACCTTAATAAAATACACTATGTTTAAGAAATCACTTTCCACAGTGCTGCTAGTTGCAGTTGCAATGACTTCTTTTGCACAGAAGAACAAAAAGGCAGCGGAGAAACCTGAGGGTTACCAGTTTACAGTTGTAAAGGAGAACCCTATCACCCCTATCAAGAACCAGGCAAGTTCAGGCACTTGCTGGTCTTATTCAACAATCTCTTTCCTTGAGAGTGAGGCAATAAAGAAAGGTGCTCCTGCTGATATAGACCTTGCAGAGATGTTCCCTGTATGGAACGGCTATTCAGACAAGGCCATTAAATTTGTAAGATTGGACGGCAATTTGAATTATGAGCAGGGCTCATCATTCGGTGACGTTATCTATACTTTGAAACATTATGGTATGCTTCCTCAGAAGGAGATGGAGGGTCTTAACTATGGCGAGCCTATGAACAGACATGGTGAGTTGGTAGCTGTTCTTAAAGGTTATGTTAACGCAGCTGTAAAGAACCCTAACAGAAAACTTTCTACAGCTTGGCATAAAGGTCTTCAGGGTATC
>JAZNWL010000008.1:0-72927 GCA_045593325.1 Acutalibacteraceae bacterium | reverse complement strand
GTTCGGCTCACTACAGAAAGGGAAAAATACCTTTTTCACATCTACAAAATCGCTTGTAAAAATTTCGACCGTAGAAACGGCGAAACCCCCGATAAAATCGGGGGTTTCTTGGGCAATATCTTTTTCATTGCCCTTTGATGGCGGAGAAGGAGGGACTCGAACCCTCGCGCCGGTTACCCGACCTACGCCCTTAGCAGGGGCGCCTCGTCACCAACTTGAGTACTTCTCCATTGGTAAGCGGTTTTATTTGCTCTTGCCTATGTATTATACCCACAATCTTCCTGGTTGTCAACACTTTTTTATAAAAACTTTGGCCCTTTGGCAAAAGAAATGAAAGATGCCTTGTAACCGTCTTCCCGTTACAAGGCATCTTACTTTATTCTATTTCTATTGTTCCCTACGTTAAATAGATTTTACAGAATATTTATTTTTATAAGAGAGATACGCTGCTTCAAATTCCGGATCCCCGGCTTGTTTCACTCCGTTTAAGTATTCATGGGCTTCATAAGCGTTTTGCTTGGTTTCAATCAGGGCAACGGCAATGTTGGAGCAGTGGTCGGAAATGCGTTCATAGTTGTTGAGAATATCCGAAAGGATAAAGCCCATTTGAATGGTACATTTCCCGGTTTGCAACCGTTCAATATGACGGGCTTTCACTTCCCCGATTAAATGGTCGATCCATTGTTCCAGGGGTTCCACCCGTGTTGCCAGTTCCAGGTCTTCCCCGGCGAAGGAGTCCACCGTCAGCCCCACGATTTCGGTGATGGCATCGGTCACCACTTTCAGTTCCGCCACAGCCTGGGCAGAGAAACTAACCTGTTTTTCGTGAATTTCTTCGGCCGTCTTCAGCAGGTTTACGGCATGGTCGCCGATGCGTTCAAAGTCCCCAATGGTGTGGAGTTGTTTGGCAACCCGCGTACTGTCAGCATCCGAAAGGGCCCGGGAGGAAAGTTGCACCAGGCAGGTGCCCAATTTGTCTTCGTAGAAGTCCAGTTGGTCTTCCTCTTTGGCAACCTTTTTGGCAAGATCTTGGTCGTATTCCCAAATCAGCCCTATGGCGTTGCGCAAAGTCTTTTGGGCGATTTTAGCCATTTCGGTGGTCTTGCGGTCACATTCGGCAATGGCAACCGAAGGAGTAGCCAACAACCGTGCGTCGATAAAGGCCAGGGTTTCTTTTTCTTCCCCGTCTTTCACCAGTACGTTGGCGGCTTTTTCCAACCACTTGGAGAAGGGCATCAGCAAAATTGTTGCGCAAACGTTAAAGATGGTATGTACTAAAGAAATGCCGAATCCGTCAACCCGCATGTCGCTGAAAGCAAAGCCAATCATACTGTCGGCAATCAAGTACAGGGAAAGGAATATCGCCGTGCCGATAATGTTGAACAAAATATGTACAACCGCAACCCGTTTGGCATTTTTGGTTACCCCAATGCTGGAAATCAAAGCGGTGACACAGGTACCGATGTTCTGACCCATAACAATGGGAATGACCATGGCAAAGGTAATATTCATATTGGGAATGGCAGCAAAGGTCATCAAAATCCCAATGGAAGCGGCGGAACTTTGAATCACCCCGGTGAAAATGGCACCCACGGCAACCCCCACCAAAGGATTTTTAAAGAATTCCAATACTTGGGAAAAGGTGGCTTCGTCAACATCCCGGAAGGGTTTCATGGCGTCCCCCATCATTTCCATACCGTAGATCAAAACAGCAAAACCCACCACAATGTAAGCAATGGAATGGTGTTTTTCTTTTTTGGAGAACATGGTAACGGCGATGCCCACCAAAGCAAATACCAAGGCAAAAACCTCGGGTTTTAAAAGGGTAAGGAAGGGATTTCCTTCGGTGTCGGTACCGTTAAACGCCAGAATCCAGGCGGTGAGGGTGGTACCGATGTTGGAACCCATGATCACCCCGATGGTTTGACCCAGCACCATAATGCCCGAGTTTACCAGACCCACCAACATAACCGTTACGGCAGAGGAGGATTGAATGGCAATGGTGATCCCGGCGCCAAGACCTAAACTTTTAAAAGGATTGGATGTAGCTTTGCGAAGCATACCTTCCAGCTTGCCCCCGGCCATTTTTTCCAGACCTGAGGACATGACGTTCATGCCGTACATAAAAAAGGCAAGACCGCCGCAAAGAAGAGAAATCATCGTGATAATATCGTTGGCACTCATAAATTTTTCTCCCATCTATCATGATTTTCCATTTTGTTGCGTTTCAAATGTGACAAAACCGTTCAATTTGTTCTAATCATACTCTATTTTACAGAAAAAGGGAAGAGGGGTTTTGTAAAATTTAGGTTAAATTTCGTCGAACAATCCGGTGGAAAGATACCGTTCTCCCCGGTCAGGCAGTAAAACCACCATCCGTTTTCCTTGATAGGGGGGAAGTTTGGCAAGGTTCAAAGCGGCGCTTAACACCGCTCCCGAAGAAATGCCCACTAAAATTCCTTGGGTTCGGGCAAAATCCCGGGCGGCTGCCATGGCAGCCTTGGTGGGTACGTCCATCACCAGGTCCACCACGTCCCGATTCAGGTTTTTGGGAATAAAATTGGCGCCGATGCCCTGGATCCCGTGAGGGCCGGCAGTCCCCCGGGTGATCAGCGGGGACTCGGCAGGTTCCACCCCAACGATCCGGATGTTTGGGTCTTGCTCCTTTAAATATTGCCCCACTCCCGACAGGGTGCCCCCGGTGCCAATGCCCGCAATCAACAGGTCAACCTTTCCCTCGCTGTCCCGCCAGATTTCAGGGCCGGTGGTTTCATAATGGGCGCGGGGGTTGGCAGGGTTGTCAAATTGAGAGGGAATGAAACTCCCGGGAATCTGCTTATGCAGTTCTTCTGCCTTGGCAATGGCGCCTGCCATGCCTTCTGCCCCGGGGGTCAGCACCAACCGGGCCCCGTAGGCGCCCAGCAGATCCCGGCGCTCTTTGCTCATGCTGTCAGGCATGGTGAGAATCACCTGGTAGCCCTTCATCCGACCCACCATGGCAAGGCCGATTCCCGTGTTGCCGCTGGTGGGTTCGATCATGGTGCCGCCGGGGGTAAGAAGTCCCCGTTTTTCGGCATCTTCCATCATGAAAAGCGCCACCCGATCTTTGGCACTGCCCCCGGGATTCCACCCTTCCAACTTGGCAAACAGGGTGATATCGACTTGATTTTTATGGGTATACGCCTCACAGTTCAGCAGGGGGGTGTTGCCGATGAGTGACGACGCGTTGTTAAAAAATTTCATGAAAGTTTTCGTCCTTTCGGTGCAAGATAAGAGTATTGTACCATCCTCAATTTTTCCTGTCAAGGGTTGCGTACCCAGGGAAACTGTGGTAAAATACAAAAAGCAAAGGAGGGGAAGACTGTGGAAGAAGTTTTACAGTTGGCACAACAAAAAAACGCTTCGGATGAGGTGCTTTCCCATCTCATCACCTGTGAGGATGCCACCCTTTCTTTAGCACAGGCGGCGGATGAGGTCCGTCGGCAGGTGTACGGCACCGACGTGTATATCCGCGCCCTGATCGAGCTGACCAACGTGTGTAAAAACAACTGTTATTATTGCGGGATCCGTTGCGAAAACAAAGAAGTTGCCCGATACCGCCTGAACCGGGATGACGTTCTTTCCTGTTGTGAGCAGGGGTACCGTCTGGGTTTTCGTACCTTTGTGATTCAGGGCGGGGAAGACCCCTTTTATACCGACGCTCTGATGTGCTCCCTGGTGTCCCGCATACGGGAAACTTACCCCGACTGCGCCATTACCCTGTCTTTGGGGGAAAAATCCAAAGAAAGTTATAAAGCATTGTATGATGCAGGGGCAAATCGGTATCTTTTGCGCCACGAAACCGCCAATGCACACCATTACAGCAAACTTCACCCCGAACCCCTTACCCTGAAAGAGCGAAAACGATGCCTGTTTGATTTAAAAGACATCGGCTTTCAGGTGGGAGCGGGCTTTATGGTGGGCTCTCCCTTCCAGACCACCGAAAATTTGGTGGAAGATCTGCGGTTTTTGCAGGAACTGGACCCGGATATGATCGGCATCGGTCCCTTCCTGCCTCACCACGCCACCCCCTTTGCCACCTATCCCAAAGGGGATCTGCATACCACCCTGCGGCTGCTTTCTATTCTGCGCCTGTTGTTCCCCCATGCTCTTCTCCCCGCCACCACCGCTTTGGGTACTTTGCACCCACAAGGGCGCACCCTGGGGCTGAAAGCCGGGGCAAACGTGGTGATGCCCAACGTGTCCCCCCTGGAAAAACGGAAACTCTATACCCTGTATGAAGATAAGATCGGCACCGACGCCGAATCCGCCGAAGGGCTGGCACTGTTAAAACAAGAAGTGCAAGAGGCGGGCTACCAAGTTGTGGAAAGCCCGGGCCACGTAAAACGCCAAATCACCGATAACGGCACAGGAGCATAGGTGTAAATCTATAAAACATGAAACAAATTACAGCGTTAATAGGTTGCAAAAAGTATAAGGTGATACATTCCCCTTGAAATTTCTATTGACTATTGCCCATACTTTGGGTAAAATAGAGGTAAGGTGAAGTGTGAATTTGCAGGAAGGCTGGCGCCTTTCAAAAATGAACACAAGGCCTTATGAATAAAGGCGGCGAGCGAAATCGTGACAGGTTCGAGTCTAGAGACAAAAGGAGACCCAATCATGGAAGATAAAGAATTGTTAGAAGAAATGGCGGATCTGGTTACCTTGAGTGATGACGAAGGTAACGAATTCACCTTTGAAGTGTTGGACGAATTGGACGACCAAGGTTCTCATTACGTGGCAATGTTGCCCATTTATGACGACCCCAAAGATATGGTAGACGATTCCGATCCCCTGGTGATCATGAAACAAGTGTCGGAAGACCAAGGGGATTTCTTTGATGAGATCGTGGACGACGAAGAATTTGCCCGTGTGGCAGACATTTTTGCCGCCAGATTGTCGGAAGTGTTCGACATCGAAGACTAGCCATTTTTACCGATTTTATTTCCTGCGCTGTTCGCGTATGTTGCGGCTATATAACCCTACAAGTGTATAAAAGGGAATTCGGCTCTTGCTGTGGGTATGCAGGCCTCCCCGATTCGTCGGGACGTTGGAAGCACAAAGCAGTGAGGAGAATACCCACCTGCTGTGTTGTGGGCAGGTTATCATTAGCCGCTTTTTTTACGACAGCGCGGGAACCTTTTTTCTTGACAAAGTTTGGTACATAAGGTATAATGCAAAGGCGTTATCGCCTTTGCAGTGAAAAGGGAAGAGTTGCGGTGTGATGCAGGTGGATTTATAGAACTCCCAAAAAGCCTGCTTTTTGGGAAGAGGAGGCACAACGGAGCGGACGGTATTTTCGCGAATAGCGGAAATTCGGGAGTGGAGTTCGTGTCGACGAGGTGCCGCGGTCGAAAAAGCCCGAGGAACAGTGCGGAGCACCCGAAGGGCTGTTCGGGCACCGCAAACGGTAGCTTCGTAGAAGCGCGCAAAACACAACCCAAGAAAAGAATGATCCAAAATAAAACTTAATAACGAGATGTAGCGCATTTGGTGGTAACGAGCCCGAGCGCTCGCAGTGCGAGAAGCAGCGAGGAGCGAAGTTGGTGCCGCGGTCGAAAAAGCCCGAGGAACAGTGCGGAGCACCCGAAGGGCTGTTCGGGCACCGCAAACGGTAGCTTCGTAGAAGCGCGCAAAACATAACCCAAGAAAAGAATGATCCAAAATAAAACTTAATAACGAGATGTAGCGCATTTGGTGGGCGAAGAATGCCGCCGCTGCCGGTGGCAGATGCAGGCGGTATTCTGAGGTGACAAATCAAGGAGCTATGCGACGCGCTTCCAAGCGAGCAGAGCGACTATGATTTGGAGGGGAGTGGATAAACAAAACTCCTATAAAAACCAAGCAGAAGCGCGCAAAACACAACCCAAGAAAAGAATGATCCAAAATAAAACTTAACAACGAGATGTAGCGCAGTTTGGTAGCGCGCTTCGTTCGGGACGAAGAGGCCGCAGGTTCGAATCCTGTCATCTCGACCATATCGAGTGTTCATAAAGGATTTAAGTTATGAGCACTCGATTTTTATCATTACAGTAACAAGCCTTTCTCTTTTTTGAGAAAGGCTTGTTCTTTTCGGTCTGTTTGGATTTTGGTGTCAAAATCCGATGCTCGCTAAACTTGTAGACAATATACTTACCGAAAACTATTGAAAAATATTTAAATTTGTGATACACTAATAGTGCTACACAAAACCGAATAAACACTTTGGGAAAAGGTATTTTCTTTTTTATGGGAGTACTGTATCCTTTTTTGTGCATACTACTTTTGAATTTGGTAAAAATGCAAATTCCAACCGGTAGTATGCTTGGATACCATATCCCATTTATCTGGTTTTGTGTAGCAGCAATCGGAGTTTGCGTTTTTCGGTGTGGGTGGCTTCGGTTGCTCACACTTTTTTATTTTAGGAGATGAAAGCATATGACAAATTATGCAAAATGGAAAAACAAAAATTTTTTTGAGTGGCTATTAAAAATCACTATAATTACAATAATCACTATTATTGGGTGTGGGCTCACTTTAACTGGATGTTCCACTTTAAGCGTTGAAGATATTGTAGGCAAATATGAATATGCAGCTTGGACGGTTTTAATCAACGAAGATTCAAGCTATCATGTATATGAAACAGAGACAGGTGAAACGATTAAAGAAGGTACATGGTTATTTGATGGATCAGATTCAATGCTTACATTTGAAGAATTTACTGATGATGGTGAGGATATATATTTTGTTGAAAATGATAATAATTTTATCTTGTTCTCAAAAGAAGAAGGAACCCCCTACTTCTATGATGATTTATCAGTAGAATCCGGTGAGGTTTTGGATTTCACATATGAATTTAATTCGCTTAATTTAAAATTCTGCGCAACCGGTGATATTGAGGTAAGCGGAGATAATTTTGAATATGGTGATGGTTCTTATGAAATTAAAGATAATAAGGTTTATGCTTATTATACTTATACAACTGCGTCTGCAAGAAATTACGCAAATGGTGAAATGTATTTTTATATATATGATAAAGACCACTTAATTCCATACAATTACATTATGATTAAAGAATAATTATATTTTAAAATCAAGTCCGTTATGAACACTCGCACCAAACACGAAGAATCCGAACCTCCGTCTAATAGGCGGTGGGTTCGGATTTTCTCTTTTAATAGACTATCCAAATTTCAACTCAAAAACAAACGGAGGTTAGTTTATGAAAGACTTTATTAAAGAATTCTATTATGGTAATATCGCCCCTCAGGCTCGCAGTATCAAGCAGAGCAAAGCGGTAATGAAAGAAATGCAAACCCTCAACGAAACCGAGGAATACTTGACCGCCAAACTTAAAGGCGAAGAAAAGAGCAAGTTCCTCGATCACGTCAACGCTTGGAGCGTGGTGAACGGAGAATCCAACCTCGATAGTTTCATTGTCGGTTTCAGACTCGGTGCAAAGTTCACTTATGATACCTTTATCAGCGACAATGCTCCCTTCAGCAATTTCTTATGGGAGGATAACTGATAGCGAAGACTGCGGTGTGGATATCCATTCACGATGCTTGCGGGCACAGTTCCTCTTTTAATTATTTTAGCGCAACCAAAGTATCATATAACGGACACCAAGTGGTTTATAATACAATTATAACACAGCGATTTAAAAATCACAACGGTATCATCTTCGCAAGCAACGTGTTTTGTCTCCTATTCCGCGTTCTTGCTGTAGCAAGCATCGCGTTTGTGTACACAAAACACCTTGTTAGGGCGTTCCCTAATACCCCTTAAATAAAATTTTGATTTTCATCTTGACAATTATTTGTCTTTGCACTATAATGATACAAACTGATACTATGTTTTATCGGAGAATGATTTATGGATATTCAATTATTTACAAAAATTTTAAAAGACAAGTCTTTTTACGACTACAAGAAAATGAAATATAAATACGCGGAAGATTTCAGTGATTTTTTAAGCACGCTCAGAGACTTATATTACAAAGAACTACCCCTTTGTGATTTTGACGGCAAAAAAATCGCTTATATCGAAAACCATGCCTCCATCAATCAATCTGCCATCAAGCTTTTATTAAAGAGTCAAGACAAGCACTATGGCATACAAGCGGCCGAAGATGAAATAATTGCCACCTCTGCTATTGAAAGCATTGATTTTAGCAGAGACAGTGTTCGCAGTATTTTAAAGGGCTTTGCCCCAAAGGACGAACAAGAAAATCGCATTATGGGACTTAAAAAAGGGCTTGAGTTTATTGCCGATACTACCAACAAAATCAACGAAGATAATCTATACAAGCTTTATATGATGACGGTCGGCGACTTCTTGGAGGAAGAAAACAAACTGGAAGAAGGCAAGAAGTATCGTCATGACGTTGTTTACATTGTGAGCGATCATATTGAGCACACCGGCTTGCCCGCTACCGAAGTTCCAAAACACATGGCCGATTTGATTGCGTTTGCAAACGCGGAAGATAATATCAATGACCTTGTAAAAGCTGCCATTATTCATTTTTATTGTGCTTATATTCATCCGTATTTTGACGGCAACGGAAGAATGGCGCGGCTTCTGCATTTGTGGTTTTTAATTCAGAAGGGATATCAATCGGCATTGTTTATCCCCTTCTCAAGTAAAATTGAAAAAAGTCGCAAGGCGTATTACGATGCCTATACCACCATTGAGCAAAACAAAAAATACAGCAACATTATCGACGTAACCCCATTTGTTATATACTTTATTGAGAAGGTTTATAATCAAATGACAGACGTCACCCCTGTAGACACCCTATCCCGTTATGATGAGGTAATCAAAAACGGTATGGCAACCGAAAAGGAAATCAAGCTTTGGCAGTTTGTTTTGTCGTTTTACGGTTTGGGTGAGTTCTCTACTAAACAATTAGAAAAAGATTTTGGGGATGCCGCCTATGCGACCATTCGCGGCTTTGTTCTTAAATTTGAAGAATTAGGACTGCTAACATCTACAAAATACGGAGCAAGAATAAAATACAAAATCAGTAAATAAAAAGGTAGATGAAAAGTATGAAAGGTGTAATTTACGCTCGATCTTCAAGTGACCATCAGCGCGAAGAATCTATCGAAGGACAGATTCGCGAATGTACAGCTTTTGCCGAGAAAAACGGAATCACCTTACTTCATAATTACATCGATCGTGCTTACTCTGCCAAAACAGATAATCGTCCTGCTTTCCAAGAGATGATTAAAGACAGCCATAAGAAAATGTTTGACGTCATTCTCGTTTGGAAACTTGACCGATTTGCTCGTGACCGTTTTGATTCTGCGCACTATAAAAACTTGCTCAAAAAGAACAGTGTTCGTGTTGTCTCGGCAACCGAACCTATCTCGACGGAAAAACCATGAAGCAAATTGCTGAAGATTTTAATGCAAAAGGCTATCGCAATACTATCGGCAGAAAATTCTCTATCGATGCCATTTCAAGAATGTTGCAAAATCGCCACTACATAGGCGAGTATAAATTCAAAGATATTGTCATCCAACAAGTTATGCGTTTTTTCATGGATGATGAAGCGATTGATGAGCTTGTTGATATTCTAATGAGGGCTCAAAAGAAAGAAAACACCACTCTACCGTTACTTAAACAAGAATTGCGCGAGGTTGAAAAGAGTATAAAGAATATGCTTGATGCAATTCAAAACGGCATCTTCACTTCATCTACAAAACAAAGGTTGGAAGAGCTTGAAGCAAGAAAAGAAGATTTAGAAATCTCTATTGCTCGGGAGCAAATGTTCAAACCCTTGTTAGAGTCGAAGAAAATCAAGTTCTTCTTACATCAATTCCGCAAACTTGATACCACAAAGCTGGAACACCGGCGTTCACTGAGCCCCGAACGAGTGAGGAACTTTTGTCACCAAGCCTCGCCGCTGCCGGTGGCAGATACAGGCGAGGTTTGGTGGTCCCAAAAGAAAAAAGAGAGAACCTGCCCCCGAGGGGATGTTCTCTCTTTTCATTATAATAATAGTTATTGCTTACTTTTCACTTTAGACGGGGGAATGCCCACCCGTTTGCGGAACTGACGGGTGAAGGTGTTCAGGTCGCAAAAGCCCACCGCGTTTGCGGCGGCGGCCACCGAACAGCCTCCCAAGGAAAGGAGTTCGTATGCTTTGTTAATACGCACGGTGGTCAGGTATGCCATGGGGGACTGCCCCACCGATTCCTTGAACCAACGGCACAGATACGAGGGGGAACGGCAAGCCTTGACGGCCAGTTCTTCCAGGGTAAGTTCCTTGGGGTAATTTTTATGAATGTATTCCAATAACAGGTTGATTTCCTGTAAATGGTGAGGAACGGGATGATCCCCATTGAGAATGTAGTTGCGGGTAAGTATGGCAAGAAGTTGGTAAAGAAGCCCGGTGATTTCCATATTGCCCAAAGGAGTGTGGGGACGGCAATGCACAATTTTCTCCACCAAGGGCAAAACCTCGGGATTTTTACGGACGATATGCTGAAACCGCAAGGTTCCCGACGCAATGTTGTGAAGGGTCTGGTCAATTTCTCCGGGGCGGTTGGTCAGCAGAATGTTACTGTCAAAAATCAGGCAGTCCACCGTGGTGGGGGCGACGTTCACCTTGCAGGAATGAACCTGCCCGGGGTTGATGATCAATACGTCACCTGCCCGCACGTCAAAAATATCCCCGTCGCAGGAAATGGTCATTTCTCCTCCCAAAATCCCCCAGATCTCCATTCGTTCATGCCAATGGGGGGACAAAGCCTGCCCCACTTGGGAGGCATTTTGGATGCTGATGGCAATGCCGGGGAACAGGTCGTGAAACTGATTGTTACATTCATGAGTAATTGTGGTCATGTTTTTTCACCAAAATGTTAAAATAGTACGAAAGTATATTAAAATACGAGTTGATTTCTATTATAATTTACATTATAATGAGGATAAAGTCAAGATTTGGGAGGAATTATTTATGAAACGACTGATTGCCTTTGTGTTGTGTCTGGTGCTGACCCTGTCTTTGCCCGGGGTTGCCGGCGCTGAAGACGTTACAGCAGATACCGCCGCGGCGGAAGTTCAACAAGCCATTGAAGGGTTAGGCACCATGACCCGGGACAGTAAAAGCGCCCTGGACGCCGTGAACCAAAAAATCAATGATTTTGTTTATACCTACGGCAATTACCAAAAGAAACTCATTACCAACCTGGCAGATTTTGAAACTGCCGTTGCCGCCTATAACGACCTCATTGATTATCTCTGCGGGGATATCAATGCTGATGAAGCCATCAATGCCAAGGACGCTTTGGAAGTGTTGAAAGCCGCCGTGGGGAAAGTCACCTTTACCGAAAAAGAAGGCTATGCTGCCGATGTGAATAATGACGGTGAATTCAACGCCAAGGATGCTTTGATGATTCTGCAATTCTCGGTTGGCAAACGAACCGAATTCCCCGGTCAACTGCAACTTGGCGCCTATGAAACAGAATCTGCCTTGTATTCCAAAAAGAGCGAAGAACTCTACGACACCACCTATCAATCCATGATCGACCGCATCCGTGAAAACGGCTATGCCCAAACCTCCATCACCGGGACATATAACGGTATGTTCTGCCGTGACTCTTCCATTCAGATCCTTGCTCACATTACCGAAGGGGATTACGACCAAGCCCGTGCTTTGCTGAACTACATAGTAGAATTCCATAAGAAAAACAACCTGAACTATGCCGTGCATATTATCTATGAAGGGGGCAACTACTCCGCCAAACAACAAATTGACGGTACCTTCTTCTTCCTCCATGCATGGTATCAATTTGCTACCCAAGCACCCCAAACCGCTCAAAATAAAGCCTTTATCGAAGGTTCTTACAGCAAAGTGAAAGACTTTGCCAACTTCTATCTGGATCAGGGCTGTTTGCACAGCAACTACGATCTGATCTTCAACCCCAGCCTGGAACACTCCCGTGAAAACGACTATTGGCAAGCCTACGACCTGTTGACCAACGTGTACGTTTCCCAAGGATTGCACGAAATGGCACTGTATTTTAAAACGTCAGACCCCACCAATGCCCAAAAGTGGGAAGACGCCGCTTCCAGAATTGTAAAAGGGGTTCATAACAACCTGGTGGCTGAAGTGGACGGGAAAATTATGTATGCCGAACTCCGTGGCAGAAGCGAAAAGAAAGTAGCCGCCGACCCCGACACCCCCGAAGTATTCGTCAGCGGGTTCTCCTGGGTAAACCTGGCTCCCATGAGTTGTGATTGGTATGCCGCCGACCCTGATATTATGGATCATACCTATCAAATGTATTTGAAATACGCCGCTCCCCGTTTTGCCAATCGCACCACCAAAACCGCCTACAAAATATTTGAACAATGCACCGACTATTACCGCACCAAAACTGTGGATCGGGCAGGTTCTTTGGTCATCGGGAAAGGCATTGCCTGGGAAATTCTGTATTGCGCCAAAATGAAAGACACCGAACGGTTGACCACTTTGTTGTCCTTTGTGGAAGAAAACAGTAACGAAATCTACCCTGAACTGTGGTCTTACAGCGGGGATATCAACGATGGCGGTAACCAGGAACAAGCCAGTTGGTTGTTGATTGCTCATAACAAGGTGATCAATGAACTGGGTCGTACAGTAAAATAAAAGGAACCACAGACTGTCGATAACGGCACAGGAACATAGGTGCTTTCAAAATTGGATATCTATTCATCCAACACAACCAAATAAAATTATAGTAAAAATCGGGGGAATATTGAATTCCCCCGATTTTTGCACATATTTGCCCTTTTTTAGAATATCAAAATAATATGAAACATTATCAAAAATTGAATTGATTTCAGTGGATATTTTCATTATAATGAAAATAATGTTACCATTCAGGAGGATTTTGATATGAAACGAGTCATCGCCTTTATGCTGTGTCTGGTGTTGGCACTGTCTTTGCCTGTGGTTGCCGCCACCGCCGACACAGTGTATGAAGGCAATAGTGATTATTCCACCGCTTTGTTTATAATTTCGGGAGATGCCAATAAAGGCGGCCAGGAATTTGTTCCGGGCTCTGATATTTTGCAAGGCATCCGGATGTATCTTCAGAACGATACCGCCAACAACACTGCCACGTTGACCGTGTATGAAGGCAGTATTGCCACAAACAGCTCCGCCAAGGTTGTGGTGCAGGAAACCATGACCCTGGAAAAATCGGGAAAAGGCTGGTATGAACTGATGTTTTCTGCTCCCGTTACCGTGACCCCCAACGAGCTGTACTCCTTTTCGGTAAATACCGTGGAATATGCTGCACTGTTTGGCTTGGCAGGGGGGGACGGCAGCTCCTGTAAAGGGCTTAACTACGACTCCGTTGCCTACGGCGGTTGGACCCGCGGCCACAGTACCGCCTTCCAACTGATTACCCGGGAAGATTTTCAGGGCGTCATTGATCTGATCAATGCTCTGCCCACCACTTTAACGTTGGAAGACGAAGAACAAGTGATTGCTGCCAGACAGGCGTATAATGCCTTGTCCTCCGTCTCCCGCGCCAAGGTGACTAATCTGGCAACCTTGACCGCCGCAGAAGAAACCATTGCCAACCTGAAAACTGCCGACCGGGATGCCGCCGTGGCAGAAATTCAACAAGCCATTGCATCTTTGGGCACCATTACCCGCAACAGTCGGGATACCCTGGAAAGCATCAACAAAAAAATGAACGAATACAGTTACATTTACGGAAACTATCAGAATCGTCTCATTGAAAATACGGCAGACTATGAAACCGCCATTGCCGCCTATAATGAAATCATTGATTATCTCCATGGGGACGTCAATGCTGATGAAGCCATCAACGCCAAGGACGCTTTGGAAGTGTTGAAAGCCGCCGTGAGCAAAATTACCCTCACCGAAAAACAAGGCTATGCCGCCGACGTAACCAACGACAGCGAATTTAATGCCAAAGACGCTTTGATGATTCTGCAATTCTCGGTGGGCAAACGGTTGAATTTCCCCAGCCAGGAATTGATCTTTTTACCCTATGAACAACAATCCATTTCGTATTCTCAGGAAACTTTGGAATTGTTTGCCAATACCTACGGCTCTATGATGGACCGCATCCGTGAAGACGGCTACGCCCCTGCTTCGGTCACCGGGGCTTATGAAGGGATGTTCCCTCGGGATTCCTCCATTCAGGTTATGGCACACGTTGCCCAGGGGGATTATGATCAGGCTCGCATGATCCTCAATTATCTTACCGAGTATCATGAAACCAATAATCATGACTACGTGATTCATATTATTCGCGCCAATCCTTCTTTCTATAAACAGGCGGACACCAACTTCTTCTTCCTTCACGCCTGGTATCTGTTTGCCACCAAGGCTCCCCAAACTGCCGAAAACAAGGCATATATTGAGGGGTCTTACGATACCATCAAACAATTTGCCAACTATTACCTGGATCAAGGCTATCTGCATGACAAATATGATCTGATCTTCAATGAAAGTCTGGAACATACCCGTGACGGTTCTTATTGGCAAGCCTACGATTTGGTTACCAACGTGTACGCTTCCCAGGCCCTTCACGAATTGAGCGAATACTTTAAAACCAGTGACCCCACCAATGCCAAAAAGTGGGAAGATGCCGCCACCAGAATTGCCGCAGGGATCCATAAAAACCTGGTTGCCGAAGTGGAAGGGAAAAACATCTACGCCGAACTCCGGGGCAGAAGCCAGAAAGCCATCGACAGCGATGCCGATGCCCAAGAAAAATTCATCAGCGGGTTCTCCTGGGTGAACCTGGCGCCCATGGGGTGCGACTGGTATGCCGCCGATCCTGACATTCTGGACCATACCTATCAAATGTATCTGAAATACGGTTCTTACCGCTATACCAACAGAAGATATACCATGTTAGAGGCTTGCACCAACTATTACGTGAACAAAAACGTGAATCGCCAGGGCAACCACGTCATTGGGAAAGGCCTTGCTTGGGAATTGCTGTATTGCCATAAAATGGGATACACCGACCGTTTGATCCAGTTGGTGGCCTTCCTGGAAGAAAACAGCGAAACCATGTATCGGGAAACCTGGGTGTATTCCGGCGGCGGTGCCGACACTGCCAACCAGGAACAATGCAGTTGGATGCTGTATGCCCATAAAAACATCTTCCCTGAATTGGAATCGGAGGATACCCCTTCCCATGACCCGGAACCTGTTACTTCCCTTCGGGTGGGCACCTATAATATCTATCATTTAGGTAAGATCAACGGCAATGCCCAAACCATTGCCAACGTCATCAGCGATCATGAACTGGACGTTGTGGGTCTGCAAGAGGTAGACAAAAACGTAGGTCGCGACGGTCCTGTTCTTGACCAGGCAAAAGCCATTGCCGAAGCCCTTGGCTGGTATTACGGTTTTTCCAAAGCCATCACCTTGGCACCCGGGGAATACGGCAATGCCATTATTTCCAAATATCCCATCGAGTCTTACACCACCGTTTCTCTGGAATCGGGCAGTGAAGAACAACGGGTCATGGGTCATGCAGTCATTAACCTGGGGGATACCAAAGTCAACCTGCTCAACTGCCACCTTTCTTTCACCGGTTTGAACAGCAGTCAAGTGGTGGAAGTGAAAAACTATGTTGCCCAGTTAGACGATTACATTTTAACCGGGGATTTTAACACCTCCCCTGCCAACCTGGCTCCCATTGGTGCTTCTGTTTTAATGAATAGCGGCATCGACAATATCCTGGTGAAAGATTATACCTTGGGAGAAGCCACCACCGTGAACAATACCTATTCCGACCATAAAATGATCTATACCGACGTTTCCTTGGAAAAAGTTGTTATCGGCGCACGAATCGGTACCTATAACATCCATATCTTGCAGGACGTTTCCAACAGTGCCGCCACCATTGCCAAAGATATTACCGACAACGGCCTGGAAATTGTTGGTCTGCAGGAAGTGGACAATAAAACAGGACGCAACGGTTGCACCTTTGACCAAGCCAAAAAAATTGCCGATGAATTGGGCTGGTATTACGGTTTTTCCAAAGCCATCACCCTGGGCAGCGGGGAATACGGCAATGCCATTATTTCCAAATATCCCATCGAGTCTTACACCACCGTTTCTCTGGAGTCGGGCACCGAAGAACAACGGGTCATGGGTCATGCAGTGATCAACGCCGGGGGTAAAAAAATCAACGTGATGAACGTTCACCTGAGTTGGCAAAGCATGCAAGCCACCCAGATCGCCCAGATTGCCACCTATGTGAAAGAGATGGACAATTTCGTCATCACCGGGGACTACAATACCTCCGATACTTCTTTGATTGCCACCTTGGGGGGCACCGCTGTGAATCAGAATACCTTTGTTACCAATGAAGACGGTGCCATCGACAATATTGTGGTGAAAGGCTTCACCGTGGGCAAAGGTACCATGGTGGAAACAGGACATTCCGACCATAATATGCTGTATGCCGACGTGACCTTTTAAGGGAGGGTTTAACAATGACTGAAAAAGCAAGATCTTTATATCAAAAAACCTATCAATCCATGCTTGACCGTACCCATGCCGACGGTTATGCCGATACCTCCATTACCGGGGCATACCAAGGGATGTTCTGCCGTGACACATCCATTCAAATCATGTGCCACGTTGCCCATGGGGATTATGATCACGCTCGCTTGTTGATGGAATACGTGTTGGCCTATCACGAAAAAAACGACTATAATTTTGCCATTCACGTGATTTACGAAAATGCCCCTCCTTCTTTAAGAAGACAAGCCGACACCTGCTTCTTCTTTATTCACGCCTGGTACTTGTATGCCACCAAGGCCACCGAAACCCCTGAAAAGAAAGCCTTTTTGGAAAAATCCTACAAAAAGATTTCGGATTTTGCCAACTTCTATTTGGATGAAGGCAATTTGGATAACCCCTACGAAATGCTTTTTAACGAATGTCTGGAACATTCCCGTGACGGCTCTTATTTTTACTCTTACGATCTGCTCACCAACGTATATGCTTCCCAAGCCTTGCACGAATTGGCAGGGTACGTAAAGGAAACCGACCCTTCCCATTCCGCCAAATGGGAAGCCGCCGCCAATAAAATTGTTGGTGGGGTACATAAATTCTTAACCCCCCAAGTGGACGGGAAAAAGATTTACGGGGAACTCATTGGCAGAAGTTTTAATGCGGTGGATGCCAACCCCAACGCCATGATTCGTTATATCCGCGGGTTCTCCTGGGTCAACCTGGCTCCCATGGGGTGCGACTGGTACGGTGCCGACCCGGAAATTCTGGAAAACACCTATGAATTGTATAAAAAATACGGCGCCTGCACTTATTACGATACCAATTTGATGCTGGATGTAGTTACCGAGTTTGATACCAACCCCAACCCCATCACCCGGGGCAATCACGTCATCGGCAAAGGTCTTGCCTGGGAAATGCTCTATTGCAAAAAAATGGGGTATGAAGAACGTCTTGCGGAGCTTACCGAATTCGTGGAAGACTACAGTGTGGATATGTATCGGGAAACCTGGCACTACACCGGCGGCGGTTCGGATACCGCCAACCAGGAACACGCCAGCTGGATGCTGTATACCCATAAAACCATCTATCCGGAATTGGGAAAATAAAGGATAACGGCGCAAGGCAAAGGTGGTGCTTTTGCGGTGAAGCATTTGCTTTACGGCAAATATGAAGCGTTGCTAACGCAACATGAAGCATTCCCTACGGGAATATGAAGTATTTTGCTTCACAAAATGTTGCGGTGTGATGCCCGGGCATCCCATTTATAATTGCTTGGTTACAATGAGTTAGCGATCAAAAAACAAAACTTGTATGGCTCCCTCTGACGAGGGAGCTTTCGTTTTTTCGTAAGAAAAAATGACTGAGGGAGAGATTGGGTTGCAACAAGGCGGAATATTCCCTTGACTTAAAGGATGGAAAAATTTATAATGAAACCAAATGATATTTCAATACCATATTGAAGGATAGGAGGAAGTTCCTGATGTCACTAAAACGCAAAACCGACACCCCCCGCACCGATATTTCGGATGCCTATGAAATTCATAACGACCGTGGGATGATTTACAACCCCTTATCCCGTGACCGTTTGAAAAACGGCTACAAGTCCTATGCCAACGCCCCCAAGTATCAGGGAAAATTGGAACTGGAAAGCGGTAGTGTCATTTACTTTAACCTGCCCACCAAGTTTACAGCGTACGATATGATTCCCATTGAATACTCCTTTTACAATCCCGATTGCACCCAGCAGGAAAGCCGTGTGACCTACGATACCCTGCATTTTTTGGCAACCGGTTTGGAGGATCTGCACCGGAAACAGGGCAAAGAGTTTTACAGCAATATTTTGCCCGGCACCATTCGGGTGGATTTCGACTATTTGGGGTACGTTACCGCCAAGGACCACCCCCAACGCCGTGGGGTGCATCACGGCAATTTTGAAAATGACCGCATGGCTTCTAAGTATCCCCATTATGATACCTCTGACGTGATCAAAAGCGGTGTCATGGAAAAGTCCGATTATTTCTGGATGAAATTCCACTACAAAAACACCGGGGACACCATTTTGAGTGTAAACGGCAACGGTACCTTCTGCTTTGAACCCAATCTGGAAAAATTGGATGAGAAGGGCAACTGGGTGCATTATCTTGGTCAAAACAACCTGTTTATCCGTCTGTTGGATGATTTGTATCCCGGGGAAGAAGGGGACTTTTTCGTCAGCTTCAACGGGGCGCAAGACATAAACCCCGGTCATTATCGGGTTACTTTGCAATGTTTGGTGCGCAACGAAACCGCCAACCCCGAAAACTTTACCACCAACATTTGGGCGGGTCGTACTTACGAAACCGCCTATTTTGAATTTGATATTGAAGATGGTTTCCGTCAGGTGGAACCCGCCCCCATCACCTATACCTACAAAGGGGAAACCCAGCGGAACACCTGGCTTCACACCTACGAAGAATTTTTAACTTCTTTTGACAGTTGGCTCAATCCCTTTGAAATTGACCCCATTCGCACCGGCAAACAGGTCATGTACCTGCAATGCGCCCCTTGGACCAACTGCATTACCCTGAAGCTCATGAGCGGGAACTGTATGAACCAAGTGGCGGTAACCATTCCCGTTGAGGTGGAATCCGACTCCATCAAAGTAACCCTGAACACCAAGGATATGAACTATATCATTGATGAAAAGGGCAAACGGCAACCTGCGGTGGTTGCCCAATCCATGTGCGATATGCGTGTGCACGTGGCATTGGGACCCCAGGCTGACCAAACCCTGCTGAATGAATTGATGGATATGAAAGACTGCGGTGTCAACTTAATTTCCACCACCGCCGCCTTTGAAACCTTGCTGGGTGCAGAGGATTTTGAACATTTCAAACGGGATGCTCCCAAAATTTTCAGCCACAATACCGATGCCCATTGGTTTATGTGCGATGCCATTAAACAACTGGGCATGAAGTTGGAAGGGTGGATCACCTATCCTTACGATTCCGAGGGCAACGTGGTAAAAGCCCGTTGGATCACCGGCGACGAAAAATACGACCCCCAAAAGATTACCTGTGTGGACGATCCATTGCTGGCAGAAGCCAACGGGGTGAAGACCCGGTATCAGTTTAAACGGTGGGGAGATAACTACTTTGTTTTGGGCAACGGCACCGTGCCGGTGTTTGCGGAAGATACCCGTGGTTGGCATCGCATCGATATTCAAAACCGCCATGGTTTGGATGCGCAAACCAAAGATAATTTCCGTGCATACGTAAAAGAAAAATACGGCACCATTGAAGACCTGAACGAAGTCTGGGGTACTTCCTATCCCGACTTTGCTTCCATTGACCCGGAAGAAGGAACTTTCCTTGACCACGGGAACCCCTCTTACACCACCGAAGATGCGGTGTTCACCGAATGGAGCCGTGCCCTGGAAGATCTGGACGTATTCCGTACCGTTTCCCGTATGGGCAACTATCAAACCATTTTGGATATGAACAGGGATCTGTTCAACGGCAGCGTGGGCATGCGTACCGAAGGGGGCAACTGGACTGCCGAAGTGCCTTTTGACTCGGGTAACCAACGGTATCGCCACGTGTATTACGCCCAACGGCGGGTGGCGGCCATGCCCCGTCAAATGGCAGAAAGCGGTTTGGTTTCCATCCATTCCGACTATTGTACTTTGCCTTATTCTCCCCGGGAGGTTGCCGATTTGACCCGTCGCTCGGTGGAAATGGGCATTATGCCCATGCACATGATTCAAGCCGACCGTATGCGGGATGTGGCCATTAACCCCCACTACGGGCAGGATTACACCATTCGGTATAATCTGGGAGAAAAAGCCAATCGGGGGGCTTATATCAGCACCGTAATCTCCCTGTTCGGGTGGTTCAAAGCCACCTACGAAAACGGCGGCATCCCCGGGGTGCTGTGGGAAGACTATCTGTGCGACGGTTACGTAACTTCGGTGCAACAAAAAGAAATGAAATTCTTCCTGAAAAAATTGCAGGAAGCCCTAAATACTCCCGAGGGAAAAGCCTGGCAAGAAGGGGAAAAGGTGGATGCCGGGTCTGCCGTATCCAAGTCCCTTGGCGCCAATACCTTTGACCCGGAATACGTTGCTTCCTTAATTGAAAAATGCAAGGAAAATCGGAAATAAAGGAATTTTGTTATGTTGATCTATATTTTTATTCTACTGGTTTTGGTGGTGGGCGGTATGACCGCCAAAGGGAAAAACGAATTTTATGAAGATTACCTTTGCCCCAAAAACACCACCACCGTCAACGCTATCTTTTCGGTGCTGATCTTTTTCAGCCACGGGGTGCAGTACGTCACCCTGAACGGACCGTTGGATTCCCCTTATTTTGCCTTGCGGAGTTTCCTGGGGCAAATTGTGGTGGTCACCTATTTGTTCTTTTCGGGCTACGGTATTATGGAATCCATCAGTAAAAAGGGCAAAGCCTACGTAAAAGCCCTGCCCTGGAACCGCTTTTTTGGGTTGTGGTATCAATTTGCCATCGTGGTAATTTTATATATTCTTACCAATTTGGCGGTTGGCAAAAGTATGACCCTGAAAAATGCTTTGCTGGCATTCACCGGGGTGACCTCGGTGGGCAACAGCAACTGGTATTTGTTTGCCACCTTTGTGTTGTATGCCATTGTGTATTTGGCGTTTCTGCTGGCTGGAAAACGGCGAATTGTGGGGGTACTGCTTACTTGTGCCCTTTCCTTGGTATACGTGGTGGTACTCATGAAAACCGGGTGGCTTCCCGCCCGTTTTTATAACACCTTTTTGTGTTTCCCCTTGGGCATGGCATATTCCTACCTGAAACCCAAACTGGATGCTCTGGTGATGAAAAACGACGGGCTGTGGATGACAACCTTTGTTGCTACCCTGACCGCCTTTTTGTATTGCTCCCAAAACCGTGTGGGCAATCGGGGGATAGAACTTGCCTTTTATTTGCTTTCGGTGTTGGTGATCGTACTATTTATGATGAAGGTGCAGATCCGCAGTACCATATTGGATTGGTTTGGGTCTCACATTTTCAGTTTCTTCATTCTCCAGCGGATTCCCATGATTGCTTTAAAACAGTTGGGATTTGCCGGTCAGCCCTACTTTTTCTTGGTGATTTGTTTCTTTGCCACGGTACTGATGGCAACCCTTTTCGATCTGTTGATCGCTAAAATCAATCCCTTGCTATTTAAAACCAAAAAAGCATAAAACAGCCCCCAAATCTCAGATTTGGGGGTTCTTTTATGCTATTCTTATTTCATTTCAATGGGGAATTGATAAATTTTCCCCACGGCATATTTTAAGATCTCCAAAGCGTCTTTGGCATTGATGCCCTCTATTCCGTCTACTTCGGCGGCGGTTTGTTGGGTGTCATCCAAAATGGTTTTGCCCACGGCGAATTTCAGTACGTCCAAAGCGTCCTTGGCGTTGACCTTACCGTCCAGGGTCACGTCCCCCAACCGCGCCCCGGAGGACTGCATCAGGGTGATCTCTCCTAAACTCCCTGCGGCAGAATGAACCTCCGCCACAATAGCGTAAGAATCATATCGGTATCCGGTCAGGTCAAGGGGAAAGTACAGGGTACCAAAGCCTTGTTCATCCTTCACTGCGGTGGCATAGGTCACGTGGGTGGCAATGGTGCTGTCGATCAGGTATCCTTGCCCGTCGGCGGTGTAACCCATCAGCCGTAGCGCCAGGGCATCCTGGGTTTTGCTTTGGGTGGCGGTAAATTGAGCAGTCACCAGATATTGCCCGCTATGTAAAGTATCCTGAAAAATGGGAGCGGTGGAACGAACCGGTTTGTTTACCGCCCCTTGCTTGTTCCATTTCCATACCCCGTTTGCCGTGGTGCCGTAGCTTCTTACGGCAACGTTCTGCCCTGTGGTGGCGGCAAGGGTGGTGTAGGTTTGCCCTGAAAAGGCATAGTCATTCCATTGGCTGTTTAAAAAGTCCACCCGCTTTTGAAGCCACTCTTTCAAGTAGGCAACCTCTTCCTCAAAAGTGAAGTAGGAAGTTCCTCCGTTGCCGGTTCCTTGATTGCGAACACTGGTCACCCGCATGGCGGCAGGCCAACGGGCTTCGTCCTTTTCTTTAGACTTTGCAATGCGGGCGGTAAAGGTGTCAATGTCTTGAAACATTCCCTGGATCATGCCGTTATGCATCAGTTCCAGCCAGCGAGCTTTTAACAGGGAAGCAAAGGTGGGATCTTTAAAGAGTTGTAAATACCAAGCCCCCTTGTCAGAGCGGTAGTTATAATGGTTCAGTCCGTTGTCGGTGGAATTGGGGTAAGTTACGTCCTGATTGCCGAAACAAACGTCCACGTCCCACACGGGGCCCATGTGCAATATCCCCTGATTGTCCAGATAACAGAAACTGCTGGTCACAAAAGCGGCATCGTAGTTTTTGGCAAGTTCGTTTTGAATGTACCAGTCTACAAAGGAGTCCACGTCAATCATTTGGGAATACACCTCATACCCCTGGGTCAAGGCGGTTTCTATTTGATTTAACTTGGTACGGGTCAGTTCCTTGGTGGTGTCAAAATCCGCCCGGGTAAAGGTGGCATCCACCTCGGGTTCCTTCAGGGTCACGTGGACGCCGTTGTTGGTGATAATACAGGCCGCGCACCCTTCGGTGGCATGGCGGTATTGCTGTTCCAGTTCCATCAGCACCGCCCCCATGGTGGTTTCTTCATCGATCCGCTGACCGCCGAATTCGATTTTTTCACAAAGGAGATAACATCCCTGGTATTGCCCGTTGATGTTCACGTCCACAAATTCACATTCCACCGAAAAAATCTCGTTCATTTTGTTGGCAAGGGAATACATCATGGCGTTTCTCACGTGGGTCTTGTCCCAATAATTGGCAAGCAAGATCCACTTTTTGGAAGCCCCCATGCCCAGCAGGTCGGTTTTGGTTTGAAACTTGATCTGATAGGGCTTTTTGGGTAGTTTCCAGGTGGAATTGCCCCGCCCCTTGATGGTAATGGGCAGGTCGGTTAAGGCTTCAATTCCATCCCCTTCCATAGAAAAGACAGCGGGGGTCTGCACCTCTTTGGTGATGCTGCTCACCGCCATGCCACCGTCCAGCGTAATGGAGATGACAGGCAAGGAGGAAGGTTCCGCCAAGGGGACAATGCCAATCGGGGAAAGGATCAGTAAACAAACCAGGAACAGGGATACCAGATGTTTCATAGTAAACTCCTTCAGGGCTTTTTCTTTATGATACAAAAAAGCAGGCTGTCTGTCAATAAAAAGAAAGAAGGACGCAAAATCTTTGAGTTTGCGTCCTTTCCATAAATTTTTAATTTAAAAAGCAAAGATGGATGCGGCAGAGCCGGCAATCAAGAACATAACCAGCCAGATACCAATGGCGATGGCACCGCAAACGATACCGGCAGTACCCATACCGCCTTTATACCCTTTGCTCTTGGCAACGCCGCCGAACACCAAAGCCAGAATCCCGGTAATGAAACCATAGCACCAGAAGGTTACCAAAGAAATGATTCCCAAAACCATAGAAGCAATGGCAAGACCTTTGCCGGGGATTTTGGGTTGTTGCATCATGGGTTGCCCGTAAACGGGAGCAGCGGGTTGCACAGGGGGAACAGGCTGACTTGCATAGGGTTGAGCAGGTTGCCCGTAAACAGGCTGTGCAGGGGGCACAGGTTGAGCCATGGGAGCGGGCTGTGCAGGGGGAACAGGTTGACCTGCATAGGGTTGAGCAGGTTGTTCGTAAACAGGCTGTGCGGGGGGCACAGGTTGAGCCACGGGAGCAGGTTCAGCCACAGAGGCAGGTTGAGCCGCAGGGGCGGGTTGAGCCACAGGAACGGGTTGAGCCACAGGGGCAGGTTCTGCAACAGGAGCAGGTTCTGCTACGGGAGCAGGTTCTTCCACAGCCACGGGAGCAGGTTCTTCTTGTTTAAGAGAAGCGCCGCAAACAGTACAGAACAAAGCACTGTCATCCTGTTGGGCACCGCATTGAGTACAAAACATAACGATATCCTCCAAATTTCAACAATTTATCACAAAAAAAGTATAGCACGAAGGGAAGCGCAATGCAAGGAAATTTTCCAAAATACCAATATTTTTTACAGGGTTCCGTTTCGTAAGAATCCGTAAATGAGCACCGCCAACACAGAAATACAAAGCAGGGAATACAGAAAGGCAGGTTTGCCCACCCATTTGGGTTTGCCCCAAAAAAGAAGTGCCGAAACCCCCACCCAAAGGGGAAGTAACACCGCCCCTACGGGATGATGGGCAAAGGCCCCTGTCAGGTCCCCCTTGGCAAAGGCAAAGAACATGCGGGAAAACCCGCAAAAGGGACAGGGCTTGCCGGTAAATAGCCGGTAATAGCAGGGGAGCCCGTGACCTGTAATGATCATAAATAACAGGTAGAAGAGCCCCACGCCCCCTATAATACAATATACAGTTATGAGAGTTTTACGGGTTGTATTCCATTTCATGATAATATCCTAAAAAAGGGACGGTGAAAACCGCCCCTTTTCCTTTGGTTATAATGGTTCGTGTACTATTATCGGTAGTCTATTAATATTCTAAGGAACCACGGAACACCAGTCTCGCTTCCCCGGTCAGGGTAATACCTTCATCAGTGTAGTTGACGATCATGTCACCGCCTTTTACCTTTACGGTAACGTCCACACCCTTCTGGCAGAAGCCGTTTTCCACAGCCGCCACAACTGCCGCGCAAGCCCCGGTACCACAAGCCATGGTTTCGCCGTTGCCCCGTTCGTATACCCGCATTTTAATGGTGGTTTCGTTGACCACGCGGATAAATTCGGTGTTGGTGCGTTCAGGGAAAATGGGAGCATTTTCAAACAAGGGGCCAACCTCGCTCATGTTCACTCCGTCTACGTAATCGGTGAAGACCACGCAATGGGGATTCCCAATGGAAACGCAGGTGATGGCATATTCCTTGTCCCCAACGGTGTAGGGAACGTTGATAATACTTTCTTTTTGCAGGGTGCAGGGAAGAGCCGCAGGGTCTAAAGTGGCTTTGCCCATGCCAACGCTGACAAAGGTAACCTTATTATCGCTGGTGTAAACCTGTAATTTCTTCACACCGCTGGCGGTTTCAATTTCCATAACTTCTTTGGAAACCATGCCGGTGTCGTACAGGTATTTGGCAACGCAACGAATACAGTTCCCTGCCATTTTTCCTTCACTGCCGTCGCTGTTGAACATCCGCATTTTAGCATCGGCAATTAAGGATTGTTCAATGAGAACGATCCCAATGGCGCCAATGCCGGTGTGACGGTCACAAAGGCTGATGCAAAGGGATTCGGGGCAGGTGATCTCGCCGCCGAAGTTGTTGATGAAAATGTAATCGTCCCCGGTGGCTTCCATCTTGTAGAAGTTAAGAGCCTGTCGTTTGGACCGCATGTTGTTGATGTCCACCAGTTCGGTGTTACCCTGGTTGAACTTACTGGCAATGATGTTTGCCATGGCATTGGCGGTATCCAAAGAGGTAAAGCAAGGAATGGCAAGTTGCAATGCCCGACGGTGCAAACGGGTGTAATCGTTTACGTTGGAGTCCATCAACGACCCGGTGTAAATAATGTACCCGATCTTGCCTTCTTCCATCAAAGGCCACAGGTTATCTTCCTTCTTAATGCCGCTGACAATTTCCACGTCGATACCCAGCCGACCAATGGACTGGGCGGTTTCGGGGGTGGCATACAGGGTAAACCCTAAGTCATCCAACTTCTTGGCAAGGGCAATGATTTCCAGTTGGTCGTAACGGTCAACGCTGATAAATACCCCGGTGGGTTTGCCTGCCTGCATGGCGGGTTGAATCTTCATCCCGGCAGAGGTCAGCCCTTTAAACAAGGCTTCATTCAAGGTTTTCCCAATGCCCAGAACTTCCCCGGTGGATTTCATTTCAGGGCCAAGGTAAGAGTTGGCATCGGTTAATTTTTCAAAGGAGAATACAGGAACCTTAACGGTGAAGTAGGGGGGCGTGCGGTAAAGCCCGGTGCCGTAGCCCATGTCTTTCAGCGGTTCTCCAATCATGACCCGGGTTGCCAGGTCAACCATGGGAACCCCTGTCACCTTGCTGATGTAAGGTACCGTACGGGAAGCACGGGGGTTTACTTCGATTACGTACAATTCATTTTGGTAAATGAGATATTGAATGTTTACAAGCCCCTTGGTGCCCATGGCAAGTGCCAACTGCTGGGAACATTCCACCACGGTTTTCATCATTTTATCATTGATGTTGTAAGGGGGATATACGGCGATGGAGTCACCGCTGTGAACCCCGGCCCGTTCAATGTGTTGCATAACCCCGGGAATCAGAACGTCTTTCCCGTCGGAGATGACGTCCACTTCGATTTCGGTGCCCATCATGTACTTGTCCACCAGAACGGGGTTGTCAATGCCTTGGGAAAGAATCCGTTCCATGTAAACCCGAACTTCTTCATCGTCGTGAACAATTTTCATGTTCTGACCGCCGATAACGTAAGAAGGACGGAGCAGTACCGGATATCCCAAACCGTTGGCGGCTTCCAGGGCTTCTTCCAGGGTGTTGACCCCCATGCCCTTGGGACGTTTGATGTTGAAGCGTTCCAACAAAGCATCAAACCGTTCACGGTCTTCGGCAACGTCAATGCCTTCGGCAGAAGTCCCCAAGATCTGAATGTTATTTTCATCCAGGAATTGGGTCAACTTAATGGCAGTTTGACCACCGAATGCCACTACAACCCCAATGGGTTTTTCCACCTTGATGATGTTCATTACATCTTCTTCGGTGAGGGGTTCAAAGTAGAGTTTGTCGGCAGTGTCATAGTCGGTGGATACGGTTTCGGGGTTGTTGTTGACAATGACCACGTCGTATCCCAATTCTTTCAGATTCCATACGCAGTGAACCGAAGAATAGTCGAACTCAATGCCTTGCCCAATGCGGATGGGGCCGGAACCCAATACCATAATGGTGGGTTTGTTTTGGTCTTTAAAGGCTCTGGCTTCGCAATATTTGTCGTAAGTGGAGTAAAAGTAGGGGTGAACCGCACCAAATTCAGCGGCGCAGGTGTCCACCATTTTGTAAACCATTTCTGCTCCGGGCAAATCGGTTCTGCCGGAAAGTCTGGTTAACGCCTTGTCGGGATACCCCAACTGTTTGCCTCTGAAATATTGTTCATCGGTCAGACCCTTTTCAATGGATTTTTCAAAATCCACCAGGTTTTGCAACTTGGAAAGGAACCAACGGTCGATGCGGGTGATTTCGTAAATTTCATCCATGGAAACACCCTGTTTCAAGGCTTCAAAGATGGTGAAAATACGGCGGTCGTCCATATCGCCCAGGCGGTCAAGAACGTCACGGTCATCCACCGGTTTGGCGTTTAAGGTGTCCAAAGAAATTTCCGCACCCCGAATGGCTTTCATCAAAGCCATTTCAAAGGAATTACCAATGCTCATCACTTCCCCGGTGGCTTTCATTTGGGTGCCCAGTTTTCTGCTGGAACCAACGAATTTTTCAAAGGGCCATTTGGGAAATTTCAGAACACAGTAGTCTACAGTGGGTTCAAAGGAAGCGTAAGTCTTACCGGTAATGTCGTTTTGAATTTCGTCCAGGGTGTAACCCAAAGCGATTTTGGTGGTAATCTTGGCGATGGGATACCCTGTGGCTTTGGAAGCCAAAGCGGAGGAACGGGAAACACGGGGGTTTACTTCGATTACCGCATATTCAAAACTGTCGGGATTCAAAGCAAATTGGCAGTTACAGCCCCCCACAATGCCCAGGGCGTTTACAATGTTTAAGGAAGCATCCCGTAACATATTGTATTCTTTGGGAGAAAGGGTCAGGGCAGGAGCAACTACGATACTGTCCCCGGTGTGAATCCCAACGGGGTCGAAGTTTTCCATGGAGCATACCGCAATGGCGTTGCCGGCGGCATCCCGCATGGTTTCAAACTCAATTTCCTTCCAGCCCCAGATATACCGTTCTACCAGAATCTGGGTGATGGGAGAAGCGTCTAACCCGCTTTTGGCGATAATTTTCAGTTCGTCTACGTTGTAAGCCACACCGCCGCCGGAACCACCCAGGGTAAAGGCGGGACGAACAATGACGGGATACCCGATCTTTTCGGCAATATCTAAAGCAGTTTGAATATCTTCCGCAATGTCCGAAGGAATACAGGGTTCGCCGATCTCATCCATGGTGTCTTTAAACATCTGGCGGTCTTCGGCTTTGTCAATGGCTTCACAGTTGGTACCAATCAAGCGTACCCCTTGTTTTTCCAGGAACCCTTCTTTATTCAGTTGCATGGCAATGGTCAGCCCGGTTTGTCCCCCAAGGCCTGCCAGCAAACTGTCGGGTTTTTCTTTTTCAATGATCCGTTTAATGGTTTCGGCGGTGAGAGGTTCCAAGTAAATTTCATCTGCCAAAGCCTTATCGGTCATAATGGTGGCGGGGTTGGAGTTTACCAGAACAACGTTTACCCCTGCTTCTTTCAGTACACGGCAAGCCTGAGCGCCTGCATAGTCGAATTCAGCGGCCTGACCGATTACAATGGGACCGGAACCGATCACCATAACCTTTTTAATGGAACTGTCAAATGGCATTATTCATTACCTCCCATCAAGTTTGCAAATTGGGTGAATACAAAGGCGGGATTGCGGTTGCCTTTGTGGGATTCGGGTTGGAAGGCAACCGAAAATGCCTTCAGGTCTTTATAATCCATGCCTTCGCAGGAATTGTCGTTGGCGTTGTAGTAAGAACGTTTACCGGTGTTCACACTGTCGGAAAGCACCGCATAGTTGTGATTTTGGGCGGTGATGAAGGTTCGAAGTGTTCCCACTTCCCGGGCAGGTTGGTTGCCCCCGTGATGCCCGTGTTTCATTTTTTGCACTTGACCGCCCTGGGCAAGGGCCATTACCAGATGCCCCAGATCAATGCCCAGCATAGGAACTTTGCCCATCAAAGCGGCAACTTGGGCAATGAGGGCGGTGTTTTCGGCAGGATCCCCGGGACCCCCTGCCACAACCACCCCATTGGGATTCATGGCAAGAATTTCTTCTGCGGTGATGGAAGCGGGAACCACAGTCACCGAGCAACCAACACTTTGCAGGGATTCCACCAGATATTTTTTATATCCCAGATCCCACAGAACAACCTTGTAGGTTTCCTTATCGGCAGGGAAGGTGGCAACCTTTTTGCAGGTAACGGCTTCTACAGCCTTTTCAATTTTGTATGCCTTGATAGCGTCCATATCGGCAGGGAGGGTATCGGTGATCATGGCATTCATGGACCCCTTTTCCCGCAAAAGACGGGTGATCTCGCGGGTATCCACCCCGTAGATGCCGGGCACCCCTTGATTTTTCAGGAAGGTATCAATGTCATATTCACAACGGAAGTTAGAGGGGGTATTACACCATTCCCGCACCACGTAACCTTTCACGTGGCACGCCCCTTGGAAATCTTCCTCCATGATGCCGTAGTTGCCGATCAGGGGGAAGGTTTGAAGAAGGATCTTCCCGTAATAAGCAGGGTCGGTTAAGGATTCCACGTATCCGCAAACCCCGGTGGTGAAAACAAGTTCCCCAAGACAGCCGCTTTCGGCACCAAAGCCGAAGCCTTCAAAAACGCTGCCGTCTTCCAATACTAAATAGGCTTTTCTCATAGATAATCACCCTTTCTGTTACAGCGTGGCCGCCATAACGGCCTTGATAGTGTGCATACGGTTTTCCGCCTGGTCAAACACAATGGAACGTTCACTTTCGAAAACTTCATGGGTAACTTCCATACTGTCCCGCCCGAATTTTTCGCCCATTTCTTTGCCGATGACGGTTTTATGATCATGGAAGGCAGGCAGGCAATGCATAAATACCGCATTTTCCGCCGCCAGGTCCATTAATTCCTGATTGATCTGATAGGGAGAAAGTTCTTGAATTCGCTTTTCCCAAACTTCCACAGGTTCCCCCATGGAAACCCAAACGTCGGTATACAAAACGTTGGCGTTTTGCACCGCTTTTTTGGGGTCGGTTTCAAAGGTAAGGGTTGCCCCCGACTCTTTGGCAAGTTCTTCTGCTTTGGCAATCAAAGCAGGGTCGGGGAAATATTCTTTGGGTGCGCAGGCGGTAAAGTTGACCCCCATTTTGGCGCATCCGATCATCAGGGAGTTTGCCATATTAAAACGGGAATCTCCCATGTATACAAAGTTAATACCTTTCAGTTTGCCGAACTGTTCCCGAATGGTTAAAAAGTCGGCTAAGATCTGAGTGGGGTGGAATTCGTCGGTTAAGCCGTTCCAAACGGGAACCCCCGCATGGGCTGCCAGTTCTTCCACAATGGCTTGTCCGTAACCCCGATATTCAATGCCGTCGAACATTCTGCCAAGTACTCTGGCGGTGTCGGCAATACTTTCTTTTTTGCCGATCTGGGAACCGGCAGGGTCTAAATAGGTAACCCCCATACCCAGGTCGTGGGCGGCAACTTCAAAAGCGCAACGGGTACGGGTACTGGTTTTTTCAAAAATCAAGGCAATGTTTTTGCCTTCGTGGATCCGATGAACGATGCCCGCTTTTTTCTTGGCTTTGAATTCAGCCGCCAGGGTCAGCAGTCCTTCAATTTCTTCGGGAGTGTAGTCTAATAATTTTAAAAAGTGTCTTCCTTTAATATCCATGCTCGTTTCTCCTATTACAGAACTTTTGCCAAGAAGGATTGCAACCGTTCACTTTGGGGATTTTCAAAAATATCTTGGGGTGTGCCGTCTTCCACAACAACCCCTTCGTCTAAAAACAGAACCCGACTGCCCACTTCCTTGGCAAATCCCATTTCGTGGGTTACCACCACCATGGTCATGCCTTTTCGGGCAAGGTCTTTCATAACGTCCAGCACTTCCCCAACCATTTCAGGGTCCAGTGCCGAGGTGGGTTCGTCAAACAGCATCACGTCAGGTTCCATGCACAACGCCCGTACAATGGCGACCCGTTGTTTTTGCCCCCCGGACAGTTGAGAGGGGTAGGCGTCACAACGGTCTTCCAGCCCAACCATTTTTAACAGTTCCATGGCTTTTGCTTCGGCTTCTTCCTTGGTTTTTTTCAGAAGCTTCATGGGAGCCAGGGTCATGTTTTTCAAAACCGTCATGTGAGGGAACAGGTTAAACTGTTGGAACACCATCCCCATTTTTTGACGGTGAAGGTTAATGTTGTTGCCCGGGTCGGTAATGTCGGTTCCGTTGAAGTAAATACGTCCCCCGGTGGGGGTTTCCAATAAATTCAGGGTACGTAAAAAGGTGGATTTCCCCGAACCGGAAGGGCCGATCACCACCACCACGTCTCCTTGGTTGATCTTCAGGTCAATGCCGTTGAGCACGTGGATCTCATCGAAATTCTTTTGCAGATTTTCAACTTCAATTAAAGTTTTGGTATTAGTGGTCACTGTTGCGCAACCTCCTTTCTAATTTGCCAACCAGCCAAGTAAAGAGCATAACAATGGCAAGGTAGATCAATGCCACGGCAAATAAGGGCATAAAGGCAGAGAAGGTTCTGCCGCGAATCAGGTCACCGGCTTTGGTGAGATCCCGAATGCCTACGTACCCGGCAATGGAGGTTTCTTTTAACAGCACGATAAATTCGTTACACAGGGTGGGAAGTACCACCTTGAACATTTGGGGAATCACAATATACAACATGGTTTGCAAATAATTCAGACCCAAACTGCGACCTGCTTCCATCTGGCCCTTATCAATGGCCATGATACCGCTTCGGAAGATTTCTGCCACGTAGGCACCGGAATTGATACCGAAAGCAAGGGTTGCAACCATTCCTCCGTTGTTGGAGGAGGCGAAAATAATAAAGTACATGATCAACAACTGAACTACAACCGGGGTACCCCGAATGACCGTCAGGTAGATATTACACAAAACGTTAAAGAAACCAAGTATGTAGTAAGATACTTTATTTCTGCTTTTTAACGACTCTTTGCCGGTATCGAAGGTGGAACGGACAATGGCGATCACTACCCCAATGGCTATGCCCAGAAGCACAGCAAAGAAGGTGATTTTCAAGGTTTGCAATAACCCTTCCAGCAACCATTCCCAGCGATCGTCGTTAATAAAGTTCAGTTTAAAATCATCACAGAAACTTTGAAACCATTCAGACATATTGTGGTGACTCCTTTAAAGAAATTTCCAAAGAAAAGCAGGAATATACAGCACAATGACCTCAAAGCAGAGGAAGGAACTTCCTCTGTTATGAGGTCTTGTTTGCAGTGCAATTTACTTAATGTATTTGTCGATAATGGCTTGGATCTTACCTTCTTTGGTAAGTTCGTCCAAAGCTTTGTTGATATCGGTTAATAATTGTTCATTGTCTTTGGCAATGGCAATAGCATAATCTTCATAGGCATATTCACCTTCCAGAATTTTAAGGCCGGAGGTGGAATCCACAAAAGATTTAGCAGGTTCGTTGTCAATGATCACAGCAGTTACTTTGCCGGTTTTCAAAGCTTGCACAGCATCGGCACCGGTTTTGTAGCGAATGACGTTATCTTCACCAAAGCCCCAGTTGTTGGGTTCGTCGGAAGAATAAATATCACCGGTGGTATCTTGTTGCACACCGATCTTAATGCCTTCTTTTACGCCGGCAGGAACTTCTTCGCCGTCAACGGTTTCAAAACCGGTGTAGAAATCTTCAAAGGAAGCGTAAGCGCTGTCTTCCGCAACGATAACCGATTGAATCCCGGTGGCATAAGTGGTAGAGAAATTAACACTTTGTTTCCGTTCGTCGGTAACGGTCATCCCTGCCATACCCATGTCGTATTTACCGGTTTGAACACCGCCGATGATGGCGCCGAAGTCTACGTCTTCAATGACCAATTCTTTTCCCAATTTTTCGGCAATCAAACCGGCGATCTCCACGTCGATACCGGCGAATTCACCGTTTTCAACGTATTCATAGGGAGGGAAAGCGGCGTTGGTAGCCATAACCAGTTTGTTTTCGGTATCGGTGGGACTTACAGTTTGGGTGTCATCACCGCAGCCAACAAAGCAAAGGCAAAGGGTAAGGGCTAATACAAGAGCAAGTAATTTTTTCATGATTGTTTTCTCCTAATCTCTTTTTTATGATAAGAATTTTGCGACATATTCAATTTGAGTCGCCACCGACTCGGGGCAAGGTCCTCCTGCCGAAGTACGGCTGAAGGTGCAGGTTTCCAGGGAAATGGCATCTTTCAGATCTTCTTCAAACAAATCGGAATAAGCCTTATATTCTTCCAAAGGCAGATCCTCTAATACGGTATGTTTTTCAATGCACAACGCAACCAGTTGACCAACCAGTTTATACGCATCCCGGAAGGGGAGCCCCTTTTTCACCAAATAGTCGGCAAGGTCGGTGGCGTTGATAAAGCCTTCCTTGGCGGCCTTGCGCATATTTTCGGGAATGGGTTTCATGGTTTCGATCATGGGAGCGAAAATGGAAAGACATTTTTTCACCGTTTCCAAACTGTCGAAAATGGCTTCCTTATCTTCCTGCATATCTTTATTGTAAGCAAGAGGAATTCCCTTTAAGGTGGTGAGCAATGCCATCAGATCTCCATACACCCGTCCGGTTTTTCCCCGCACCAGTTCTGCCATGTCGGGGTTTTTCTTTTGGGGCATAATGGAAGACCCTGTGGTGTAACTGTCGTCCAGTTCCACAAATTTGAATTCCCAGGAAGACCAAAGAATAACTTCTTCGGAAAAACGGGAAAGGTGGGTCATGATGAGGGCAAAGGCACTCATGAGTTCCACACAGAAGTCACGGTCGGACACCCCGTCAATGGAGTTGAGCATAATGCCGTCAAAGGCTAATTTTTCAGCGGTCATTTCCCGATTGGTGGGGTAGGTGGTGCCCGCCAGTGCACAACTGCCCAAGGGACAGTAGTTCATGCGACGCACCGCATCTTCCACACGGGTAATGTCACGGGTGAACATCATAGCGTAAGCCATTAAATGATGGGCAAAGGTCACGGGTTGTGCCCGTTGCAAATGGGTGTACCCGGGCATAATGGTAAGGGTGTGTTCCTTGGCTTGCCCCACAATGGCGGCAAGGAGTTTTTTCAGTAAAGAAACAACCTCACTTGCTTCATCTCTCAAATACAAACGAATATCCACCGCCACCTGGTCGTTTCGGCTGCGGGCGGTGTGAAGCCGTTTGCCAATGTCCCCGATGCGTTTTGTCAGTTCGGCTTCCACAAACATATGAATATCTTCCGCATCCATATCGAAGGAAAGGGAACCGCTTTCCAGATCGGCTAAAATTTCTTCCAGGGTTTTGATGATCAGATCGCTGTCGTCCTGCCCAATGATTTTTTGGGCGCCTAACATGGCGGCGTGCGCCATAGAGCCTTTAATATCCTGCCGAAACATTTTGCAGTCAAAATGAATGGAGGAGTTAAAGTCGTCTGCTTCTTTATCCAAGGCTTTGGCAAACCGCCCTGCCCACATTTTATTACTCATAATGGGGTATACTCCAATTATTTTTTATTTTTCAGATTGGCTCTGGCTTGCACTTCAATGGGAAGCCCAAAGAGGTTGATAAAGCCGGTGGCATCTGCTTGGTTGTAAACTTCGTCTTCATCGAAGGTGGCAATTTCGGGATCGTACAAGGAATAGTCACTCCAGACCCCGGCATTGATCATGTTGCCTTTATACAGTTTCAAACGAACTTTACCGGTGCAGTTTTCCATAAGCACGTCCACAAAAGCAGACAAGGCTTCCCGCAGGGGAGTGAACCATTGACCGTTGTAAACCAAATCAGCAAAGGTAACAGCCAGTTCTTGTTTTTTGTGAGCGGCATATTTGTCAAGGCAAAGGGTTTCCAACACGTTCAGGGCTTTGTAAAGAATGGCACCGCCGGGAGTTTCGTAAACGCCGCGGCATTTCATACCAACCAAACGGTTTTCCACGATATCCAGAAGACCGATACCGTTTTCGCCACCCAATTTATTGAGAGCCAGAACAATTTCTTTGGCGGTCATTTTTTGGTCATTCAAAGCCACGGGAACCCCTTTTTCAAAATCCAGGGTGATGTAGGTGGGCACGTCGGGAGCGTCAATGGGGGAAACACCCATTTCCAGGAACCCTTTCTTTTCGTAAGTGGGTTCGTTACCGGGATCTTCCAAGTCCAGCCCTTCATGGCTCAAGTGCCACAGGTTCTTGTCTTTGGAATAGTTGGTTTCTCTGGTAATTTTCAAAGGAATGTTGTGGGCTTCGGCATAAGCGATTTCTTCCTCACGGGATTTGATATCCCATTCCCGCCAGGGAGCAATGATAGGCATATCGGGAGCGAAAGCCTTGATTGCCAATTCGAAACGAACCTGGTCATTGCCTTTCCCGGTGCAACCGTGGCAAATGGCGTCTGCCCCTTCAGCCAAAGCAATTTCCACAATGCGTTTGGCAATAATGGGACGGGCAAAGGAAGTACCCAACATATATTGTTCATACATTGCCCCTGCTTTTACGGTGGGAACAATGAAATCGTTTACAAATTCTTCGGTGAGATCTTCAATGTAGCATTTGGAAGCGCCGGTTTTAATGGCTTTTTCTTCCAGACCTTCCAACTCGTCTGCCTGGCCAACGTTGCCAGAAACGGCGATGACTTCGCAGTTGTTGTAGTTTTCCTTTAACCAAGGAATAATGATGGAAGTGTCAAGTCCGCCGGAATAGGCGAGAACTACTTTTTTAATGTCTTGCTTGTTCATGGTATATAGCCTCCGAATAAAGTATTGATACTGTTGAATATTATACAAAGTTATGCAGGAATTGTCAAGGGAAGATGCATAAAAATCCGCTGTCCCTGTAAGATTTGGCATATCTGCATAATAAAAGGGTTTAATGGTGGGGAAATTCGGTAAATTTCCAAAGGTGAGATTGCATAAATATTCATTTATGCAAAAAAATATACAATCAAGCCTGCTTTTTCTTTCCTGCGGTGATGAGTTTGTTGTAACGCTCTGCCGCTTCATCAATGGGACCGTCAAACAAAATCTTGCCGTTGTTCATGACAATGCCCCGTTTGCAGAAGGATTTGGCAACGCTGATGGAGTGGGTAACAAACATCAGGGTAATGTTTTTGTTTGCCAACAATTCGTTCATGCGGGTGGTACATTTTTTGCGGAATTCTTCGTCCCCCACGCTGAGGGCTTCGTCCACAATTAAAATGTCAGGCTTAATGTTCACGTTAATGGAAAAACCCAAACGGGCTTTCATCCCGCTGGAATAGGTGCGAACCGGTTGGTCAATGTAATCTCCCAAGGCGGCAAACTCCACAATATCCGGCTCCAGGGCTTTGATTTCAGGGTCTTTCAGCCCCAACAGGTGGCCTTTTAAATAAATGTTTTCCCGTCCTGTAAATTCAGGGTCAAACCCGGCGGACAGTTCCAGCAGAGCACCCACCCGACCGTCCACGTAGATTTCCCCGTCGGTGGGGTAGGAAACTTCAGTAATCATTTTTAAAATGGTGGATTTCCCGGCGCCGTTGCGCCCTAAGAACGCCACTGCTTCCCCTTGTTTGATTTCAAAGGAAAGGTCGTTGATCGCCAGTTTCTTTTTGCAGTTTTTGTGACGGCGGAACAGGGTACCGATGAGCCGTTGTTTACTGCTTTTGTATAAATAGTAAACCTTGTTTACGTGGGAAAAGCGAATGACTGTTTTTTGTTCCATTGTTCGCTCCTCCTTATAAAACGTCGGGAATGTCTTTCCGCAGGCGGCGGTGAGCCCATACCGAAAGCAGGGTGAGAATCACCAGCCAACAGGTGAAATACAAGCATTTTTTGGGGGATTCCCAGAACCAGCGGTCGAAGATCAGACTGTCACGGAATCCGCCGGTTAAGAAGGTCACGGGGTTCAGGTTCAAAAACCGTTCGATCCACACGTTGCCTTCAAAACTGTCTGCCCGCCAAAGAATCCCCGAAAGCCAGAAGATGGGGGTAATGAAGGATTTCACCAAATTGGCGAAATCGTGGCTGATGGCGGCAAACAGAGAAGCAAACTGCGCCCACAGGGTAAAGAACAAAAAGGAAAATCCCACGAACAAGGGCAGTTGCAAATAGTAAATGGTAGGGGGATACCCCATGATCCAGAACAGCACCACCACAATGCTTAACAGCACCACGTTGATCATCAGCTTGGACAGGCTGACAAAGGTGGGGATGATGGACATGGGGAATTTCATTTTGGTCACCAGATATTTGTATTTCCGAATGCTTTCGGTGCCTTGGGTGAGCATTTCGTTCATGTAAAACCAGGGAACGATCCCGATTGCCAACCACAAAAAGAAGGGGAACCCGTTTACGTTGCCCCCTGCCCGCAAGCCAATGCTGAAGGTTACCCAATAGGTAAACAAAGTAACGCAAGGCTTGATCACCGCCCAGGACCAACCCAGGGCAGCACCGCGGTAGGTTTTCACCAAATCGGCTTTTGCCATCTTGACGATTTGGTTTGTGTTGTGAATGTGGTCGGAAAAAATTTCCTTTAAAACACCAAACATCGTATTCTCCGTTCTGTTTTTTTCCAAACAAATAGTATATCACAAGCAGGGGTGTTTGCCAACCCCAAACATAAAATTTATTCCGAAAATTATTTCTTGATTTTCCCTTTGGTTCGCATATCTTCACTTTCTTTTTTGGTGAAGCCTTCGGTGGAATCGCTCATGAACATAATTTTCAGGGTCATGAGCATGAGTTTAAAGTCCTGCAACAAAGTGTACCGTTCAATATACATCAGATCCAATTTGATCTTGTCATAAGCCGAGGTGTTGTATTTCCCTGCAATCTGGGCATACCCTGTCAACCCCGCCTTGACCTTCAGGCGGAATTTGAATTCGGGAATTTCCTTGGAATAGGACTCAATGTGTTCAACCCGTTCGGGACGGGGCCCCACAATGCTCATATCTCCCTTTAAAATATTGAACAGTTGGGGCAACTCGTCCAATCGGGTTTTCCGAATGAATTTCCCAACGGGGGTAATGCGGGGGTCATTGTCCACACAGGGACGGGATTTGCCGTCTTTTTCCGCATCTACGATCATACTGCGGAATTTCAGTACGTTGAATACCCGCTCGTTGATGGTACACCGTTTTTGTTTGAACAAAACGGGACCGCCGTCCTGCAGTTTCACCAAAAGGGCGGTAATCCCCATAAAGGGCAGGGTGATCAAGGTCATGGGAATGGCGATGGCCAGATCCACACAGCGTTTTACAAAGGCCTGTTCCGGGGAAAGCCCTGTGTTGGGGCACAGCACCAGGGGGGTGTCGAACAAGTCCACGTTTAATCCGTTGCGAATGATTACGTCGGAAATTTTGGGGGTCAGATAGGTGCGGATGGAATGACCGTAGCAGTATTTTACCAGTTTATTCCGAATGGGCGCCTTCACGTCGCAAATAATCACCGCGTCATAGTTTTCCATTTCTTTGTAAATGGCATCCAAGCCTTCGTCAATGTTCATCCGCTTGGCAATGATATATTTTTCAGGGCGGCTACTCATTTTGGCGGCAAGGGTGTCCACCTGTTCGCTGCCGTAGATCATCAGCATCTGGCGGGGGGGATAGAGCTTTTCATACAGCCAGTTGATGACCAAGGTCCACAGAATGATCACTGCCGCTTGCACCAGGGTCAGGTAAACCATGGGAAGCACCGCCATCAGTTCCCGCCCGATCAGGGAGATCTGGAAATAGGTTACCACGTTGACCATACCGATGGACAGCAGGGAAGAGAAAATAATATTCCCTTTCCGCAAATGCCCCACCTGATAACCCCCGTAGATCTTGGCGGTGAGCAACAGGAAAAAGGCGTATAAAGCGAAGATCAACCAGTTCCCAACCGTTAAGAAAGGACGGTGGATCACGGTGTTATAGCATTGATACCATACGGTGGAGTATAAGAATACCATGGCGGTAATGATCCATAAAGAGGTGAAAAATATATATGATTTCCGATGATCTTTTTTCTTCAAATCAGCCACATCCTTTGTAAAAGGGTACACCTACACATGATTACAAATAATATATCATAATTCACCGAATTTTGCAAGAGGATCGCTTCATTATTTACAATTTATATATATTTGTCATTTGTAGCGCCAAAATCTTGACAAAATCAAGTTATTTAGGTATAATAAGTTGATTAAATGGAGTTTTATACCACTTGGGAAAGGAAGTCCTGAACTATGGTAAAAAGTATGACCGGTTACGGTCGTTTTGAAGTGATTGACGGTCAACGGAAGATCACCCTGGAACTGAAATCGGTAAATCATAAATTTTTTGAATTTTCCTGTCGGGTTCCCCGGGTCATGATGTTCCTGGAAGAACCCTTGAAAGCCTACGTGCAATCCCGTGTTGCCCGTGGGAAGATCGATTTGTTTTTAACGGTGGAAGGGGAAAGCGATGCCCCCGCCCTGGTTACGGTGAACCATTCCCTGGCGGCAGGGTACGTAAAAGCCTATCAGGAATTGGCGGAACAATATAACCTGCCCTGTAACCTCACCGCCGAAAGCCTTGCCCGGGTGCCGGACGTATTAACGGTACATAAACCTGCCGAAGACGAAGAACATTTGTGGCAGGTGGTAAAACAAGCTGCCGCAGGAGCGGTGGATGCCTTCATTGCCATGCGGGAAAAAGAAGGGGCACGGCTGAAGGAAGACGTGCTGGGTCGCCTTTCCACCATTCGGGATGCAGTGTCCAAAGTGGAAGCCGAATCTCCCAAAACCGTGGCGGCATACCGTGCCCGTCTGGAAGAAAAAATGCGGGAACTGTTGGAGGGTGCCTCGGTGGACGAACAACGTCTGCTCACCGAAACCGCCGTGTTTGCCGATCGTGTGGCGGTGGACGAAGAAACCGTACGGCTCCGTTGCCACTGCGACCAGATCGAAACTCTCCTTTCGGGAGATGAACCCGTTGGTCGGAAACTGGACTTCTTAATGCAGGAAGCCAATCGGGAGATCAATACCATCGGCTCCAAATCCCAGAACACCAATATTGCAAACATTGTGGTAACGGTGAAAGCGGAATTGGAAAAGATCCGTGAACAAATTCAAAATCTGGAATAGGAGGAACGTGCCGTGGAATTTGCAGATATCGGCTTTGGTAACCGCCTGGCAGTCAACCGTATTCTTTCGGTGGTTCACCCTGATTCCATGCCGGTGAAACGGTTGATTACCGAAGCCCGTGGGCGGGGTATGTTGATCGATGCCACCCAAGGGCGGAAAACCGAAGGGGTTGTGGTTACCGACAGCGGTCACGTGGTGCTTTCCTATTTCACTCCTGACCGTATTATGGACGCCGTTGCCGCCGCAAGAAACGAGGAGGAAGTATAATGAGTCAAAAGGGAGACGTGTTCCTGTTTTCGGGCCCCTCGGGTTCGGGGAAGGACACTATTTTAAAAGAAGTTTTCGCTCGGTACCCCGATTTGAAATTTTCCATCTCCACCACCACCCGTGCCAAACGGGATCCGTCGGATGATGAAAAATACAACTTTATTTCCAAAGAAGCCTTTGAAGAAGGCATTGCCAACGGGGCTTTTCTGGAGCATGCTCAGTATTGCGGTAACTACTACGGCACCCCCGCCGCCCCCATTGAACAATGGCGGGCACAAGGGTTGGACGTTGTGGTGGAATGTGAAGTCCAAGGGGCTTTGCAGATCATGAAGACCCTGCCTGACGTTACGGGAATTTTCATTATGCCCCCCTCGGTGGCTGTACTGAAAAAACGGCTTACGGGCAGAAATACCGAAAGCGCAGAGCAAACCGAAAAACGGATCCAAACCGCCCTGCAGGAAATGAAACAGGCAGGGGAATATGATTACCTGGTAATAAACGATGCCCTGGAAGATGCTGTGAACCTGGTTTGCAGTATCATCGAAACCAAACGGGCATCGGTGAAACGAAATATAAATACAATTCATGAGGTGTTAGAAAATGCTTAATCCTTCCATTGGTAAACTCATCAACGAATACGAAAACCGTTACGACCTGGTCATTGACGTTGCCCGTCGCGCCCGTCAGATCAGCAATCGTGCCGAAAACAACGAAGAAATTCTCACCGAAAAATCGGTGACGCTTGCCTTGAACGAATTGGCAGAAGAGAAGTGTAAATAAAAACCGTCAGGAAAGGGGAACCCACCATGAGCTGTTGGCAGGTCGGTGTGGCTGTGGAAAAAGCGGCCTATCATTTTGATAAACTGTATACCTACCAAGTTCCCCATGGGATCTCCTTGCCCAAAGTGGGTTGCCGTGTGGTGGTTCCTTTCGGGGGTAAAAATGCCTACCGAACGGGATTTGTGCTGTCCTTGCAACAAGGGGAAGAAAGTGACAGTATCAAACCGTTGTTGCGGGTGTTGGATGAAGACCCTTTGCTGTCGGAAGAAATGGTGAAATTGGCATTGTGGATGAAGGAACACACCTTCTGCACCTTGTACGATGCCTGTAAAACCATGTTGCCCGCAGGGGTGCAGATGCAACTGGTCAACTACTATCGCGGGGGCGACCCTGCCTTGGTGGATGCCCTTCCCGTGGATTTCCCGGAGCATCTTGCTTGTCTGTGCCGTGCCTTGCAAAAGGAGAAGGGGAGTTTCACCGAAGATACCCTTACCGCCAAATACGGTCTTTCCCCCGACGGGAAAGACCTGGAAGATCTTGTAAAACAAGGGCTTGTGCAGGTGGAACGGGAAGCGGTTCGCCGCATGGGAGATGCCACCTTGCAAATGGCACAACTGACTCCGTTGGGGGAAAGTGAGGAGGTTGCCAAATCCTTCACCAAAAAGCAAAAAAGCGTTTGGGACTTGCTGACCCAGGTGGGCAGAGCCTCGGTGAAAGAGGTTTGTTATTATACCGGGGTCACCCAGGCGGTGGTGAACACCATGGCAAAAAAAGGCTTCCTTTCGGTCACCTGTGAGGAAGCCTTCCGTACCCCCCATGACCGACTTTTACAGGGTGACAAAAGGGAAATTGTCTTGAGTGATTCCCAGAATACCGTCTACGGGACCCTGTGTGACTTGCTGGAACAACCCGCTCCCGCCGCCGCTTTGCTGTACGGGGTCACAGGCAGCGGAAAAACCAGCGTCTATTTAAAACTCATTGATAAAGCCATGGCAGATATCCCCCAAAAGGGCATCATCGTCATGGTGCCGGAAATCTCCTTAACCCCCCAGGCAGTTGCCATTTTCAAAGGTCGTTACGGCTCCAAAGTGGCAGTGTTTCACAGCCGTCTTTCCATGGGTCAGCGGCTGGATGAATGGAAACGGGTGAAAAAGGGGATGGCTACCATTGTGGTGGGCACCCGCTCGGCGGTGTTTGCCCCTTTGGAAAATATCAGTTTAATTGTGATGGACGAGGAACAGGAACACACCTATAAATCCGAAAGTTCCCCTCGGTTTCATGCCCGTGACGTGGCTCGCTTTCGGGCGGCACATCACAATGCCCTGCTGTTGTTGGCATCTGCCACCCCCTCGGTGGAAAGTTTTGCCAAAGCCAAATCGGGCATTTATACCCTTTGCCCCTTAAAAGAGCGGTTTGGCAACGCGGTTCTTCCCCGAGTCACCTTGGTGGATATGAAGGAAGAATGGCAACGGGGCAATGCCACCGCCTTTTCCACCCCCTTGCTTACCTTGCTGGAGCAGGTGTTGGAGGAGAAAAAACAAGCCATTTTACTGCTGAACCGTAGGGGATATCATACCTATATCAGTTGCAGTGAATGTGGCAAGGTGCTGGAATGTGACGATTGCAGTATTTCCATGACCTATCATCGGGACAATAACCGTATGATGTGTCATTACTGCGGTGCCTCTGCCCCCTTGCCCTCTAAATGCCCCTCATGCGGAGGGGATATTATGAAAATGACAGGCCTTGGCACCCAAAAAGCCCAGGAACAGTTGGAAACCTTACTGCCCAATGCCCGTATTTTGCGGATGGATGCCGATACCACCCTGTCCCGTTATTCCCATGAAGAAAAATTAGAAGCCTTTGCCAAAGGGGAGTACGATATTTTGATCGGAACCCAAATGGTGGCAAAGGGGCTGGATTTCCCCAACGTTTCTTTGGTTGGGGTGCTGACCGCCGACCACATGCTTCACAGTAACGACTACCGTGCCTATGAACGGGGCTTTGCCTTGCTCACCCAGGTCATTGGCAGAGCAGGCAGGGCGGATCGTTCCGGCAGAGCAGTCATTCAAACGGCGGAGCCTGATCATGAACTGATTGAATTGTCCCAAAGCCAGGATTACGACAGTTTCTTTAACCAGGAACTCCAGATTCGTAAAATGATGCAGTACCCGCCCTATTGCGATATTTGTCTGGTGGGCTTTGTGGGAACCAGCGAGGAAAAAACCCGTCTTGCCGCCCATACCATGCTGAATCTTCTCAAAGAGGCGGTACAAGGGGAGTATTCTCATTTACCTTTGAAAATTCTCGGTCCTTCTCCTGCCCAGGTGGTTCGGGTCGGGGGGAAATACCGTTATCGCATGCTCATAAAATGTAAAAATAACAAAGACTTTCGGGCCATGATGGCACAGGCTTTGAAAGCCTTTGGCACCGCCAAAGGGCTTTCGGGAACCACCGCCTTTGTGGACATCAACCCCGAAGGCAATTTGTAAAGGAATGAAATAAATATGGCTTTACGGTTAATTGTAAAAGAAGGGGACAGTATTCTGGAAAAACCCTGCCGTGTTGTGGAAAAGTTTGACGAAAAACTCTTTAAATTATTGGACGATATGGCAGATACCATGTATGCCGCCAACGGCGTTGGTCTGGCAGGACCCCAGGTAGGGGTGCTTCGTCGGGTGTGCGTCATCGACATCGGCGACGGACTCATTGAACTGGTCAACCCTCAGATCATAGAAAAATCAGGGGAGCGGGAAGCCCAGGAAGGGTGCCTTTCCAGCCCCGGAAAAAGCGGCATTACCCGCCGTCCCCAAAAGGTTACCGCCCGGTTTCAGGACCGCAACGGGGACTTTTATGAAATCACAGGGGAAGACCTCCTTGCCCAGGCTTTGTGCCATGAAATTGACCATTTAGACGGTGTTTTGTTTAAAAACCACGTCATCAAATGGGAATCCAGATAGGTGATAGAATGAATTTACTGTTTATGGGTACTCCCGATTTTGCTGTACCTGCTCTGCAATCCTTGGTGAAGGCAGGGCATACCGTGTCGGGTGTCTTTTGTCAGCCTGACCGCCCCAAGGGCAGAGGGCATAAACTCCTGCCTCCTCCCGTGAAGGAAGAAGCCATGAAACGTTCCATTCCCGTGTATCAGCCAAATTCGGTGAAAAACGGGGAAGCTTTGGAAATCATCAAACAGCATAACCCCGATTGCATTGTGGTGGTGGCTTACGGAAAACTGTTGCCACAGGAAATTTTAGAATTTCCCAAATACGGCTGTGTGAATATTCATGCCTCTTTGTTGCCACACTATCGAGGAGCCGCCCCCATTCAATGGGCGGTATTGAACGGCGACCCTGTAACAGGGGTCACCACCATGAAAATGGATATCGGTATGGACACAGGGGATATTTTACTGCAAAAAGAATTTCCCATTCCCGATACCATGACGTCCGGGGAACTCTTTGACGCTCTTTCTCCTTTGGGCGGGGAACTCATTGTGGAAACTCTGAAAGCCCTGGAAGAAGGAACCGTTACCCCCGTGCCCCAAAATCATGAACAAGCCACCCACGCTCCCATGTTGGACCGTTCTTTGTCGCTGTTGGATTTTTCCAGATCTGCAAAAGAACTCCACAACACCATTCGGGGGCTTCATCCCTGGCCCTGCGCCAAATTCACCTATGGGGACAAAACCGTAAAGGTTCATGCTTCCCGGGTGTTGGGGGAATGTAAGGGAACCCCCGGGGAAACCCTGGAAGACAAACGCCTGGTGGTCTGTTGTGGAGACGGTGTGGCCTTGCATTTGAAAACCATTCAGTTTGAAGGGGCAAAACCCATGGGGGATGAAGATGCCCTGCGGGGTCACCCCATTGCCAAAGGAACAATTTTAGGATAGAGGTTGAAAACAGTATGTGGCTGACTTACGGCTATTACAGTTATTATCTTTATATGATTCCTGCCATTTTGCTGGTGTTGTTTGCCCAGCTTTTGGTGTCGGCCCGCTATAACGGGTACAGCAAAATTGCCACCCATCAGCGGGTGACAGGCAAAGAAGTGGCAGAAGCCATTTTGCGGCAAAACGGCATCTCGGACGTGCAGGTTTGCCGGGTAGGGGGCAAAATGAGTGACCATTACCATCCCACCCAAAAGGTCATCAATTTAAGCGAAGGGGTGTACGACTCTACCTCGGTTGCCGCCGTGGGCATTGCCGCCCATGAAGCAGGCCACGCGGTGCAACATGCCAAAGGGTATTTGCCCATTAAGATCCGTACCGCCCTGGTTCCGGTTTGTAATATCGGGGCATCTTTGGCTTTGCCGCTGATTCTTATCGGTGCGGTGATGAACGCCTTTGCCCTGGTGAATTTAGGGCTGATCTTTTTCGCCACCGCCACCTTGTTTCAACTGGTCACTCTGCCTGTGGAATTCAATGCCAGCCGCCGTGCCATGGCGTTTATCCGCAGTAGCAATCTGTTTTCTCGTGAAGAAGAAAGCGGTGCTAGAAAGGTGCTCACCGCCGCCGCTTTCACCTACGTTGCCGCCCTTGCCCAAAGCGTTATGCAACTGCTTTATTATGTGATGCGGTTTTCGGGCAATCGAAGGAGATAGATCATGTCACAGGAACGAAAATTGGTGCTTTCTGCCCTGCTTCGGGTGGAACAGGACGGTGGCTATTCTAACCTGGTGCTGAGCAATGCCCTGGAAAAAGCCAACCTGAAAGAGGGTGGCTCCGCCTTTGCCACCACCCTGTTTTATGGGGTGTTGGAACGGCAGATTACCCTGGATCATATCCTGAATACCTATTCCAAAGTGAAAACCAAAAAAATGAAACCCTTGGTGCGGTGCGCCCTGCGTATGGGGGTGTATCAACTGCAGTTTATGGAAGGGGTAGCTCCCCATGCCGCCATAAACGAAACGGTTTCTCTTGTGAAAAATTCTCCCTTTCGCTCTTTAGCCCCCTTTGTCAACGGGGTGCTTCGGGCGGTGCAACGGGGCGGAAATACCCTGAAAGGTCTGGAAACCTTACCCCCTCAAACCGCCCTTTCGGTGAAATATTCGGTGCCGGAACATCTGGTGACCCATTACATAACCCATTACGGGAACAAGGTCACCCAAGAACTCCTTTCGGCATTTGTAGGGGGAAGACCCTTGTATCTGCGGGTCAATCCTTTGAAAACCAACCCCGAAACAGTACGGGAACTTCTGGAAGAAGAAGGAATTCAAACCCGGCTTGCTTCCTTTGAAAACACTCTGCAAGTGGTGTCAGGGGGCAACCCCTTTGGCACCAAAGCCTATGAACAAGGGCTGTTTTATGCCCAGGACCCTGCCTCGGGCTATTGCTGTCAGGCGTTGGGGGTCAAACCGGGGATGCGGGTGTTGGACGTTTGTGCCGCCCCCGGGGGAAAATCCTTTACCCTGGCAGGTATGATGGAAAATACAGGGGAATTGCTCTCCTGCGATTTGTATGACCATAAAATAAAACTTATGGAACAAGGGGCAACCCGTTTGGGCTTTTCCTGTATGAAACCCACCCTGCGGGATGCCAACAGTTCGGAAGCGATTGGGGAATTCGACCGCATTTTGTGCGATTTGCCCTGTTCGGGGCTGGGTGTTTTGGGCAGAAAGCCTGAAATTCGTTACAAAATTGTAACCTCTCTTGACAATTTCCCCGCTATGCAATATGGTATGTTGTGTAACAGCCTGAACAGCCTGAAAGCAGGCGGGGTGCTGGTGTTTTCCACCTGTACCTTAAACCCCAAAGAGAATGAAGAAAATCTTGCCCGTCTTCTTGCGGAGCACGAAACTTTGGAACCTTACCCTATTTTGCCGGAACTTCAGCGGGTGTTGGGGGAAGAACCACATTATATCAATTTATTGCCCCAGGTACACGGAACCGACGGATTCTTTGTGGGGGCAGTCAGAAAGGCGGAATAAGGTGCAAGACATCAAATCCATGACTCTGCAGGAACTGGCAGAGGCGTTCAAAAGCCTTGGTGTTCCTGCCTTTCGTGCCAAACAGGTGTATGAATGGCTGGCAAAAGGGGTGGAAAGTTTCGAGGAAATGACCAATCTTCCCAAAGCCTTTCGCCATACCCTTTCGGAACAATATGCCTTAACCTATGCCAAGGTGTGCCGTAAACTGGTTTCCCGGTTGGACGGTACGGTGAAATATTTATTTGAACTTTCCGACGGTCACTGTGTGGAAGGGGTGGTGATGCACTATCACCACGGCTACTCCATGTGTCTTTCCACCCAGGTGGGGTGCCGTATGGGGTGCGCTTTTTGTGCCACAGGTATGGGCGGGCTCATCCGCAATTTAACGGCAGGGGAAATTCTTTCCCAAATTACTGCCGCCCAGCGGGATCTGGACGTCCGCATTTCCAACCTGGTGCTTATGGGCATGGGGGAACCCCTGGACAATTATGAAAATACCCTGCGGTTTCTGGAATTGGTTACGGCGGACGATCATTTGAACATCGGCGCCCGCCATATCTCCCTTTCCACCTGCGGCGTGGTGGATAAAATTCAGGACCTGGAACAAAAAAACAGCCAGATCACCCTTTCGGTTTCTCTCCACGCCCCCAACGACCAAATTCGGACTCCCTTAATGCCTGTAAATAAAAAATGGAACGTGGACGCGTTGCTGGATGCTTGCCGTTCCTACACCAAAACCACAGGAAGACGCATTTCCTTTGAATATATTTTAATTGACGGGGTCAACGACACCCCCGCCTGCGCCAAGGAATTGGCGGCAAAATTAAAAGGAATGCTTTGCCATGTCAACTTGATTCCTGCCAACCCTGTGCCGGGAAAGACCCATGCAGGGGCCTGTAAACAGGTGGCTATGGAATTTCAGAAAATAGTATGCGACTATGGCTTAAACGCCACCATTCGCCGTACCCTGGGGAGCGATATCAATGCTTCCTGCGGTCAACTACGAAATACTTCACAAAGTAAGGGGTGAGGAACAGATGAAATTTGCCTGTAAAACCGACATTGGTAAGGTTCGGCGGTCCAACCAGGACTGTTATGCCGTGGGCGAACTGCCCGGGGGTGTTGCCTGGGGTGTGGTTTGCGACGGTATGGGCGGTGCCAACGGAGGGAACATTGCTTCCCGCACGGCGGTGAAAACCGTGTCGGAAAAAATCGCATCGTCCTGGCGACCGGGAATGGGCGCCAATTCCATCTGTAATCTGTTAAAATCGGTGGTAGCCGCCGCCAATATCAACGTGTTTGATATGTCCAACTCAGTGGAAACCCTGGCGGGCATGGGCACCACCATTGTCCTTGTGTTAATTGCCGACGGCACCGCTCACATCGTCCACGCGGGGGACAGTCGCGCCTATTATTTAAAAGAAGGAAAACTCACCCAGATCACCAGGGACCATTCCATTGTGCAAAGCTTGGTGGAACAAGGAAAACTCACCGAAGAAGAAGCCAGGGAACATCCCCGCAGAAACGTGATCACCCGTGCTTTGGGGGTCTCGGAACTGTTAGAGGTGGACTATAACGAACTGGACCTGGAAAAGGGAGAAGGGCTTCTCCTTTGTACCGACGGTCTTTCGGGATACGTGGAATGTTCCGAAATGGAAGAGATCATCAACACCCATCCCTTTGTGGAGCGGGCGGAAAAATTAGTGGAACTTGCCAATGAAAAAGGCGGCGGAGATAACATCACCGTTGTTACCATTTTGCAATAAGGGAGGATAAAGATATGGATAAATATGTAGGAAAACGGCTGGACGGCCGCTATGAAATTCGGGAGATCATCGGCGTTGGAGGCATGGCTGTGGTATACAAAGCCTACGATACCATCGACGACCGCCTGGTTGCTGTGAAAATTTTGAAAGAGGAACTTTTGGAAAACCAGGAATTCCGCCGTCGTTTTAAAAACGAGTCCAAAGCCATTGCGGTGCTTTCCCACCCCAATATTGTAAAGGTTTACGACGTTGGTTTGGGGGACAGAATTCAGTATATCGTCATGGAACATATCGACGGCATCACCCTGAAAGAATACATCAAAAGCCAAGGCACCATTCGTTGGAAAGATGCCTTGCATTTTGCCGAACAGGTATTAAAAGCTCTGCAACATGCCCACGATAAAGGCATTGTGCATCGGGATATCAAACCCCAGAATATGATGTTACTGCCCGACGGTACCATTAAAGTAACCGACTTCGGTATTGCCCGTTTTTCCCGCAGTGAACATCGCACCATGACCGATAAAGCCATCGGTTCGGTACATTATATCTCCCCGGAACAAGCCCGTGGGGAAGTTACCGACGAAAAAACCGACCTGTATTCGGTGGGGGTTCTGTTGTATGAAATGTTGACAGGCCGTTTGCCCTTTGACGCGGAAAATGCCGTGTCGGTGGCCATTATGCAACTGCAAAACGAACCCGCCAAACCCCGCACCATCAATCCTACCATTCCCGAGGGTTTGGAAGAAATCATTCTTCGCGCCATGCAAAAGAACCGCAACCAACGGTATCAGTCGGCTGCGGAAATGCTGAAAGACATGGAACAATTCAAACTCAATCCTTCCATTCAGTTTGAATACAAATATTTTGTGGACCCCTCTCCCACCAAGTTTGTGTCCACCGGCAGTGACGTTCCTTCCGCCCCTGTGGAAGAACCCGCCGAAGATGATAAAAAATCTCCCTTAATGGCAGTACTCATCGGCATCACCGTTGCCATCGTGCTGGCTGTGGGGGTCATCGGTCTGGTGTTGGCAGGCAAACTCTTCGGCTTTGGTCCCTTTGCTTCCTCCTCTTCTTCCGAAACCTGCCCCAACCTGCTGGGAAAAGTGTATAACGAAGTCATTACCGATGAAGCCTATAAAGAGTTCTCCATCATTCCCGGGGGAACCGAATATTCCACCCAATACGAAGCCGGTCAAATTATGCAACAAACCCCCGAAGAAGGCAGAATTTTACGGGGCAATCGGGAAATCGTGGTAAAAGTAAGTTTGGGTGCAAAATCCCAGACTTTGGAAGATTACAGCAACTATAACATTACCACCGTTACAGGCAACTTAGATGCCCTGGGGATTCAATATCGCACCATCGAAGCCTTTAGTGACGAGATTGCCGCAGGCTTTGTTGTGACAACCGACCCCGCCGCAGGAAGTCCCATCACCCCCGAAACCGTGGTGGATATCTACGTCAGCAAAGGGGCTCCCACCAAATTGGTGATGGCAGGTGACTACGTAGGGATGACCGAAGAAGTTGCCAAACGGCAAATTGAAAGCGACGGCCTGACCGTGGGCAGAATCACCAAACAAGAAAGCCAGGAATACGCCGCAGGTTACGTTATTTCCCAAGGGGTTACCAAGGGTACCGAAGTGCAAAGCGGTTTCACCGTGGATCTGGTCATCAGCAGCGGTAGCGCAGTCAATATTTATCTTCCCGTGCCCGACGAAGCCCAAAAAGTATTTACCGCCACTGTATACTATAACGGCAAACGCATTTACAATTCCGGGGAAATCGACCCCACCGCTTTGTCGGTTGGTCAATCGGGGGCAAGAGAATTGAAATTCACCCTCAGCCGTACCCTGGCAGATTTCTCTGAAAGCATTTCCACCGTCATGGTGAAATACAGCGACGTGAATTATATCGAATATCGGGTGAACTTTGATACCGGGGAATATTCCAAAAATAAAATCTTCCCCTTAGACGGTTCGGTACTGGCTGATGTTACTTCCGATGTTCCTTCCCAGGAAAGCCCTGCGGAAAGCACCGTGGAATAATATGGTAGAAGGCAGTATCGTAAAAACCCTGGCAGATCTGTACTGGGTGCAAACCGAAGCCGGGGTGTTACCCTGTAAAGCCCGTGGGGTGTTCCGCAACACCCACACCACCCCCCTGGTGGGGGATCGGGTGATTTGCTCGGAAACAGAAGGACGAATTGAACAAATACTTCCCCGAAAAAATTTCATGGAACGGCCTGCCGTTGCCAACATTGACCGTTTGTATCTCATTGTTTCGGCGGCAGACCCCCTGCCGGTTCCTTTAATGATCGACCGCTTGACCGCCCTTGCCTTTGACCGTGAAATTCAGCCCATTTTAGTGCTGAATAAAACCGACCTGGCATCGGTGGAATGGCTGCAAGACATTTATAAAACCGTGCCTATGCCCATCATCACCGCCTGTGCCGCCACAGGCCAGGGGGTGGAAGAACTGCGGGCATCTCTGTCAGAAGAGGGAATCAGCGTGTTTTCGGGTAACTCGGGGGTAGGAAAATCCTCTTTGCTCAATGCCGTTGACCCCAGCCTTACCCTGGCAACCGGGCAAACCAGTAAAAAATTGGGGCGGGGGAGACACACCACCCGCCACGTGGAACTGTTCCCCTTTGGAAAAGGCTTGGTGGCAGATACTCCCGGCTTTTCCTCTTTGGATATGGAGCGGGTACAGTGGATCTATAAAGAAAACCTGGTGTTTGCCTTCCCGGAATTCTTGCCCTTTGTGGGGAACTGCCGCTTTGCTGACTGTAACCACGTGGGGGAAAAGGATTGCGCCGTTGCCGCCGCCGTGGCAGAAGGGAAAGTCAGCCAAAGCCGCCTGGACAGTTACCGCCTGATGTATAAAGAAGCGGATGCCATTAAAGACTGGCAGAGAGCCAAAAATAAAATTTAAAAAACGGTGTATTGCTTGATTGCAATACACCGCAGTTTGTCGAAAAAGTAATTTTCGACAAACTGGTAGACTTTCGAGAAAGGGGCAGGATGGCATTTTCTTTGACCCGAAGACGTACGGTGGTACTTCGAGAGGTCAAAAAAATGACAAATAGGCACAAAATTGGGGAGAATTCGATATTCTCCCCAATTTTTCTTATCATCAGCACTTTCAATGATTTTGACTTGTTTTTTGCTTTTGGAATTGTGCCTGTGTTCCTGTGCCTTTATCGACAGTCTACGGTGTCTTGTATGATGGTTGTGATTACAGTAACCGTTTCCGTAATTCTTCGCCACTGCAAGGGGAAAGGTAAGCAGGGGGCACGTCCAGCACGGTTTTGCAACCGGTCAACCCTTCCTTGCTCATTCTCACCGTCGCTCTGGCGTAAGCCACCAACACCGAAGAAGTAAATTCGGGGTTGGAATCCAGTTTCAGGCGGTACTCAATAATATGGGTATTTTCTTCCTTCAGTCCCGTTTTGCCGCACCGAATCACAAAGCCCCCGTGGGGAATGCCGTTGTGATTGGCTTTCAGTTCTTCCATGGAAATGAAATGAACAATGGTATCGTAATCGGCAAAGTAGTTGGGCATGGTAACAATTTCTTTTTCAATGCGGGCAAGGTCTGCCCCTTCTTCAGCCACCACAAAACATTCCCGCAGGTGTTTCTGGCGGGTGGTGAGTTCAGGGTTTACCCCGCTTCGTACCGCTTCCAGGGCTTCTTCCACAGGAATGGTGTATTGACGGGCGTCCACAACCCCCGAAATACGGCGAATGGCGTCGGAATGGCCTTGGCTGACCCCTTTGCCCCAGAAGGTGTAATCTTTACCACTGGGCAAAATGGCTTCCCCGTACATTCGGTTTAAGGAGAAAAGACCCGGGTCCCACCCCACCGAAATCATGGCAACGGTGCCACCCTGCAAGGCGGCGGTGTTGACCGCTTCAAAGTGCTGGGGAATCTTGGCGTGGGTGTCGAAACTGTCCACTACGCAAAAATGTTCTGCCAGCATGGGGGTTTGGGTGGGCAGGTCGGTGGCGGAACCACCGCACAAAATCAGCACGTCCATCTGGTCTTTATGCTTTAAAATATCGTCAATGTGAAATACCTGGGTGTTGGTCAAGGTTTGAACGGTGGCAGGGTCTCTGCGGGAAAATACCCCGTACAGGCTCATGTCATCATTTTGGCGGATGGCACATTCCACGCCCCGTCCCAAGTTGCCGTAACCAACAATTCCTACGCGAATACTCATGGTAAAAAACTTCCTTTATTCTGGTCTACGAAACATATTATACATCGGTATGATACCCATGTCAAAAGAAATTTACTCTTTTTCTAATAAGTCATAGGGGGAAACGACCCCCATCAAAGAACTGTCCGCCTTGCCGTTTTTGGTTACCAACAATAACTTGATCTGGCAGTTGCGGTCATACGCCTTATCAAACAGATCCCTGGCATCGTTCACCAGCAGGGTGGGGGCAACGGTAACGTAGCACTTGCCCAAGGGAAGATAGGGGGACACTTGCTCCATGGTGCATTCGGTGGTAAAAGGTGCGTTCTGGTCTAAAATCCATTGGAACACCGTTTCCACACTGAACATGCCTTCCACCTTCCCGTTTTTCAACAGGGGAACGTGGGAAAGGCCACGGCGGTTCATTTCTTCCATTAAGGACAATACCCGTTGTTCCCGGCGGGCGGTCAGCAGGCGGTTCACCGGGGTCATCACCTGAAATACCGTTGGGGGATTTTCCAGGCGGTTTACCAGTTTTTCCATAAAGTCCATCAGGGTATCTCCGGGCACCACCCCGTATTGCCCGCTGATTTTTGCTTCGTGAGAAAGTAAATTCCGCACCTGACGGGCATAGTCCAGTTGGTCACGGTATTTCCGAAAATCCCGATGATGGGCAAGGTTCATGACCGAACTGCTTCGGTTGCTGGTGCCCATGAGCTTTTCGGCGGCGGTTTCCAACCGACGGTATAAGTCTAAAAATTCTTCCCCTTGACGATTGTTCATAAGGCGCTCCTTAATATAAGCAGATCCCTTGGATTTTAAAGGGTGCAAGTTCCAGTTCCAGCGTGCCTTTTACCGCTGTTTTCTCACCCACAGGGTTCATCAACCCGTCGGCAAGAGCATATTCGGTCACGGTTTCAGGCAGGGTAATCACAGCCTTGGTGGGGGTGTTGGTGCCGTTGTAAATGCGCATAAACACGTGGTCCCCGTCAAACCGCAGGGCGGAAAGTTGTGCTCCTTTCACCCCGTAATCTGCCAAAGGTTCTTTGGTGGTGGCAATCATGGGGGATTGTTTTTGTAACGACTGTTCCCAAAGCAGAGTATCGTCTCCCGCTTTGTGGGGAACAATGGCGTAATCGCACACAATGTGTTTGCCCAGGTTATAGGAGTCTTCACTCTGGCATTTGTATTCCATGGCAACCGAGCGGAACAGGGTAAGCATCATAATACCTTGTTCGGTGTTGTTGGCAGGTTGCCCCACGTTAATCAGGGAAAGCCCTGCTTTGTCATTTTCCACGTCCATTAAGTATTGGGCAGGTTGAGGACCTTCCCCACGCTCAACCATGGCAAAGGGAATCTGATGACGAATTTTCCCATTGTCAACTGCATGGGGGAATGCCACCCGCAACCGCAACCGACGGTGGTTGCAGTCAAATTCGGTGTGGTAATCAATACGGGGAGAGGTGGCAGACAAGGTTACGGTGGTGGTAAAGGGCACCTTGGTCACCCAGTATTGCAAACACCCGGTTTGGGTAATTTGAATGGCCTGGTCTCCCAACTTCACGGCGGTGGCTTTTTGCACCCCGCACCGCCCCAACATCACTTTGGGATGGGTGGGAAGTTTCGTACGGTCATAAGGATCGGGTACGTTGGTGGTGTAAAGGGTGGCATCCAATTCCCAGGGATATTCAAATTCCACCCAGTTGTCCCCACTGTCGGCTTGTAATTGCAAACTGCCCAAAGGGAAGGCGGGTTTTTCCACCACAGCGGTGCCGCTTTGTTTTTCGGTAAGTTTGGTAATAAAGCCTCTCTGGTCCAACTGGGCTATGTAATAGTTATTTTCAAAGGTGGCGGGCAGGGTGAATTCTGCAGTTTCCAATGTACTTTCGGTGGCATACCCAAAACCGTCGGCAGTGAGGAGTTTTGCGCCATCTTCTTCCACCAAAACCTGGGTGGCAGGGAAGGGCAGGGGATTAAAATAGGCTTCTTCCCCGGCATTTGACAGGGCTTTTCGGGTTTCTTCCAAAGCCGCAAGGGTTTGTTCGTATTCAGCGTACACCTGGGTCAGCGCCTGGTCGCAAATGGTACCGCACAAAATGTCGTGGAATTGGTTTTTCAGCGCCAGATCCCACCCGTCGGTCAGATCCACTTGTTTGCCCTTGGCAACCGCCAATACTTCCAGGGTGTAAAGCAAATGCTCCAATCGGCGGTTATATTGTTTAATTAAAATATTGGTGGCAAAGGTGCCTTTCAGGGAACTGATAAATTCCCCGTTGTAAAGGGGAGTATCGGTAAAATCAATTTGGGAAAGCCCCTGTTCAAAGGAAGAAAAAGCAGGAGTGGGAACCTCTGTGTCTTTTTGCAGTTCCTTCATAATTTTCAAAGCCGAAGCCGCAGGCATTTTCATGTCCCCCCCGGCAGGCATCATTTGAATTTCTTCTTTGCAATGTTCCCCATTCCGGCGATACAGGGTCAAAAACCCTTCTTTGGAAGCACTTTCCCAATGAAGTTCCCCGGCATTCACCACCCGGGCGTCGTCAGGGAAAGAAATGCCGGCATAGGCGGTGGACATCCAATGGGTGTTGATCACGGTGCCGTCAATGCCCTGCCAACGGAAATTTTCCACAGCAAATTCCTTTTCCATGCAACGGGAAAAGGTGTAATAGTCGTATCCGCATTGGGTCATGATTTGAGGCAGTTGAGCATGATGTCCCCAACAGTCGGCAATGAAACAAGCCTTGGGATCTGTTCCCACCGTTTCTTTTAAGAGCCGTTTGCCCAGGGTGGCTTGCATAAATAAACTTTCCCCGTTGGGCATACACATATCCGGCACCGACCAGAACCCGGGGGCGAATTGTAACTGCCCCTTTTTGGCGAATTCGGTCATGGCCTGTTGTTTTTCAGGATGGCTTTCAAAATAATGTTTGAAAAAATAGGCCTGTTCCACGGTGAAGGTATAGGTTTCGTCCTGTTCCATCAGGGACAGGGCTTTATCTAAAATATCGGTAGCCCATTTGGTGTATACCGGTTCAGGCTGCAGATAGGCAATGTCGTGATGAAAGGTAGGGATAACGTGGATTTTGGTTGACATAATCATTCCTCCGTCTGTTGAATGAATTGGCTGATGATCTGAATGGAGCGGTTTGCCGCCATGGGCAAAAATTGACTGTATTCCATGGCTCCGTCCCCGCTGGCGGAATCGGAAATGACCCGAAGTACCCCAAAGGGAACCTGGTTTACATAACATACGTGACCAATGGATGCCCCTTCCATTTCCACGCTGATAGCATCAAAGGTCTCACCGATCCGGGCTTTTTTGGCGGTGTCACTTAAAAATTGGTCCCCCGAAGCAATGGTGCCCTTTTGCCCGTTGTAAGAAAGGCTTTGGGCGGCAGTAAGGAGGGTGTCGGCAGTCTTCTCATGGGCGGGAATGTGAATGATGTTCGGCCCCGAAATCAGCCCCACAGGGTCCCCCAAAGCAGAGGTATCCATATCGTGTTGCACCACCGAATGGGCAATGGCAACGTCCCCTATGGAAAGGGAAGGGGTCAGGGTGCCTGCCACCCCGGTGTTGACGATCACCGAAGGGTGAAAGGTAAGGATCATAGTCTGGGCGCACAGGGCGGCAAACACCTTGCCGATCCCGCAACGGGCAACCACAACCTGTTTGCCCCAAAGGGTGCCTTGCCAGAAGTCGATCCCGCTGATGGTGGTCACGGTGGGTTTTTCCATTTGTTGTTGTAAGGCTTCCACCTCAAGCGCCATGGCGCCGATAATTCCAATCATACTTTATTCTCCGTATTCAAATTTGGTTTGTTGTTTTTCCCTTAACAGGGTAAGGTAGTTTTTACACTCCGCCTTGGCGGCATCAAGACTTAAATTTGCAAAGTTGCCACATTCCTTGCGGGTTGCCCCGTACATGCCGTCCTGATGACTGACAATATTTTCCAAGGTTTGCAAGATCACAGGGTAGGCGTCAGTAGGGGTGCAGTCCCGCAGGCAAAGGTAAAATCCCGTCTGGCAACCCATGGGCCCGAAGTAGATCACCCGGTCTTTAAGAGAGGAATTGCGGATATAAGTGGCAAACATGTGTTCCACCGAATGCATGGTGAGATTGTCCATATACGCTCCCCCGTTGGGTTTGCGGGTGCGAAGGTCCAGGGTGAGAACGTCCCCGTCCATACGGGAAACGTATACCCCCGGGGTGATGATATCATGGTCAACCTGAAAACTGACGATTTGATTTTTTGTGTCCATAGGGTCTCCTTATTTTGAACGATAGTATTATAGGTTCAGTTTACACCTTTGGGGGAGAAAATACAAGATAAAATAAAAAAATCCTGCCTTTTTCAGACAGGATTTTTTCACAAGAATGGGATTACTTGTTTTCTTCGATATATTTGACCAGATCCCCAACGGTTTTCAGGTTTTCGGCGGCTTCATCGGGAATTTCCACATCCAGTTCATATTCAATAGCGGCAAGAACTTCCACCAGATCTAAACTGTCTGCGCCCAAATCGTCGGTAACCCCGGTTTCCATGGTTACTTGGCTTTCTTCCAAATCAAATTGTTCGCAAATAATGGATACCACTTTTTCGTATACCATTGTTTCCAAACTCCTTTCTGTTTTGTTTTGCCATTTTATAATAGAGGAGAATAGTTGATTTGTCAACAAAAAAATAAAAAAGTCAATACAGTTATACCGAAGTTCCAAGGCTTTTATGCATGATTTTTCAAAAATTCTGCCATTTCCTTTGCACATTCGTTGACGTTACCACACCCCAAGGTGAGGATCAATTCTCCTTTTTGGGTGTCGGAAAGAGCAACGGCGGCACAGTGGGAAAGATTTTCGCATACCGTGGCATGGGGTAAATACCGGGCAATGACCTGGGACGTAACCGCTTGCTCCGGGGGTTCTCTGCCTGCCATGACCGGGGCTAAAATTACCCGATGGGCAAGGGACAACGCGTCGGCAAATTCCCTGGACAACATGGCGGTACGGGAATAGGTAAAGGGCTGAAACACCGCCGTGATGCGGGAAAATCCCATGGTGCGGGCGGTGGACAGTACCGCCGCCAGTTCGGTGGGGTGATGGGCGTAATCGTCTGCCACTGTCAGGCGGTCATCCCTGTATAAAACCTCAAACCGACGGCATACTCCTGTAAACTGTTCCAATCCTTTTTTTACCGCCCCCAAGGGTAGTCCCAATAGCAGTCCCGCCCCCGCGGCGGCAAGGGCATTGTAAAGGTGGTGTTTTCCTGCCACCCCTAAAGAGATCGTTTCCAATTCTTCTCCCTTGCGGCAAAGGGTAAAGGTGAAATATCCACCTTGCTCCTTTAACGCTTTGGCTTGTAGATCTACCCCGTCTTTCAGCCCAAAGGTGGTCACCGAACCGTGTCCTCGGGCGGCGGCAAGGGCAAGGGGGTCATCCCCGTTCACAAGACAAGTGTCACAACGGTGTAAAAACTCGCCAAATCCTTGGGTCAACCCCTGCATACTGCCGTAGTATTCCAAATGGTCCCGGTCAACGTTCAATAAAATGCCAATGGTAGGGGTAAGGTGCAAAAAGCTTCCCGCGTATTCACAGGCTTCGCAAATCATCAGGTTGGAATTTCCGTGATGTCCGTACCCCTCAATGGCGGGCAAATGACCTCCAATCAGCACCGAAGGGTCCAATCCTCCCGCCAGGGCAACGTGGGTAAGCATCCCCGTGGCGGTGGTTTTGCCGTGGGTTCCCGCCACCGCCGCCACTTTCCCTTTTTCCCCGGCAAGGTATCCCATCATTTCCCCCCGGGAACAGGTGGGAAGATTCTCTTTGGCATAGGTAAGCAAGGGATGGTCCCCCGCAAAAGCGGCGGAATAAACACAAACGTCCCCTTTATGTAAGCGGTCTTTGTTCCCCGTGGTGTCCACGGGAATCCCCAGAGTTTCCAGGTGGTGAACGGTGGTGTTCCTGGCACGGTCATACCCGTACACCGTCACCCCTTTTTGCTGTAAAACCTGGGCAATGCCCGCCATACCTGCCCCGCCAATGCCCAATAAATAGGCTCTTTTCATACAATCACCTCATTTCCATTGTATTTTTCGGTTGCAAGATGGTGATTGATGTGATACAATAAACTGTATTTTACAGTTGGAGATGAAGTTCCTTGGGTTATTTTGCAGGAGAATTTGACGTAGCCGTCATCGGCGCAGGCCACGCGGGCATTGAAGCCGCCTTGGCAGCGTCCAAATTGGGATGCCAAACAGTGATCTTCACCGTGTCTTTGGATTGGGTGGGGAATATGCCCTGTAACCCTTCCATTGGGGGCACCGCCAAAGGGCATCTGGTACGGGAAATTGATGCCTTGGGGGGAGAAATGGGCATTGCCGCCGACAAAACCACCCTGCAAAGCCGTATGCTCAACCGAGGCAAAGGCCCTGCAGTTCATTCTTTGCGGGCGCAAATTGACCGTCGGGATTACAGCGGCTATATGAAACACCGCCTGGAACTGCAACCGAACTTAACCACCAAACAAGCCGAGATCGTCCATATAGAACAGGAAGAAAACGGCTGGTTACTGATGAGTAAATTGGGCGGGGAATACCATTGCAAAACCGCTATTTTGGCAACAGGAACCTTCCTGGATGCCTTGATCCACGTGGGGGACATTCACTATGCCAGCGGTCCCGACGGCATGGCGGCGGCTTGCTCTTTGGCACGGTCGGTGAAAGAACTGGGGCTTCCCATTCGTCGGTTTAAAACAGGAACTCCTGCAAGGGTTCTGAAAAGCAGTATTGATTTTTCCAGATTGGAACGGCAACCCGGGGATGACCGAGTGGTTCCCTTTTCCTTTGAAACCACCCAAATTCCCGAAAATGTTGCCGATTGCTACATCACCTGGACCAACGACAAAACCAAGGAGATCATTTTAAACAATCTGGAACGCTCTGCCATGTACGGGCACCATATCGACGGGGTAGGCCCTCGGTATTGCCCCAGCATTGAAGATAAGATCGTCCGTTTCCCCGATAAACTCCGTCACCAGACCTTTATTGAGCCCTGCGGTATGAATACCGAGGAAATGTATCTCCAAGGGCTTTCCACCTCTCTGCCGGAAGACGTGCAGGTGGAACTCTACCGCTCCATTGAAGGGCTGGAAAAGGTGGAGATCATGCGTCCCGCCTATGCCATTGAGTATGATTGTATCGACCCCTTGGGGCTGAAACCCTCTTTGGAAATCAAAGGGTTTGACGGTCTTTACGGAGCAGGGCAGTTTAACGGGTCTTCGGGGTATGAAGAAGCCGCCGCCCAAGGGCTGGTGGCAGGGGTCAATGCCGCCAGAAAAGTCCGGGGGCAAGAACCCTGGATTCTCTCCCGTGCAGGCTCCTATATCGGCACTCTGATTGACGATCTGGTCACCAAAGGCTGTTCCGACCCTTACCGCATGATGACCTCCCGTTCGGAATACCGCCTGGTTCTGCGGCAGGATAATGCCGAAGAACGTCTGCTTCCCCTGGGTTATGAATTGGGATTGATTTCTGAAGAACGGTATAAGCGGTTCCTGAAAAAACAAGACTTGAAACACAGGGAAATGGAGCGGGCAGAAAAAACCGTTCTTTCTCCCACTGAAGAACTCAATGCCATTCTGGAAGCCGCAGGCACCGCTAAGGTCACCAGCGGGGTGCGGTTGGCAGAACTCCTTCGCCGTCCCCAGGTTACTTACGAATTGCTTGGGTCTGTGGATTCTACCCGCCCCCAACTGCCCCCGGAAATTCTGGAACAGGCAGAAGTGGAACTGAAATATGCAGGGTATATCAAACGGCAACAATCCCAGATTGACGAACAAAAACGGCTGGAAAGCCGCAAATTGCCGGAAGATACCGATTATACAACCATCACAGGGCTTCGGCTGGAAGCGGTGGAAAAACTTTCCAGGATTCGCCCCGCCAGCATCGGTCAAGCCGCCCGCATTTCGGGGGTTTCGCCCGCCGACGTGTCGGTATTGCTGATATGGTTGGAAAAAACAAAAATGGAGCAGGAAATTTTCTGAAATTTCCTGCTCCATTTTCTTTTATACCAATCGTAATCCCTTGGGATAGTGATTCTTGGCAATACCGTTCACGACTTTTACGCCCCCTAAGGGATACCCGTCCACCGTGACCACTGCCCAACCTTTTTGACAGGTTACGGGGATCTCCTCTCCCTTTAAATAACGGGTAAGCATTGGGTCATCGGGAGAAAAATCGATTTTCTGTTTAAAGTCTTTGCCCATGGCAGAGAAAAACTGATGATGGGGCAAAATGTAATTTTTCTTTATTTCCCCAATGGTCACCCCGCAGGCAAACACCCGCGCTCCCTGTACCGAAAAATCAGGGGTGAAGTAAACGGGCGTTTCTCCCCGCATGATCACCTTTTGGGGGTCATGATCCTGTAACACTTCCTGTAAAAAATCGGTTACTACCTTTGGGATTTTTTGTTCCAAAGGTTTTTTCTTTTTGGGGGCAGAGGGTGCAGGGCAGGGGGCATTGGTGTTTAGAAGTACCGTTCCAAATTGCCCTTCCCCTTGTGCCACGTGCGGGTAAAACCGACGACATTCCGTAAGCCCCTTCACTCCGTCACAGGTATGGGCTTTCACCTGCTCTTTTACAGGCATCAACCGAAAGTCGGGATGCCGTTGTAAAAATCCTTCCACCTGTTTTTCATTTTCCTCCACCGAAAAGGTGCAGGTGGCGTATAGAATCATGCCCCCGTCTTTCAAAGCCAGGGCGGCATTGTCTAAAATTTCTTCCTGCCGTGCGGCACATTTTTCCACGTTCTCAGGGCTCCATTGGGTAACGGCGATCTCCTCTTTGCGGAACATTCCCTCTCCCGAGCAGGGGGCGTCCACCATGATCACGTCAAAGGTCTTGGGAAACACCTTGGCGATGGCGGCGGAATCCATACAGGTCACCACCGTGTTGCGGAACCCCAGCCGTTCTACGTTGCTGGTTAAGATCTTGCACCGAGCGGGAATGATTTCGTTGGAAACCAGAATCCCGTCTTCTCCTAATTGGCTGTACAGCCCCATGGATTTTCCCCCGGGGGCGGCACAAAGATCCAATACCACCGCGTTTTCGGGGATCTCCACCATACAGGCAGGCATCATGGCGGCGGGTTCTTGCACGTACAATGCCCCTGCATGATGATAGGGGTGGTTGCCGATTTTTTCCTTGGTAAGATAATACCCGTTTTTGGCATAGGGAATGGGGTCATCCCACAGAATTTGGGAAAGAGCGGCAGGATCCCCCTTTTTGGCATTGAGCCGCACCCCTCGAACGGGAGGCTTTTTTAAACTTTGCTCAAAGGCAGGGTACTGTTCTCCCAACAGGGCTTTCATGCGGGTTTCAAATTCAGTTGGCAGGGTGTTCATCTGACCCCTCCGTTTCGGTATATAACATCACCATACCCACCGCGGTGATGGCGGCGGTTTCGGTTCGTAAGATCCGTTTGCCCAGGGAAATAATGTGAGCGCCAAGGGTTTCCAAAGCCTTGATTTCATTATCCTCAAAGCCACCCTCGGGCCCAATGAAAATCCCCACTTTCATGCCCGCTTTCAGGGTTTGCAATGCCCGTTTGGTGGCTGCCATGCCTTCCTTGTTTTCATACGGCACGAAAATAACGTCCAGTTCTTTTGCCAGAGCCAGGGCTTTGTCAAAGGAAGTGGCAGGGTGAACGGTGGGCACCACACTGCGTTTGGACTGTTTGGCGGCACTTTCAGCAATGGTTTGCCAGCGGTTTTGCTTTTGTTCCTTTTTCTTGGGTTCAATTTTCACAATGCTCCGTTTGGTTTCCACGGGAATGACTGCGTGCACTCCCAATTCCACCGTCTTTTGCAGGATCCATTCCAATTTGTCGCTTTTGGGAAGCCCCTGGAATAAATGAATTTCCAACGGCAGTTCGGTATCCTGAAAATTTTCTTGTAAGATCTCTGCCAAAACCGCATCAGCGGTGTATTCCTGCAAGGCGCAAAGGTGACTTTGCCCGTTGCAACTCACCAGAAATTGTTCTCCTTTTACCATGCGCAGAACGTTTTTAATGTGATTATAATCGCCGTCGGTAATGGAAAAAACGTTACCCACGCGGTTTTGTGTGGGTACAAAAAAATTGAACATGAAAGCCACCGTCCTTTTGTAGGTAAACCCATTATATCAAATTTTCTTGCTCTTTACAATCCCCCGATTTTATAGTATACTAAAATGAGTGTCATCCCCCTTGTCCCCTGCGTATGGTGTAGGGGAGGTGACCTATGAAACAATACGGTAAGCACCATCGTTTTTGCATACGGCTTTTGGCGATAACGGTTGGGGTTTCCTTGCTTTTGGGGCTGTTTCTTTTCAGAATTCAACCCCTTCTTGTGAAACTTTCCGAAAGCAAAGCCGAAAGTATCACCCTGAAAATTATCAATGAAAAGGTGAATGACTTTTTACAAACCCAGGATATTTCTTATGATAGTCTGGTGAAAATCGGGTATCATGAACAGGGAAGTATTGCCTACGTGGGAACCGACATGGTAAAACTCAACCGCTTTAAATCTCAAATCGCCTCGGGTATTCAGGAATGTTTCGACACCTACGATTTCGGCACCATCGCCCTGCCCCTGGGCACGGTGGTGGGAGGCAGTTTTTTTGTGGGGCGGGGTCCTTCCTTTCGGTTTCGGGTGGATATGTCCTGTACGGTGGAATGTACCTTTGAAAATCTGTTTGACGATGCAGGCATTAACCAGACCCGCCATCAGATCATGCTCAACGTAAAAGCCACCACCTTTGCCATTGCCCGATTTTGTAAAACTTCTTCCACGGTTACCACCAATTTCATGATTGCCGAAACGGTGATCGTAGGCAGTGTTCCTGAATACTACACCAGTGTGGAAGAATCGGACAACGTGCTGGAAGACCTGAATAATTACGGATATGATTATAGTTAGGAGAAAACCCTATGGAAACCATCAAAGAAAAAATAGAACAGTTGCGTTCCCTTGTGCAGTATCACAGCGACCTGTATTATAACCGGGATGCGCCCCAAATTCCCGACTATGAATATGACCGTATGCTCAGGGAACTTGTGCTGTTGGAAGAGGAATATCCTCAGTATAAAACCCCTGATTCTCCCACCGTGCGGGTGGGGGGCGCGGCCTCCAATTTGTTTTCCAAAGTGGAACATACCGTGAAAATGGAAAGTCTGCAAGACGCCTTTTCCTTTGAAGAACTCTATGATTTTGACCGTAAAGTGCGGGAAGTCATTGCAGATCCCGTATACAGTGTGGAACCCAAGATCGACGGGCTTTCGGTGTCGTTAGAATATCGGGACGGGGTGTTTGTTCGTGGGTCTACCCGTGGGGATGGCGTCACCGGGGAAGACGTTACCGCCAATTTGGATACCATTTCCGCTATCCCAAAACGACTGAACAAAGCCGTTCCTTTCCTGGAAGTGAGGGGGGAAGTGTATATGCCCCACCAAAGTTTTGAAAAACTTCTGGAACAACAGGAACTCAATGGCGAAAAATTGGCAAAGAACCCTCGGAATGCGGCGGCAGGTGCCCTGCGGCAAAAAAATCCCGCCGTCACCGCCACCCGAAACCTGGACGTTTTCTGTTTTAACGTGCAACAGGCAGAGGGAATCTCTTTTGCTTCTCATATTGAATCCTTAGATACCATCAAAGAATTGGGCATTCCCACCCTGCCTTTTTACACCCGCTGTAAGGGCATTGAAGAAGCAGTGGAACAGGTAAAAGAAATCGGCAACTGCCGTGGGGGACTTCCCTTTGACATTGACGGTGCCGTTATCAAGTTAGACACCCTTTCTTTGCGGCAGGAACTGGGCAGTACCGCCAAATTCCCCCGCTGGGCAGTGGCATATAAATACCCCCCGGAAGAAAAGGATACCCTGTTAAAAGAGGTGGAGATTCAGGTGGGCAGAACCGGGGTGTTGACCCCCACCGCCGTGTTTGAACCGGTGTTTTTAGCAGGTACCACCGTGTCCCGTGCGGTGCTTCACAATGAAGATTTTATCAAAGAAAAAAACATTGGCATCGGGGATACCCTGCGGGTGCGAAAAGCAGGGGATATTATTCCCGAAGTGGTGTCGGTCACCGCCCACGCCACTCCTCATGTGCCTTATGAAATGCCAAAGGTGTGCCCCTCTTGCGGTCAGCCTGTGTCCCGCCTGGAAGGGGAAGCGGCATTGCGGTGTCAGAATCCCGAATGTCCCGCTCAGTTGGAGCGAAATCTCATTCACTTTGCCTCTCGGGGAGCAATGGATATTGAAGGCCTTGGCCCTGCCGTGATTTTGCAACTCACCGCCTTGGATCTGGTGAAAAAACCTTCGGATATTTACCGCCTGGAAGCCTCTCAAATTGCGGAAATTGAGCGGATGGGTCAAAAATCTGCCGACAATTTAATTGCCGCCATTGAAAAATCCAAAGGAAATCCTCTGTGGCGGTTGATTTTCGGGTTGGGGATTCGCCACATCGGGGAAAAAGCCGCCAAACTGTTGGAACAAACCTTTAGCGGTCTGGAGGAAATGGCAACTGCCCCAAAAGAAGCCTTTGAAGCCATGGAAGGCTTTGGAGAGGTCATGGCACAAAGCCTGTTTTCTTTCTTCGCCCTGGATGGCACCAAGGAACTCCTTTCCGAATTGAAAGAGCTGGGGCTGAATTTTACTTCTGCCGCCAAAACAGGCGGGGGAGAACTGGCGGGGAAAACCTTTGTTTTGACAGGTACCCTGCCCACCCTGAAACGGGAAGAGGCCAAAGAACTTATCGAACAGGCAGGGGGCAAGGTGTCCGGCTCGGTGTCTAAGAAAACCAATTACGTGGTAGCCGGGGAAGCCGCCGGCAGTAAACTCACCAAAGCCAACGATTTGGGCATCCCCGTTCTCACCGAAGAACAACTGCTGGAATTGCTGAATCAATAGTGCAAAGAAAAAAGCCCTTGCGTTGCAAGGGCTTTTGTGCTATATTGCTTGTTGTGTATTGTATTAATTAAAATTCCCTGGCAAACCAAACGTCGTTAATTTGAAAGGTTTTGCCGTCAAGGTAAGAAAGGCAACCGGCGTCGGTGGTAAAGGCAAAGGTCAGCTTGTAGGAATATAACGCCTGATGTTTAAACCCTTTCTTTTTGTCGGCGGCGTTCTTGCCGTATTTCCCTTCGCCCACCAGGGGGTGCCCCACACTTTCCATGTGGGCGCGAATCTGATGGGTTCGCCCCGTCAGCAAGTGGATTTCCAACAAAGAAACGTTCCCTTTGGTGGCAAGCACCGAATAGTGGGTCTCAATGGTTCGCCCGTTCGGAATGGGATTTTTGTGCACTGTCACTTTGTTTTTTTTCTCGTCTTTCACAAGGTAGCCTTTCAGCAATGCTTCTTTTGGTTTTGGGGTGCCGTGCACCAGACATAAATAATATTTGTCGATTTCTCTGTCCTTGATTTTTTGGTTTAAGATCCGCAACGCCTCGGCGGTTTTTGCGGCAATCACAATGCCTCCTGTGTTGCGGTCAATGCGGTTGGCAAGGGCAGGGGTGAAGGAGGTTTCTTCCTCAGGGTTAAACTCTCCTTTTTCAAACAAATACCGCTTAATGCGACCAATCAAGGTATCGGAATATTCCTTTTCATCCCCGTGGGACAGTAACCCTTCGGGTTTGTGAGCCAACAGAATTTGTCCGTCTTCATATATGATCTGCAACTGTTTCCCTGCCCGCAAAAAGTCGTAGTGCTTTTCCCCGGGGGTCAGCACTTCGTCTTTCAGGTACAGTTCCACCAAATCCCCTTCGTTCAGCCGTTGGTTGGCAGTTGCCCGTTTACGGTTGACCTTGATGTTTTTGGTGCGGATTCCCTTGTGCAGCATGGAAAGGGGCAGGTGGGGGGCAGCTTTGGTGATAAAACGGTCCAGCCGTTGCCCGGCATCATTTTTCCCAATGGTAAAGGATTTCATAGGATACCTCGAACGATAAAAAGATTAGGAGTTTCATTATGAACCGACTGCATGACGGTCATAGAGAGCGTATGAGAGAACGAATTGAAAAATACGGACTGAACAGCCTTCGGGACCATGAGGTGTTGGAATGGCTGTTGTTTCATTGTATTCCCCGAGAGGACGTAAATGCCCTTGCCCACCGTTTGATCAAGGAATTCGGCAGTTTCCACGACGTGCTGGAAGCTGATTTTGACCGATTGCTTTCGGTGAACGGGGTGGGGAAAACCACCGCTTTGTTTTTGAGCAACCTTAACGAAGTGGGCAAGCGGTATCAACAATCCAAGCAAAAGCAGAAGGTGAGAAAGTTCCGGGGTATGGCAGATATTTCCCATTATATCCAGGTGGCGTTTGTGTCAGAACCTGAAGAAAATCTTCATGCTTTGTTGTTGGATGGGGATATGCAACTGATTCGGGATGAGATCATTTCCAACGGCATTTTCTCCCAGGTGCCTTTGGATCTTCGTCGGTTGACCATGCATTGCCTGAACACCAAAGCCGCGTCGGTGGTGCTGGCTCACAATCACCCCAGCAACTGGCTGTATCCTTCCAGTGAAGACGTGCGCCAGACAGGGGAAGTGGTGGAGGTGCTCCATCGGTTACAGGTGGAATTGCTGGACCATTTCATTGTGGGAGAGGACAGCATCTTCTCCATGAAAAACTCCAAAGAATACAGTTATTTATTTTACTGATTATTCCAACTCAATGGCGGCGGGAGGGGTGGAGGTAATATCCAACAGCACACGGCTGACCCCACCGATCTCGGTGGTGATGCGGCGGCTGATCTGTTGCAAAACGTCATGGGGAATGGCGGCAGGATCGGCAGAGATATAATCGTTGGTGAAAACCGCCCGTAAGATCAAAGTATATTCGTAGGTTTGGCGGTTGCCCCGAATGGCGGCGCTTTTAAAATTGGCAATGGAAGCAAAGTACTGGTTCATGTGTTTGTCCAGCTTTGCTTTTTTTATTTCTTCGGCAAAAACCGCGTCGGCTTCCCGTACAATGTTCAGCCGTTCCATGGTAATGGCGCCGATGCAACGGGTTGCCAATCCGTACAAGGGGAAAGAGTTGCGGGAGATCACCTGTTCGGGCAGACCCAACAGTTTTGCCAGTTCCAGCACTTCGTCCTTAAATAAATATTTTAAGGGTTCAAAAATTTCCTTGGGTTGCTTGGACAGGGGCAGGGAATGGTTCACCAACAGGTCGGTGTAAATGGTGGATTGTGCCAGATAATCGCAATCCGCCTTTGCCATTTCGGTTTCAAAAATGGCGGCGTATTCGTTGTTGATGATATTCTTTTTGCCCACGGGGTCGTCGATTCCCAACAGTTTAAACATAAATTTGGTTTCGGCGTTGACCTTCACAAAGTTTAAAGGCAGGACATTCATCATGTCCACCGTTTGCTCCGCTTCGCCCTTGCGCAAAAGCCCCGTGTCAATAAATAAGGCGGTGCATTGCTGACCAACGGCGCGGGCAAGCAAGGCGGCGGTCACAGCCGAATCCACCCCACCGGTTACCCCGACGGCAACGTTATGGTCGCCGATTTTTTCTTTATATTCCGAAATAACAGTGTCGGCAAAGCCCTGTAAGGACCAGTCCCCTGTGCAGTTACATGTGATCTTCAGGAAATTGTCCAAACATTTTTTCCCCACACCCCCTGCCAGGGCTTCAATGGAAAGGGGCGTCCCGCTACCCACTTCCAGGGTGGGACAACCCATTTCTTTTAACCAGGGAGCCTTTTCTTCGGCGGCGGCATGAACATTATCGCAACTGCCTGTTACGATGATTCCCTGGGGGTTTAAGGCTTCCAGTTCTTCTTTCCCCATGGTGTAGGGGTAAACCTCGCTGTAAACTCCACATTCCCGAATCCGTTTGGCAACGCTCAGGGCTTTGGAGCCTCCTAAATTCAAAACAACGGTCATTTGATGTTCCATTTGTAAAACCTCCTGTGAATTATACCTTGTATTTTTCCGGTAGTTCTTTGTCGGGATTGACAAAGGCAGTATTGTAGTTTTCGTAGATCACCATGCCCGGGGGCGAGCCGCTTGGTTTCTTCACCCGTTTTACCGGGCAATAGTCCACCGCAACCCCTAAGGAGTCCGCCCCCGCGGAAAGGGTAGCGGCCAGGGTGGCGGCAAAGGTCATGGTGGTGTCGGGCACCTCTTTGTTTTCGGTGCGGATGATAACGTGAGAACCGGGAATGTTTTTGGTGTGAAACCAAATGTCGGTCTTGTCGGCAAATTTCAGGGTCAATTTGTCGTTTTGTCGGTTGTTTCGCCCTGCCAATACCGTAAATCCGTCAGGGGAACGGAATTCGTAAGGGGGCAATTCCTTCACGTTGACAACTTTTCCCTTTTTGCCTTGGCGCTTTTTTAGCCAACCCCCTTGGGCCAGTTCCTGTTCAATAGCAAGAATGTCGTTGGTGGTCTCCACCCGGGATAAGGCTTCCCGCACGCTGTCTAAATACATCATGTCGGTTTGGGCTTTTTCAATGAGTCCCTTGAGCATCCCTGCGGCGGTGCATTTTTTTCGGTATTCCTTAAAATACTTCTGGGCATTGGCGGCAGGGGAAAGGGCAGGGGACAAAGGAATGGTAATTTCCCGGCAATCCGGGTCATAATAATTGATAACCCGACATCCCGTGGCACCCGCTTTCACCAAATGCAAATTGGCTTTCAGCAGTTCTCCGTATTCCCGCAACTGTTCACAGTTCTGGGCTTGTTCCCATTCCCGGGTCCGCACGTTCACCGTACGGGCAAGGCGGGCAAGGGTGGTGTTTAAAAATTTGGAAAGGGTCTGGGACTTTGCCTGTAACCTGGCTTTTTGGTCCCGCTTTTGGTAAAAAGCATCCAGCAGGGAACAAAAATCAGGAAAGGCGGTGAGGGTTGCCCCGTCTTTATATTGGGAAACAGGGAAAAAGGTGAAATCAATGGGTTTTCCCGTTTGGTCTATCACCATGGTGGGTGTGGTATTGTTGCCCGTCACCCGCTGTTGCAATTCCCGTAAATGGGTCAGCAGTTTGTTTTGTTCTTCTTTGGTGGGCGGTTCATCTTCTTGCCCCTGTAAACTCAAAAAGGCAAGTTCACGGCAAACAATGGGAGAAATCCCCGGAACGGCACGTAACAACGCCGAAGGAAGGTTTCGCCGTTCTTCTGTTGCCAGTTCTTGTAAGGGAACCGTAACGTCCCCCGTGAGCAAATCAAAGGTTCCGCTTTTTTCAGGGGGTGTGTAGGTTACCCCCGGCATAATGATACGGGTGGTGTCGGCAGCGTCGGTACGGCGGACACTGTCAATAATTTTTCCCTGTTCTCCCAGCAAAATCAGGTTGGCGTTGCGCCCCATCAGTTCCGCCACCAGAGTAAGGCAGACGGGGTCGCCCAGTTCGTTTTTGGTGTCAAAGTCCAAAAATACGATCCGTTCCAACTGGGGTTGCCGAAGGGCGGTGAGTTTGGCACCCACCAATTTTTTTCGCAGTAACATACACAGCATGGGAGGGGTTGCGGGATTTTCAAAGGATGCCTCGGTCAACTGCAAACGGGCGGTGCCCGATTCGGCAGAAAGCAACAATTTTCCGTTGAAGCCTTTGCTTCGCAGGAAGAAAATCAACGTGTTTTTGGTGGGTTGGTAGATTTTATCCACCCGACTGCCCACTGCTTTTTCTTTGATTTCTTCCAGAACGCCATGCAAAAAAGCGCCGTCGAAAGCCATGAAAACACCTACCCAGGATAAAGTTACTATCAGTATACCACAGTTTTTATCAAGAATAAAGAAAAAGTTGTTGGCAAATGGGAGAAAATGAGGTATAATGACAATGAATAGAACTGTGAAAAAGGCAATGAGGTGGAAAGTATGCAGAATCAATATTCGGTTCCCTTGAAAAATATCATCAAAGAATTTTCCCTGGACATTCTCTCGGGGGAAGAAGTTGCCGAACAAACCGAAGTTTCGGTGTCGGATATTAACCGTCCCGGGTTGCAGTTGGCAGGGTATTATGAATACTTTGACCCCCAACGGATCCAGGTGTTGGGCATGAACGAAATTACCTACTTAAAAGAATTGACTTTGGAACAAAAATTGCAACGGCTGGATGAATTTTTCTCCAAAAAACCCGTGGCAGTGGTGGTTGCCCGTAAACTTGCCCTGTCGGAAGATTTTTTGGCAGCCGCGAAAAAATATGACGTACCCATGTTGCAAACGGCAGAAGATACTTCTGCTTTTTCCGCCGCCTTGATCTCTTTCCTGAAAGTACAACTTGCCCCCCGTATCACCCGCCATGGGGTATTGGTGGAAGTATACGGCGAAGGGATCTTAATGTTAGGGGAAAGCGGCGCAGGGAAAAGTGAGACTGCCATTGAACTGATCAAACGGGGTCACCGTTTGATTGCCGACGATGCGGTGGAGATCCGCCGTGTGTCGGATAAGACCCTGGTGGGTACCGCCCCTGAAAATATCCGCCACTTTATTGAACTGCGGGGCATCGGCATCATCAATGCCCGTCGTATTTTCGGGATCGGTTCGGTAAAAATGACCGAAAAGATCGACCTGGTGGTCAACTTAGAAAACTGGGATCCCAATAAAGTGTACGACCGTATGGGCATTGAAGGGGAAACCACCACCATTCTGGGGTTGGACGTTACTTCGGTTACCATTCCCATTAAACCCGGTCGGAACCTGGCAGTGATCATTGAAGTTGCCGCCATGAACAACCGTCAAAAACGCATGGGGTACAATTCCGCTCAGGAATTGCTTCACCGCTTGGGGATGGACGCAGGTTCTCCCGCCACCGAAGAAGAAAAAAATATCTGGTCGTCCTTCTAAATAAGGGCTGTTGAAAAAGGAGATAATAATCATGTATTGTATCGGCATTGATTTAGGCGGCACCAACATTGCTGTTGGTGTGGTAAATGAACAATATGAAATCGTGGGCAAAGGCAAACTGAAAACCGACAAAAGTGCCACCGCCGGGCAAATTGTGGATGATATGGCAAAAGCTGTGCACCTTGCCTTGGAAAACGCAGGGCTCACCATGAAAGAGATTGCCCACGTGGGCATTGCCGCCCCGGGCACCGTAAACCCCGAAACAGGGGAGGTGGCTTACGCCAACAATTTGCCCTTTCACAATACCCCCGTTTGCCCCATGCTGGAACAATCTTTAGGGGTTCCCTGCGCCATTGAAAACGATGCCAATGCCGCCGCTTACGGGGAACTGTTGGCAGGGGCAGGCAAAGGCGCCAAAAATTTTGTGATGATTACCCTGGGCACCGGGGTTGGCGGCGGTGTGATCATCGACGGTAAGATCTACGGTGGCTTTAACCATGCAGGCGCCGAACTGGGCCACATGAGCATTGTGAAGGACGGCTATCCTTGCACCTGTGGGTATAAAGGGTGTTATGAAGCCTACGCTTCCGCCACCGCCCTGATTCGTCAAACCA
>JAZNWL010000007.1:0-13662 GCA_045593325.1 Acutalibacteraceae bacterium | reverse complement strand
CCCTATACGGTAGGTGTGTCGGCGGTTTTAGGGATACCCGGTGTGATTTTGATGATGGCCACTAAAATACTTTGGCAACTGTAAAGGTAGATTTGTGTTGCAAATGGCAATAAAATTGAGTATAATAAAAAAAATATTATTTCCGAAGGGAACTTGTGAAAATGAACCAGAAAATCAAGGAATACTACACCTCTTTTCAGGGGAAACAAGTTGTATTTTGCGGGATTGGTGTCAGTCACCAACCTTTAATTGAAAAATTTGCATCCTTTGGTGTTAAAGTGGTTGCTTGTGACAAGCGCACCAAAGAACAACTTGGAGATTTGTACGACACTTATACCCAACAAGGGATTCGGTTGCAGTTGGGGGAAGGATATATGGATCATTTAGAAGGAGATGTGATTTTTCGCACGCCCGGAATCCATTATGATCACCCGTCCTTGGTGGAAGCCAGAGGAAAAGGGATTCCTGTTACTTCGGAAATGGAAGAATTTTTTAAACTTTGTCCCGCACCGATTTTCGCTGTTACCGGTTCGGACGGAAAAACCACTACCACTTCCATTATTTACGAACTGTTAAAAACCACAGGCAAACAGGTACACTTAGGTGGCAATATCGGCACACCTCTGCTTCCTGTTGTGGAAAATATTACCCCCGATGATTACGTGGTGGTTGAGTTGTCTTCTTTCCAGCTCATGTCTATGAAACAAGGTCCCTCTGTTGCGGTGGTTACCAATGTTGCCCCCAATCATCTGGACGTTCATAAGGATATGAATGAATATATTCAGGCGAAAACTCATGTTTTTCAATTTCAAACCCGGGATAGTAAAACCGTTTTGAACCTGGAAAATGATATTACCAGAGGATTCGTCCCAATGGTTCATGGGGAATGTTCTTGTTTCAGCCATTTGCAAAAGGTGGAAAACGGCTGTTATTGCAGTGAAAATACGATCGTTGCTGTATCCCAAGGGGAAGAAACCCCTGTGGTTTCTTTTGAAGATATTAAATTGCCCGGCGCCCATAATATACAAAACTACATGGCTGCCATTTGCGCTGTGTGGGGCATTGTATCGGTGGAAAATATCCAAAAAGTTGCCAAAGAATTTGGCGGGGTGGAACATCGTATTGAATTTGTCAGAGAACTGAATGGCGTGCGGTGGTACAACGATTCCATTGCCACCAGCCCCACCAGAGCTATTGCCGGACTGAATTCGTTTCATCAAAAACAGATCATCATTGCCGGGGGATATGATAAGCATATTCCTTTTGATCCATTTGCACAAAAGGCAATCGAAAAAATCAAATTGTTAATTTTAACAGGGGATACTGCCGATGCCATTGAGAATTGTGTAAAGAATCAAAAGGGATATTCTCCTGAAACCATTCAGATTCTTCGTGCCGACTCCATGGAAAATGCTGTGAAACTTGCTTATGAATATGCTAAAAATGGGGATATTGTTTCCTTAAGTCCCGCCTGTGCCAGTTTTGACCGCTATCCCAATTTTGCAGTTCGTGGACGTCATTACAAACAACTGGTGAATGAATTGTAAGGAATGAAAAAGAAATTGAAAGAAATATTATTAAAATTAACCCAAACCTTTGGGAACGGTTTAAAAGAAGCCGTTCTTTCTTTGTTGCCTCAAGGATGCGATACTCACGTAACACCTTTAGGCACCATACAGGTGCGCTTTCCTGGGGAAAGTGACCATACCCTTTTGTTAGATGCCCACATGGATACCATTCATTTTGTGGTAACGGGAATTACAGCCGAAGGTTTTCTTAAGGTGGCACCCTGTGGCGGTGTGGATTGTCGTGTGCTGGCGGGCAGTGCGGTTACCGTGTGGGCAAAGGAACCCATTTTCGGTTTGTTTGCCATTATGCCACCCCACTTAAAAAACTCGGGTGATTCTGCGGCAGTGTCTGTGGAAGAACAAGGGATTGATATTGGCTATTCCTGCGAACAAGCAAAAGAGAAAGTTGCCATCGGAGATTATGTCACTTTAAAGTCAACTTTCAGTGTATTAGCCAACAATCGTTATTGTGCCCGTGGATTAGATAACTTAGCAGGGGTTGCAATTTTAATTCAACTGGCTCACAAATTGCATAATGTTACTTCATTAAAAAGTACCATTGTTTTGCAATTTTCCGCCCTTGAAGAAACGGGACATCGTTTTGCAGGGGCGGTAACCGGCGCTTTTGCGGCAAATCCCCGGGAAGCCATTGTGATTGATGCCAGTTTTGCCGCTGTTCCGGGTTTACAATATGCTACGCCCGGTGAATCGGGTGATGGCGTAATGATTGGCTGTTCACCCATGTTATCTTCCGATATTTCCAATTTCCTCAGAAGTATTGCCCAAGATCATACGATTCCCTTTACCTGTGAAGTAATGGGTGGTGCTTCGGGAACCAACGCTAACGGAATCCAGGGGACGGGTGTAGGAATTCCTACGGGATTGGTGTCGTATCCCTTAAAGAATATGCATACCGCTGTGGAAATGGTAGACCCAAAAGATCTGGAAAATCTTCTTGCCTTACTCATGTTGTATTGTGAACAAGGAGGTGCAATATATGGAATGTAATACCATTATGGAGATTCTTCAGGACCTGTCCCTTTGCTTTGGTCCATCCGGGCACGAAAAGTTGGTTCGGGAGAAAATTATATCGTATATTGAAGGTTATGCCTCTTATCGCGTGGATGCTCTGGGGAATCTGATCGTTACAAAAAAAGGACGGCGTAAACCTTCTCACATCATTCAGCTGGACGCTCACATGGATGAGGTGGGATTGATCATCACAACCGTTCATCCCAATGGAGCCCTTTCTTTTGCAACAGTTGGCGGAATTTTGCCGGAAGCCTTGCTGGGGAAACGTGTGGCTTTTGCCAATGGAGTTTGCGGTGTCATCGGATGCTTGCCTGTTCATTGCTTGTCAGGAGAACAAAAGAAATCGTTACCTTCTGTGAAGGATATGTCCATTGATATTGGTGCTTATTCCAAGGAGGATGCCTTAACATTGGTACAACCCGGAGATGTTTGCACCTTTGAAAGTGATTTTGTGCTTTTTGGTGACGGGAAGGTCAAGGGAAAGGCATTGGACGACCGCGTAGGTTGTGCCATATTGATTGATTATATTCGCCGTGAGCAGGAATTTGATACGATTTGCACCTTTACTGTCCAGGAAGAAGTTGGTCTGATTGGTGCAAAAACTGCTACCTTCGGTGTAAAACCCGACATCGCTTTGGTTTTGGAAGCTACAACAGCATCGGATATTGCAGGTGTTGGTGAAAATGAAAAGGTGTGTCAACTTGGCAAAGGGGTTACCCTTTCTTTTATGGATCGTGCCACGGTGTATGATCGCGAATTGTATCAAATAGCTATGAATACAGCAAAAAGTAACGGTATTACCTGTCAGTCCAAAAATGCTGTAGCAGGCGGGAATAACGGGGGAACCATCCATGCTTCCGGTGACGGTGTTCGCACTTTGGCTTTGTCGGTTCCTTGTCGATATCTGCATTCAGCAAACTGTGTCGTTCATCAGGATGATATTGATGCCACGTCTTTACTTGTACAAGTCATGGTGAATACGGTTGCTGAAAATTTACAAAAAATTTAAAAATAACTCTTGACAATTATTTTTGTTGGGTTTATAATGAACAAAAATTACAAAAGCTGTGACGAAGACGGCACAAAACAATGTTTGTTTTCAGAGAGTTGACGGCTGGTGTGAGTCAACAACAATCGTTTTATTGCCCATCACTTCTGAGCTGAAAATTTGAAAACCGTTTGGTTGTAGGATTTTTCGTGTATGCTGCGTAAATGCATAGAGCTTGTTAGAGCTTGAAAAGTGGCGGTTTATATCGCAATTTGAGTGGTACCGCGAGTGTTGATTTTTAACACCCGTCTCAAAGTTTTCTTTGAGATGGGTGTTTTGTTATTTAGGAGGATTTTATAATGGAAACCATGTCACAAAACAAACTGAAAGAAATTGCCGTTCGTATTCGTGAAATGAGAGAAATTATTGGTTTCACCGTCAGCGAAATGGCAAAAAAAACCGAAGTTTCTGTGGAACAATACAATGATTATGAAGCAGGCGTTTGTGATTTGCCTTTTACCTTTATTCACAAATGTGCTCTGGCTTTTGACATGGAAATTACCGATTTGTTAAAAGGCCATAGCGCTTCCTTGTCTTCCTATACCGTTACCAGAAAAGGGAAGGGGCAGGAAACTGTAAATGAAAATGGAATCCAAATCCAAAACCTGGCACCTCGCTTCCGTTCAAAAATTGCTGAACCCTATTGGGTAAAATATGAATATTCTGCTGAACAGCAAAATCGTCCCATTCATACCACCACTCACTCGGGTCAGGAATTTGACCTGGTTGTCAGCGGCAGTTTGAAAGTTCAGGTTGGCGATCATGTAGAAATCCTTCATGAAGGCGACAGTATTTATTATAACAGTGCCACCCCCCACGGTATGATTGCTGTGGACGGGGCTGACTGTCAATTCCTGGCTGTTGTTTTGCCTGGAGAAGATACTGAGGAAGAAGTAGTTCGGGAAAGTATTGTTTCTGCCCGCTCTATGAATGAATTGGTATCTGACCGTTTTGTTAAAACCGTGGAAGATGAAAATGGTTTGTTGAAAGAAATCAACTTTGAACATGAAGATGAATTCAACTTTGCTTTTGATATTGTGGATGCTATTGCTGACCGTACCCCTGATAAATTGGCGATGCTTCACATTGATAAAAATAAAACCGAACGCCACATCACCTTTGGGGATATGAAACGGGCCTCTGCTCAATGTGCCAACTATTTTAAGTCTTTGGGTATCAAAAAAGGCGACCGCGTTATGTTGGTCTTAAAACGTCACTTCCAATTCTGGTATGCTATTTTAGGACTTCATAAATTAGGCGCTATTGCTATCCCTGCTACTTGCCTGTTACAAGAACACGACTTTGAATATCGGTTCAATACCGCAGGGGTTTCGGCAATTCTTTGTACTGCCGACGGTGACGTTGCCAATCAAGCGGATCTGGCAGTGGAAAAATGTCCTCAGGTTACCACTAAAATTTTGGTTGGCGGTCAAAAAGATGGCTGGCATGATTTTGATTCTGAATATAACTTGTTTACCGGGAAATTTGAACGCAGTGAAGAAACACCTTGCGGTGATGATCCTATGTTGATGTTCTTCTCTTCGGGTACAACCGGTTATCCCAAAATTGCTTCTCATAGTTATAAATATCCCTTGGGTCATTACATCACCGCCAAATATTGGCACAGTGTTGATCCCGATGGATTACACTTTACCATTTCCGATACCGGTTGGGGCAAAGCCCTGTGGGGGAAACTTTACGGCCAATGGCTGTGTGAAGGCGGTGTATTCACCTATGATTTCGACCGCTTTGATGCATCGGAAATCCTGCCTATGTTTGCCAAACACAATATCACAACCTTCTGTGCACCTCCCACCATGCTTCGTATGCTCATCAAACAAGATATTTCCCAATATGATTTATCTTCTGTTAAACATATGACCACCGCTGGGGAAGCTTTGAATCCCGAAGTATATAAACAATTTAAAAATGCAACGGGCTTAAAAATCATGGAAGGGTTCGGCCAAACCGAAACCACCCTTTCCATTGCCAACCTTATGGGTACCGATCATAAAATCGGTTCTATGGGGAAACCTGTTCCTTTGTATGACATCGAATTACACACCTTGGACGGTCGTCAGGCTGAAGTAGGGGAAGTAGGGGAAATTGTAATCAAAACTTCCGATAAAGTTCCCTGCGGGTTGTTCCTGGGTTATTACGGTGATGAAAAGAAAACCAAAGAAGTTTGGCATGACGGTTATTACCACACCGGGGACACCGCCTGGAGAGATGAAGACGGTTTCTTCTGGTATGTGGGCAGAACCGATGACGTGATCAAATCTTCCGGTTATCGTATCGGGCCTTTTGAAATCGAAAGCGTTATCATGGAACTTCCTTACGTTCTGGAATGTGGTGTCTCTGCCGCTCCTGACGAAGTTCGCGGTCAGGTGGTAAAAGCCAGCATTGTGCTGACCAAAGGAACTGAACCTACCGAAGAACTGAAGAAGGAAATCCAAAATTACGTAAAGACCCGTACTGCGCCTTATAAATACCCCAGAATCGTGGTATTTAAAGACGAACTGCCCAAGACCATCAGTGGTAAAATTATCCGCAATAAACTGTAAAATTTTCTTGACAATACTATTTGTGAGTGATATAATCATTCCTGTAAAGGCGAAGACGAAGAGTATCGTCGGCGTTGGTTTTTCAGAGAAGTGGCGGTTGGTGCGAGCCACAAAAACTCAGCCGTTGGATTGTAGCTTCCGAGCCGAAAGGAAGAACGCATTTTTGTTAGTAGACCCTTTCCGTGATTGCTGCGTAAAGGCATAGGGTTTGTTAGAGCCCAAGAGGTGGCAGTTCAAACTGCAATTTGAGTGGTACCGCGGGTATATGATATGTATTATACTCGTCTCAAGGATTGATATATCTTTGGGACGAGTTTTTTTGTTGTCCCAACAGCAGGAGGATGTTTATGAAAACCATGACAGGATTGGATGTTAAAATCCAAGAAATGGCAAGCCGTATTCGGGAATTAAGAGAAATTACCGGATATACCCCTGCCGAAATGGCTGCCAAAACCGGGATTACTGAAGAAGAATATTTGCGCTGTGAACAAGGCTTAAGTGACCTTAACTTTGCCTTCATTTATCGTTGCGCCTTAACTTTCAACGTTGATGTTACCGATATTGTTGAAGGTTCCAGCCCCAAACTTCGCTCTTACACTGTAACCCGTAGCGGGAATGGGCAGATGATTGAAGAAGCCCACGGCATGATCTATTACAGCCTTGCCGGTGACTTTATGAAACGAATTGCTAACCCCTTGTTTGTTACCTGTGCTTATGATGAAACTGCACAACAAAAGGATATTGAACTCACCACCCACGAAGGTCAGGAATGTGATATTGTGGTGAAAGGTCAAATCAAGGTACAGATTGGGGAACACAGTGAAATCTTAGGTCCCGGAGATAGCATTTATTACGATAGTAGTACGCCTCACGGTATTATGGCTGTTGGCGGTACTGACGCCTCTTTTTATGCCATCGTATTGAGTCCTGATGCTGAAGTTACCACCGCCGGTGTGCATGGTAAATTGACTGCCAATGCCCGTGTGGCTGACGAACGTCCTGACCGTGTTTACCGCAAATATACCAAAGTTGAAAAGAATGAAAACGGAACACCCACTAAAATTGAGTTCCAAAACATTGAAAAGTTCAACTTTACTTATGACGTTGTGGATGCCATCGCTGCCAATAAGCCTGAAAAATTGGCTATGTTACACATTGACAAATATAAGAATGAACGTCGTTTCACCTTCGCTGACATGAAAAACGGATCTGCTCAATGCGCCAACTATTTCAAATCTTTGGGCATTAAGAAGGGTGACCGTGTTCTGTTGGTTCTGAAACGTCACTATGAATTCTGGTATGCCATTTTAGGTCTTCATAAATTGGGGGCTGTTGCTGTTTTGGCAACCAACCAGTTGCAAGAACATGATTTCGAATATCGCTTTAATGCTGCCGGTATCAATACCGTTATTTGCACCGCAGACGGAGATACCGCTCACCAAGTGGAACTGGCTTGTGAAAAAAGTCCCACGGTTGTGAACAAATTGTTGGTTGGGGGCAAACGGGACGGCTGGCGTGATTTCGATGAAGATTATCAACTGTTCAGCCCTGTGTTTGAGCGCACCGAAGACACCGCTTGCGGTGATGATTTAATGTTGATGTTCTTCACCTCGGGTACAACCGGATATCCCAAAATTGCCGCCCATAATTATAAATACCCCTTAGGTCACTTCCACACCGCTAAATATTGGCATTGTGTAGACCCCGAAGGGTTGCATTTCACTATTTCCGATACCGGTTGGGCAAAGTCTATGTGGGGCAAACTCTATGGCCAATGGCTGTGTGAAGCCGCTACCTTTGTTTATGACTTTGACCGTTTTGATGCCGCAGATATTTTGCCGATGTTTGCCAAATATCAAATCACAACCTTCTGCGCACCGCCCACCATGCTTCGTATGTTGATCAAAGAAGATATTTCTCATTATGATTTATCCTCGGTAAAACATATGACAACTGCCGGGGAAGCATTAAATCCCGAAGTATTCCATCAGTTTGAAAAATCCACAGGTTTGAAGATTATGGAAGGGTTTGGTCAAACCGAAACCACCCAAATCATTGGGAATCTGGCAGGGGACAGTTATAAAATCGGCTCTATGGGGAAACCTGCTCCCATTTATGACGTTTCCTTGATTGATGCAGATGGTAATCCTGTTGGTGTTGGGGATACCGGTGAAATTGTTATTAACGTAAAAGACGGTGCTCCTTGCGGTTTGTTCACCGGCTATTATTTAGACGAAGAAAAAACTAAAGAAGTGTGGCATGATGGATATTATCATACCGGTGACGTTGCCTGGAAGGACGAAGACGGTTTCTATTGGTACGTTGGTCGTGTTGACGACGTGATCAAATCTTCCGGTTATCGTATCGGACCCTTCGAAATCGAGAGCGTTATCATGGAACTTCCTTACGTCCTGGAATGTGGTGTTTCTGCGGCTCCTGACGAAGTTCGCGGTCAAGTGGTAAAAGCCAGTATCGTGCTGACCAAAGGTACCGAACCCACCGAAGAGCTGAAAAAAGAAATTCAGAATTACGTTAAAACCCATACCGCACCTTATAAATATCCTCGCATTGTTGTGTTTAAAGACGAACTTCCCAAAACTGTTAGCGGTAAAATTATGCGCAACAAGCTTTAATATGAGGTTTTGCTATGGAATATAAGCGTTTAACCTTAATTGCAGGTCATTACGGTAGCGGAAAAACCAACATTGCTGTGAACCTTGCCTTTGATTTGAAAACTCAAGGGGTTGATAAGGTTGCCATTGCGGATCTGGACATTGTAAATCCTTATTTTCGCACCAAAGACAGCATGAAGCAATTAACCGAAAGAGGAATTTCACTCATCAGTTCTCCTTATGCAGGAACCAATGTGGACATTCCCGCTATTCCCCAGGAAATGTATGCACTGACGGATGACCAATCCATTTCAGCCATTATTGATATTGGGGGAGATGACCGAGGTGCCTTGGCTTTGGGACGATATGTCCCGTCCATTGAGAATGAAAATGATTATTCCTTTTACATGGTAATTAACTGTTATCGCCCCTTAACTTCTGACGTTGCTTCCACTCTGGAAATCATGGCGGAAATTGAACAGGCGGCAGGGCTCAAGTTTACAGGAGTAATCAATAATTCCAATGTGGGTGCCGAAACCCGTAAAGAGGATGTTTTACAGTCGTTATCTTATGCCGATGAATTTTCCCGTGTATCAGGACTGCCTTTGGTGTTGACTACGGTGCAGGAAGATTTGTTCGACCAATTACAAAAACAAATCCCCAATTTGTTTCCATTAGTGTTACAAAGCAGGATTTTTGATTGATAAGTATTTTATATTCAGTCATAAAAAGGAGAGATAAACTTATGGCAAAAGTAAGTTTCAGAACCGACTGGTGCAAAGGCTGCGGCTTATGTGTCGACGCTTGCCCCAAAAAAATTCTGGCTCTGGCAAATGACCAGATTAACAAGAAAGGCCATCATCCGGTGGTTATGACCGATGCAGAAAAGTGCATTGGTTGCGCATTTTGTGCAACCATGTGTCCTGATTGCATTATTACGGTAGAGAGGTGAGTATTGTGGCAGAAAAAGTATTGATGAAAGGGAACGAAGCCATTGCTGAAGCAGCAATTTTGGCAGGTTGCCGTCACTATTTCGGGTATCCTATTACCCCTCAAACAGAAATTGCCGCTTACATGGCAAAGCGTATGCCTAAAATCGGTGGATGCTTCTTGCAAGCAGAAAGCGAAATCGCAGCCATCAACATGGTTTACGGTGTTGCTTCCACCGGCAAACGGGTTATGACTTCTTCTTCCAGTCCCGGGATTTCTTTGAAAAGCGAAGGAATCTCCTATTTGGCAGGGGCAGATTTGCCTGCTTTGATTGTTAACGTGCAACGTGGTGGTCCAGGTTTGGGTGGTATTCAACCCTCTCAATCGGACTATTTCCAAGCCACCCGTGGTTGCGGTCACGGTGACTTCCACATGATCGTTCTGGCACCTTCTTCTGTTCAGGAAATGGCTGATTTGACCATTAAAGGGTTTGATTTGGCTGAAAAATACCGTATGACTTCCATGATTTTGGCAGACGGTACCATGGGTCAGATGATGGAACCTGTTTTGTTGGAAGAACCTGCTAAAAATAAATTTGATAAAAGTTGGGCTGTAACCGGTACCGATTGCAAACGGGAACACAACATTATCAATTCCTTGTACTTAAAACCTGACGAATTGGAAAAAGGTAACTTTGCCCGCTATGAAAAATATGCTCAGGTGGAAGCCAATGAAGCTATGTGGGAAGAATATCGCATGGAAGATGCCGATATTTGCATTGTTGCCTTCGGTATTACTGCCCGTGTTTCTAAAAACGCCATTGATGCCGCACGTGAAGAGGGCATTAAAGTGGGCATGATCCGCCCCATTACCTTGTGGCCGTTCCCTAAAGCACCTTTGGCTGCTGCGGCAGAAAAGGTTCACACCTTCATTTCTGTGGAAATGTCCATGGGTCAAATGATTGAAGACGTGGAATTGGCAATTCGTTGCAAACGTTCTGTTGAATTATGTAACCGTGTTGGCGGTATGATTCCCACTCCCGAACAGGTATTGGAAAGCATTCGTGCCGCTCATAAGAACGGAGGTTCAAAATAATGATTGTTTTTGAAAAACCGAAATCTTTAGCAGATGTACCTCTGCATTATTGCCCCGGTTGTACCCATGGTATTATCCATCGTCTGGTTGCCGAAGTAATCGACGAATTGGGTATTGAAGGGAAGACCATTGGTGTTGCTCCTGTTGGTTGCTCGGTTATGGCTTATGATTATTTCACCTGTGATATGGTAGAAGCTGCCCATGGGCGCGCTCCCGCCGTTGCAACAGGTCTCAAACGTGCCGACCCTGAAAACCACATTGTTTTTACTTATCAAGGGGATGGTGACCTGGCATCCATCGGTATGGCAGAAACCGTTCACTCTGCCGCCCGTAACGAGAACATTACCGTTATCTTTGTGAATAACGCAATCTATGGCATGACCGGCGGTCAAATGGCTCCCACTTCTTTGCCCGGTCAGGTAACCCAAACCTCTCCTTACGGCCGTGATACCAATGCTTGCGGTTTCCCTGTAAAGGTATGTGAAATGCTGTCTGAATTAGATGGTCCTGAATATTTGGAACGGGTTGCTGTAAACAATGTAAAAAACATTAAAGCCGCCAAGAAAGCCATTAAAAAGGCATTTGAAAATCAAATCAATAATAAAGGCTTCTCTTTAATCGAAGTTGTTTCTACCTGTCCCACCAACTGGGGTATGACTCCCGCCAAGGCGTTGGAATGGGTAGAAGAAAAAATGATTCCTTATTATCCTTTGGGTGTTTATAAGGATCGTTCCGCAAAGGAGGAATAATCATGAAAACCACTCAAATTTTAATTGCGGGCTTCGGTGGTCAAGGGATTTTGTTCGCCGGTAAATTCCTGGCTTATAAAGGACTTCTGGAAGGCAAACAAATCAGTTGGTTGCCCTCTTACGGCCCCGAAATGCGTGGCGGTACCGCCAGTTGCAGTGTTATCATCAGTGACACTCCTGTTGGTTCTCCCATTGTTTCTCAACCTGACATTTTGGTTGCAATGAATCTTCCTTCTTTGGATAAATATGAAGATACCGTTGTTCCCGGTGGCACCATTTTTGTGGATTCCACTTTGATTGAACGTAAAGTAAACCGTACCGACGTTACCGTTCATTACATTCCCACCACCAAATTGGCTTCTGATGAAAAATTGGGCAATTTGGCAAACATGATCATGATGGGTAAATTGATGAATGAATTGGGTGAATATAACGATGACAGCATTGATGCCGCTCTTGGCAAAGTTATCTCCGCTCGTCGCGCAGATATGAAAGCCGTCAACGTAAAAGCCATTGAATTGGGCAAAAACAACTAAGGGGAGAGAAGAACTATGGAAATTCGTATTGAAAAAACTACCTGTCCCAAAGCAAAACCTGAAGCCTCTTCTTTGGGATTCGGTCAAACCTTTTCCGACCACATGTTTATCATGGATTATTCCAAAGATAAAGGTTGGTACAATGCTCGTATTGTTCCTTTTGGATATCTTAGCATTCATCCCGCTTCCACCGCTTTGCACTATGGTTCTGAAATTTTCGAAGGCTTGAAAGCATATCGCACTCCCACCGGAGACGTTCAAATGTTCCGCCCCATCGAAAACGTTCGTCGTATGAACCGTTCTGCAGAACGTCTTTGCCTGCCCCAAATTCCTGAAGAAGATTATATGGAAATTCTGGATACCTTTGTGGGCTTGGAAAAAGATTGGACTCCCAGTGAACCCGGAACTTCTTTGTATCTGCGTCCCTTCATGTTTGGGAATGACGAAACATTAGGGGTACATGCTGTTCATAACGCTACTTTTATTATTATTGCTTCTCCCTCGGGCAGTTATTACAAAGAAGGCATCAATCCTGTTAAAATCATGATTGAAGCAGAGGATGTTCGTGCTGTTCGCGGTGGTACAGGTTATGCCAAATGCGGCGGGAACTATGCTGCCAGTAACCGTGCCGGTCAACGGGCTGAAGAAAAAGGGTATTCCCAGGTTCTTTGGCTGGATGGCGTTGAACGGAAGTACATTGAAGAAGTTGGCGCCATGAACGTTATGTTTAAAATTGACGGCGTGGTTGTTACTCCTGCTTTGACCGGCTCTATTTTGCCCGGTATTACCCGTATGTCCTGCATTGAAGTGCTGAAACAAAAGGGTTTCAAAGTGGAAGAACGTCTTCTCAGCATTGAAGAATTGGAAGCCGCTTTGAAAGACGGTAAATTGGAAGAAGCTTGGGGTTGCGGAACCGCCGCCGTTGTTTCTCCCATCGGTGAATTAGCTTATAAAGATGACATTTTTATTATCAATGAAGGTAAAATCGGTGAAGTTACCCAAATGTTGTATGATACTTTGACCGGTATCCAATTTGGTAACGGGGAAGACACCTTCGGTTGGACTCATCCTGTTAAATAATAATCTATGGTTTAAAACCCGATTGTTTAGGCAATCGGGTTAATTTTTTCTTTGTATTCAAATAGGTAGAAATTACACAAAAAAATATTTTCAAAAATCTTGACAAAAGAAACCTAGTATGATATAATCCAACTAATTTCAAACGCTGAGATGTGGAATAGTAGGCAAAACCTTTCGCCTTAAGAGAGATGTCGGGTGGTGTGAGACATCGGGAAAATTTTGCTGAACTCACCGCGGAGCGGCTACCGTGAACTTGCAGTAGGGGTAGACGGGAACTCCCGTAACAGAGTTGAGATGTGTTTGCATCTGAGGTGCATCCGATTTGGATGAAGAAGAGTGGTACCGCGGAAACAGTAGAATTTTACGTTTTCGTCTCTTTAATTCATAAAGAGACGGGAACGTTTTTTTGTTGTTTATAATTTATTATTTGCTTTATTTTTGAAAGGAG
>JAZNWL010000006.1:0-38634 GCA_045593325.1 Acutalibacteraceae bacterium | reverse complement strand
CCAACTCCCCCAAAAAAAATCCAAGGGGCTTCGCATTGTGGCAGCCGTTCTGGTGGGTGTTATGGTGTTTATTGCCGGGGTTTCGGGCGGATATCTGGCAGGAATGAAAGAAAACAAAACCAATTCGGAATCCAAAGATCCCAACCAAAGCCAATCCCAAACCCTGCCCCAGGACAACACCGCCAGCGGGGAAAAATCCCAGTTTGACGTTGCCACCGGGGAAAGCGGCACTTCCATGGCTTCCTACGAACAAATTGTGGAAACCGTTTCCCAAAGCATTGTAAACATCACCATTTACGCCCAGGACGGCTCGGCAGGGTCTTACGCTTCGGGGATCATTATGGACGCCAACAAAGGCTACGTTCTCACCAACGACCATATTTATGCTGATATTCCCAATGCCAAGTTCCTGATTACCCTGAACAACAAAACCGAATTCAAAGCCACCTTTGTTTCGGGAGACAGTCGCAGTGATATTGCCATTCTGAAAATTGAAGATCCCAAAAATCTGGTGGCAGCCACCTTCTCCACCACTCCTGTGAAGGTTGGGGAACGGGTGCTTGCCATTGGTCAATCGTACGGATATGCCGACACCGTTTCCGAAGGGATCGTTTCGGCAGCCAACCGTCGGGTGAGCCTGTCCAGCGGGTCTTACAGCGAAAAGTACATTCAAACCACCGCCGCCATCAACCCTGGCAACTCGGGCGGGGCGCTGGTAAACATGTCAGGGCAAGTGGTTGGGGTTACCTCCGCCAAAATCGCCTCCCAGGAAGTGGAAGGGCTGGGCTTTGCCATTCCCTGTGAAAAGGCTCTTTCCATTGTGAAAAACCTGCAGGAAAACGGCACAGTAAAAGGCAGAGCCAAACTGGGCATCACTTACACCGAAATGAACACCGTTGCCGCCGAAGTCAACGGCACCCCCGTTGGGCTGTACGTTCAAACGGTGGATGAAACTGCCGATATCGGTAAAAAAGGCGTGGTCAGTGGAGATGTGATCACCCACGTAAACGGCCAGGAGATCAATATGTCCACCGTGCTGTTGGATATTATCGACACCGCCACCGCCGGGGACAGTTTGAAACTCACCGTTTACAAAAGCAAAACCAAAACCTCCAAAACCGTTACCGTTACCCTTTCGGAAGCCGAAAGCACCAACAGTTACACCACCGTTTCCGAATCCCAGGATAAAACCAACGGCAACGATCTGCCTGAAAATCCCTTCGAATTTTATTTTGATGAATTTGAAAACTTTGGGAACTGATGCTTTTGTTTTCTGTCTCAATATAAAATAATCTTATTCTTATTCTATTTCTGTTTCTATTTCTGTTTCTTATTCTGTTGGGGGACATCCCCAGGGACGTCCCGGGGACAACCCCTTTGCCATAACCGTCGTATCCCTTGAAAAATAAAGGGATTCGGCGGTTTACTTTTTCTCTGAGCTTTCATATTTTTTAATTTTTTTTGAAAGAAACTTAAAAAAATTTGCAAAAATTTTGAAAAATCTTTGAAAAAACCGCCATCAAAACAACGCAAAAATCTTGCTGTTTCTTTCCAGTTTTTAAAAAATCATTCCTTTAAAATTTTGAGAAAATAAGAGAAAAAACGAGATTTTCAAAGAAACTCGATAATTGTTTGAATTTTTTCAAAAAAATCGGTTGACTTCTCCCCGTGGCTATGGTATTATCATCGGGCGGAAAAGTCCGCATTGTATCAGGTCTTAATGAAGAATATATAATTTTAATGGAGGAAAAAATATGTCTACCTACATGCCCAAAACCGGCGAAATCGACCGTAAATGGTATATCATCGATGCTGCCGGCAAACCCATGGGTCGTGTTGCTACCATCGCTGCTGATTTGCTGCGTGGCAAACGGAAACCCATCTTCACTCCTCACGTTGACTGCGGTGATCACGTAATCATCCTGAACGCTGACAAAGCTGTTCTCACCGGTCGCAAACTGGAGCAAAAATACTACTATCGTCACACCGGCTACATCGGGAACCTGAAAGAAGTTCAATACAAAACTTTGATGGCTACCCGTCCTGAATTGGCCATGGAACTTGCTGTAAAAGGCATGATTCCCGACAACACTTTGGGTCGCGCTGCTTTAACCCGTTTGCGCATCTACAAAGGCACCGAACACAAACATCAGGCTCAAAAACCTGAAGAATATTCACTGTAAGGAGGGTAACGCACTATGTATGACAGCAAACCGTTTTTCTATGGTACCGGTCGCAGAAAGAGCTCTGTAGCTCGCGTTCGTGTTTACAACGGCACCGGCAAAATCACCATCAACGATCGTGACATCGACGATTATTTCGGTCTTGAAACCTTGAAATTGATCGTGCGTCAACCCCTCAACGAAACCGCTACCGAAGGCAAATTCGACGTTGTTTGCCGTGTATGCGGCGGCGGTGTAACCGGCCAAGCCGGTGCAATCCGTCACGGTATTTCCCGTGCTTTGTTGCAATTCGACGCTAACCTGCGTCCTACCTTGAAAAAAGCCGGCTTCCTCACCCGCGATCCTCGTATGAAGGAACGCAAGAAGTACGGTTTGAAAGGCGCTCGTCGGGCACCCCAGTTCTCCAAACGTTAGTCTGCCTTTCAATCTTGGCACAGGAACGCAAATTTATATTCTGTATGCCTTGTGTTACAATCCAAAATTTGTTCAATCTTGTGCTATCACTACCGTTTAAGGTTACTAACCCCAAAGTACCCATCTAGGGTGCTTTGGGGTTTTTGCTTGTCATTTTTTCGCCACACGACGTATGCACATACGCCTTGTGTGCCGAAAAAAATGCCATCCTGCACCAACCTTGAAAGGCAGCACTTACACGCTCTTGGCACAGGAACGCAAATTTATATTTTGTACGCCTTGTGTTACAATCCAAAATTTGTTCAATCTTGTGCTATCATTACCGTTTAAGGTTACTAACCCCAAAGTACCCATCTAGGGTGCTTTGGGGTTTTTGCTTGTCATTTTTTCGCCACACGACGTATGCACATACGCCTTGTGTGCCGAAAAAATGCCATCCTGCACCAACCTTGAAAGGCAGCACTTACACTTTCTTGGCACAGGAACGCAAATTTATATTTTGTACGCCTTGTGTTACAATCCGGAATTTGTTCAATCTTGTGCTATCATTACCGTTTAAGGTTACTAACCCCAAAGTACCCATCAAGGGTGCTTTGGGGTTTTTGCTTGTCTTTTTCCCCTTTTTCTGCTTCCTTCCCTGTCCCCTGCGGAGTCAGGTCTAAATATTCTCCCCCGAACATTGCCATGCACCCGGCGGTGGTTGCCACAGGGTCAAAGCCGTCGGGGGTGGTGTGTTTGATTTTTTGGGGAAGTTCCAATTCTTTTTCTTTGATCCAACGTCCCCTGTCGGGGGCAAAAACCGTCGCTTCCTGTGGTAAAGGCTGTTCCCCCACCCCGTAGGGGGCAATCACCAAATCTCCTTCAGACGGCGTGATCTCGGTCAGTACGAAGGGGTTGCCGAACATCAGGGTGGTGTATTCCAGGCAGGGTGCATACCCCTGTGGTTGGTGTGTTATCACCCAAAGGGTTCCGCCCCCTTCACACAGTTCTGCCGCCACCCCCATACAATCCCCTTGGGGGTCATACAGCACCGTTTGGGTATCCTTGGGGCTGTGAATCAACCGCTGTTTCACAAAATTCACACATTGCCGACGGGTGAGTTCCTCTACGTAAGGCCGGTTCCAGTGGAATTTTCCTTCCAATTCCCCGGACAAAATCACTGTGTCTCCCCGCCTGAGGTAAGGGGCAAGGAAGCGGTTACCCGGGGTAACTTCCCCGTACAAAGTCAGCAAAACACAGGGATGGTTTCCCAGGTAGATTCCCCGAATCACCGGGGGCAATTTTCCCCGTTTTGCCTTGTGTTTTAAGAAAAATCCCCCGGTGGGTCTGCCTTTTTGTGCCAGAATCAGCATAATACCCCTCCAATCGGTTATTTTTTTCACAAAATATTTTGAAAATTATTGGAAAACCCTTGCAAACGTGGGTAAAATATACTATAATTTTCTTTGAACTGTTTTGTTTACAATAACTTATAAATATTCTATTTTGGAGGTTCTTTGACTATGAATGCTTTGAACAAAAAAACCATCGAAGATATTGATGTAGCAGGCAAAAAGGTTCTGGTTCGCTGTGACTTCAACGTGCCCCTGAAAGACGGAGAAATCACCAACGACAAACGAATCGTTTCTTCCTTGCCCACCATTCAATATTTGTTGAAAAACAATGCAAAAGTAATCCTCTGCTCTCACCTGGGTCGTCCCAAGGGAGAATTCAAACCCGAATTTTCCTTGGCACCCGTTGCCAAACGCTTGTCCGAACTGTTGGGCTTTGAAGTAAAAATGGCTACCGACGTTGTTGGCGATTCCGCGAAAGAACTGGCCGCCAACGTAAAAGAAGGGGAAGCTGTTTTAATTGAAAACGTTCGCTATCATGCTGAAGAAACCAAGAACGATCCTGCTTTCTCCAAAGCCTTGGCTGATCTTGCTGAAATTTATGTGAATGACGCTTTCGGTACCGCTCACCGCGCTCACTCCTCCACCACCGGTGTTGCCGATTACCTCCCCGCCGTTTGCGGTTACTTGATTCAAAAAGAAATTGACGTCATGGGGAAAGCCCTTGCTGACCCTGCCCGTCCCTTCGTTGCCATTTTAGGCGGCGCTAAAGTTTCGGATAAAATCGGTGTTATTGAAAACCTGCTGAACAAGGTTGACACCCTCATCATCGGTGGCGCCATGGCTTACACCTTCAAAGCCGCTTCCGGGGAACCCATTGGGAATTCTCTTTGCGAAACCGACAAATTCGAACTTGCCAATAACATTGTAAAAATGGCAAAAGAAAAAGGCGTAAACTTCCTGCTTCCCCTGGACAGCCGCTGCGGTGACAAATACGATCCCGATTGCGACATGATCATCTGCAACGTGGAAGACGGTATTCCCGACGGTTACATGGGCTTGGACATCGGCCCCCGCACCGAAGAATTGTATGCTAACGCCATCAAAGGCGCAGGCACTGTGATCTGGAACGGCCCCATGGGTGTTTCCGAATGGGAACGTTTTGCCAACGGTACCATTTCGGTTGCCAAAGCCGTTGCTGATTCCGGCTCCATCTCCATCATCGGCGGTGGTGACTCGGCTGCTGCTGTTCAAAAATTGGGCTTTGCTGACAAAATGACCCATATCTCCACCGGTGGCGGTGCTTCTTTGGAATTCCTGGAAGGTCTGGAACTGCCCGGTATTGCCGCTTTGAACGAAAAATAATCTTGTAAAATCAATTTGGGCGGTCAAACATCATGACCGCCCAAAAGTATGCAGAAATGAGGAATTTACCATGAATAAATCTGTTCGCGCTGCTGTGATTGCAGGCAACTGGAAAATGAACAAAACCCCTGCTGAAACCACCGCTCTCATCAACGAAATGAAACCCCTGGTGGCGGACGCTGACTGTAAAGTGGTGCTTTGCGTTCCCTTTATTGACATTCCCGCCGCTGTGGAAGCCGCCAAAGGCTCCAACATTGAAATTGGCGCTGAAAACGTGCATTTTAAAGAAAGCGGCGCCTTCACCGGGGAAATCTCCGCTCAAATGCTGGTGGAATCCGGTGTAAAATACGTGGTGGTTGGTCACAGTGAACGCCGTCAATATTTCGGCGAAACCGACCAAACCGTAAACCTGCGTACCCTTGCCGCCATCAAAGCCGGCCTCACCGCCATTGTGTGCGTTGGGGAAACCTTGGAACAACGGGAATTGGGCTATACCGAAACTCTGTTAAAATTCCAGACCAAAATGGCTCTTACCAACGTTTCTAAAGAAGATTTGAAAAACGTGATCATTGCCTATGAACCCGTTTGGGCCATCGGCACCGGGGTTACCGCCACCGACGAACAAGCCAACGAAGGCAACGGCTACGTTCGTGCCGCCATCGCCGAAGTATACGGCGCTGACGTTGCTGAAACCGTAACCATTCAATACGGCGGTTCCATGAATGCCGGCAACGCTGACGCTTTGGTTGCCAAAGAGCACGTGGACGGCGGTCTCATCGGCGGTGCTTCCCTGAAAGCCCCCGACTTTGCCGCTATCGTAAAAGCCGCATCCAAATAAGGAGATTTGAAATCTATGAAAAAACCTGTTGTTTTAGTGATTATGGACGGGTTCGGCATGAACCCCAGCGACAAAAATAACGCCATCGCTTCTGCCAACACCCCCAATCTGGACAAAATCTTTGCCACCTGCCCCACCACTCAGATCGGTGCTTCGGGCATGGACGTTGGTTTGCCTGACGGGCAAATGGGCAACAGCGAAGTGGGTCACACCAACATTGGCGCAGGCCGTGTGGTATATCAGGAACTCACCCGCATCACCAAATCCATTGCCGACGGGGATTTCTTTGAAAACGAAACCCTGAAAGCCGCTATGGAGCACTGCAAAATTGCTGGCAAAAAACTCCATTTGTTGGGCCTGCTTTCCAACGGCGGTGTGCATAGCCACAACAGCCACTTGTGGGCACTGCTTCAAATGGCAAAACAAATGGGGTTAGAAAAAGTTTTTGTTCACGGTTTGTTGGACGGCCGTGACGTACCCCCCACTTCCGGGAAAGACTTCGTAGCCGAAGCCCTTGCCAAAATGGAAGAAATCGGCACAGGCACCCTGGCAACCCTGGCAGGTCGCTATTACGGGATGGACCGTGACACCCAATGGGGCCGTGTGGAAAAAGCCTATAATGCCATGGTATGCGCCCAAGGTCTGCATGCCGACTGCCCCGTAAAAGCGGTGGAAACCTCTTACGAAACCAAGGATGAAGACGGCAAGTTTATTACCGACGAATTTTTGGTACCCACCGTGTTCGGGGATTACGACGGCATGGACGAAAATGACGCTGTGATCTTCTTCAACTTCCGTCCCGACCGCGCAAGGGAGATCACCCGCGCCTTTGTGGACCCCGCCTTTGACGGCTTTGCACGTCAAAAAGGCTTCTTCCCCTTGACTTACGTTTGCATGACTGAATATGACGCCACCATGCCCAACGTGGATGTGGCTTTCAAACCCCAGGTGCTCACCATGACCATGGGGGAAACTCTTTCCAAAAACGGCAAGACCCAACTGCGGATTGCCGAAACCACCAAATATGCCCACGTTACCTTCTTCTACAACGGGGGCGAAGAAGTGAAATTTGAAGGGGAAGACCGTATTTTAATTCCCACCCCCGACGTTTCCACCTTTGACCTGATGCCCGAAATGAGCGCCGTTCCCGTATGTGATGCGGTGTGCGAAGCCATTGAAACCGGCCAATACGATGCGGTGATCCTGAACTTTGCCAACTGCGACATGGTTGGTCACACCGGGATTTTCGATGCCGCCGTAAAAGCGGTGGAAACTGTGGATACCTGTGTTGGCAGAGTGGTGGATTCGGTAAATAAAATGGGTGGAATCACCTTGATTACTGCCGACCACGGCAACGCCGACTACATGGCGGAAGAAGACGGTACACCTTTCACCGCCCACACCACCTATCCCGTTCCCTTCTCGGTTTGCGGAATGGATTGTAAACTGCGTCAAGGCGGCAGACTTGCTGACATTTCCCCCACCATGCTGGAAATTCTGGGGATCGAAAAACCCGCAGAAATGACTGGGGAAAGTTTGCTTGCTCACTAACTTTATAACTACAGGAGGTCTCCCATGGCTACCAAAAAGAATACAAGACGCCGCAAAAAGGGCGGCCGTAAATTAGAATTCACCATTTACATTGCCGGCGTACTGCTGGTTTGCCTGGTAATATTGGGCATTGTAAAGGGTGTGCGGGGGCTGTTTGGCACAGCGGGAGAGGATGAAACTTCCTCCTCCCCTGTTTCTTCTGCCCAAAGCGAAGTGGTTTCTTCTCTGTCTTCGGCTGTCAGCGAAACCCAGTCCCAAACTGCTTCCGAAGAAAGTGAAGAAGAAACCTCTTCTACAGAAGAATCTTCCGCCATCACTTCGTCCCAAACGGTTTCTTCCCAGGCTTCCAAACCCACCCCTAAGGAAGATTACATCAATTACACCAAAAGCGGGGTGGCAGAGCTGGACGAATGGTATTTGCTGTTGGTGAACCCCCAAAGCACCATTGACAGTGACTGGATTGCAGATATGACCTATCTTGACAGTGAATATCGGCTGGACAGCCGCATTATTGAGCCTTATAAGGCCATGGTTGCCGCCGCTAAGGCAGACGGGGTAAGTTTGTATCCCATTTCCTGTTATCGGTCTTATGCCACCCAACAACGGCTTTACAACAATCGGGTGGACCGCGCCAAACGGGAAAACCCCTCTTTCACCCAAAAGGAAGCGGAAGTGTACGCCGCCACCCACGTGGCACGTCCCGGCACCAGCGAACACCAAACCGGCCTTGCCATTGACTTTAACAGCGTGGAAACCGATTTCGGTTCCACCGCCGCAGGGAAATGGCTGAAAGAAAACGCCAACGACTACGGCTTTATTCTGCGGTATGAAAAGGACAAGCAGTCCAAAACAGGGGTAACCTGGGAACCCTGGCACTACCGTTTTGTTGGGGTGAAACACGCCAAACGGATGACCGAACTGGGATACTGTTTGGAAGAATATATTGACCATATCAAAGCCGGCGGTCAGTAAGAGGAACAATAATAGCACATAAACGCAAATACAAACTGAAGCATGACGGCTCCCTTTGCACATGCATTGCACAAGGGAGCTGTCATTTTTTATAAACAAAAAAACCGTCCTCCTGGGGGAAGACGGTTTTCATTGTTTGATTCTTATTTCATTGCCAAAATAGACACTGCATTGGCGGCGATAACAGCCAGGATGAAGATGATGGCAATATATTTGGTCACCCGACGCAATTTGGCAGACAAGGAATGAGCCTTGCTTTTGGAAAGGAAGGTATCAGCACCGCCGGAAACTGCACCTGCAATCCCTTGACGACGACCTTCTTGCAACAAAATAACGGCGATAATAACCAAAGCGGAGAGCAATAACAAAACTCCGATTAAAATTTCATACCATGCCATAACGCATAAACCTCCATATACGAATACTAATACATAAATTACCTTACAAGGATACCATATCAAAATAGGAAATGCAAGTGTTTTTTCAAAAATTTCTGCATAACCCAAAAGAAATTTCATATACTACCCTTGTCGGAAACGGTTACCATGCGTTTGCAATCGATTTCCGATACGCCGTTCCCCTTTTACAGGGAACGGCGTTTTCTTATAATTTAAAAACAAGCGGGCTTGCCAACGGCTTTTTTCAAAATTTCCAAAGCGTCTTTGGCGTTGTAATAACCGTCCCGATTCACGTCTGCCGCCATTCGTTCTTTTTCACTCACAAGGCATTTATGGATCGCCATTTTCAGCACCCGTAAGGCATCCTTAGCATTAATAATACCATCGGTATGCACATCTCCCATAGGCAAAACATCGCTATTGGTTACGGTTTCAGCGGAAACAAAATTGGAAACTGCAAACCCTTTTGCTTTAGCAAAGGTTTCTGCAACACTGTTAATTCCACAATGAATTTTCAAATCACTGTTGCAGCCTTCAAAGGCGTCATCGGCAATTTGGGTTACGTAATTGGTAAGGGTAATCTTTTTCAGATAAGTATTATTCGCAAAGGCTTTGGAAGCAACACCCACCACGGGAATCCCTTCGAAAAAGACCGGAATCACCAAGGAAGTTTGATTTCCTTGATACCCCGTAACAATGGCGCCCTCTTTCTCCTTTTCATAGGTCAGCCCCGAAAAAAGCGTCAACACACTTCCATGCTCCAGGGTAACATCATACACAAAATCTTCTTTTGCATAATGAACAGGTTCTTTGATAAATGCCATGGTAACAGGGATAGGTTCCACTTGAGGATTGGCATCAATAATTTGAAGAGTTAAAATACCGATATTAGAAAGGCTCTTGGCTAACCCATTCTCACACACAAAAGATAAGCGGCAGGTTTCCTTATCAAAGGATATCTGACAGTCTGACAATACACTATGCGGTGTAAAGAATAAACCGCTTTGTGGATTTTCAACCAGTTGTAATCGTTCGGTATCAAAGGAGAATTCCAATTCAAATTCCCCAATGTAACTATACACCTCATTAATCGCCAAAATCAGAAAAACAATATCCCCTTGTTTTCCTTCAGCACTCTCTAACCAAAAGGTTACTTTGTTCCCTTGCATGGCACCGGGAATGATAGAGGAAAATGAAGCAAAATCCAAATTGTTTTCAATGGTAACCTCTGCCTCGGTACTCATTTCAGGATAATAAAGAGGAGCTCCCATCACTCGGCATGCCATTACCCCCTGCTGTTGAGGAATGTCTTCCAACAAACGAAAGGCGAAAGTGCCAATAACCCCTGCCAAACTGATTGCGGAAGGTTCAGCAATATAAAGTTCCATTATTTCTTCCTTGAAAACATAGGAAACGGGAGCTTGTTCAAAAGGGTCTTCCGTGGTAAGAACGGGACCCGCCTTAAACCATTTTTTGGTTTCAGGGTGAGAAATCCGTTCCACCTTTTGGAAATCAAACACGAATTTCAGACCAAAATTAGTAATATATGTATTTTCTTCCAAAACAGAAAAGTCAACGTATACAATATCCCCTGCTTTTCCGCTGACCTGACTGAAAGAAAAGGTTACCGTCTTTTCTTCAGTAGCCAAAGCGGGCACACAGCAAGCAATTACCAAAACCAAACTTAACAGCATAGAAATCATTTTTTTCATAAAATCGCCTCCTTTTACTTATTAAACACACAAATCTTTAAAATATCTCACTAAAAATTGAAAATTTTTGAAAAAAGATAATTTTTTGACATGAATGGGGTTTCCTATTAAAAAATCGGGGGAATTTGAAATTCCCCCGATTTTACTGTAATTTTATTCCGTAGCCTGATTTTTTAACACCGATGGGGTTTTTCCATGCCTTTCAAATAGTCATCGGGAAGGGTCTCCACAATATCAGGATTTTCCAGACAGTCAAAATCACCCAGAACGGGTAAGGCATCCGGCCCTTTTACCACACCGGCATCGTATCGGGTGTAGCCGCCGAACTTGCGAACTCCTTTTTCTTCCATTGCCCAATACCGCCCCTGTTGTTTCCAGGTGAAGTCCCCCAAGGTGCGGTGAATACAAGGAAGGGCAACCTTTTGGGGTTCACGCCAGTTTTCTTCGCCCAATTCGTTCATCACAAACTGTGCCCAACCGCCGCCCTCGGGGTTGGAAACCAACGAAAACATGGGATTGGGGTTAAAGATCCCCATGGGAATGGTGCCATCCTCCCGCACATAGGCGGCAATGGTATCTTTTAATTGTTCCACAATTTCCGCTTTTTGTGCATCGGGATATTTTTGTAAATACCGCTTCATGTGACCAATGAGCCCGGGATAGCCGTCAAAGGCAATGGCGCCGTATTCCCAGCCGTACACCTTACTTTTATCCACAGGGTCGGTTTTGGCACCACGGGCAAGATAGGTGAGCCCGTCGTCCCCCACAAACACCGCATCAAACAGGTGGCCTGCCACGTTATAATAGGCATCTAAAGCGGCAGTTTCCCCTTTGATTTCATACAATTTCCAAAGCAAATTCAAAACAATATTATGATATACCGTACGCTCGGCAAAATTGTTTCCGTCCCCCCGTTCAAACAAGCCAATGTCTTTATGATAATAATCGGAGGTCAAATAATAGTCCAGCACCGGTTTGCCGTATTGTTCATAGGCTTGGGGCTGGTCAAAGGTTTCGGAAAACAACGCAATGGCGGCGGTGGCATATAAATCCTGATTGGTGACCCCGCACCAACCGGGGAAATCCAAGGGGCGTTTATGGGTGTTACCGATTTTCCAAATGGAGTCCACCGCAAAGGCAAAGTGCCGTTTCAACGCGTCGGGGATGAGCGCCTTAATATCTTCATTGGCATGAGGCCAGTTATAATACTCACTTAACACCATCATGGGAGTAAACAAATGAATGGGGCAAGCAATGGTGCTGAACATGGGTTCAAATTCCGCCCCGGAATGAATAAACCCACCGCTTTCTTCTTGCAAATACAATAAATGAGAAGCCATGGCATCCACCGTCATCCGCCATTTGGGGTTGCCGGTTTTTTCATAAATACGCTTGAACAGACCCATAAGCCCACCAAACCGACTTACGCTTTCCCCTTGGTAGCCTTTATCCAACACCGAAACGGTGCCCCAGCAGGAATGTAAATGCAACGCGCCGAAAACACCGGGGCCTTGTTGCCATTCTTCCAGTTGAGTCATCAGTAAATCCAGGGTGTGCTGTGAAAGCACATCCCCCAGTTTTCTTCCCTTTATAGGATATTGTATCATAGTGCTCATAAAAATCCCCTCCTGTGATTCCTTTACCTTTTATATACCACACTTCCACCCCAAAAACAAGGCAAAAAGGGCAGACAAAAAGGGAAAAACAAGCACACCATAATAACTCCACGTTGCAAAAAAATCCATTCTCGCCCGTTCCACCCTGCTTCACCACAAGGTATTTTAGAGCAGCGAGAATGATGCAGAACGGCATTTCCTTCCAAACACAACCCCACTTCCCCAAAGCAGGTTCAGACCTACGAGAATGGTGCGGGATACCCGTTCCTTCCGTCCGAAGGCGTACGATGGTACGTCGAGAGGCGGAAAAACGGGTAAGCATAAGAGCCGATACCCCTCGATGGGTTGTCGGCTCTTCTCAAACTTTGATATGAAAACAAACTAAAAATTCAATAAAACCAAAACATAGCACAACAACCAATATGTTTATAAAATTGCGTTCCCGTGCCGTTATCGCCAGGTCTGAACACGCTAAAAACTTAGTTGTTCGCCGGTCTCCTCTGCCTGCATATAACTTCCTGCGGAGGGCAGCGTCCTGGTCCGATACCGATGAGGCTTCATCAACATTCCGTCCCCGTATTCCTGCACCTTCAGCAAGCGGTGTCCCCGTTTCTGGGTCATCACCGCCACCCCTTGGGTGTTCTTGGTGGTTTTGGGAAGAATGGCAGCCGAATGGAACAGTAACATTCTACCGTTGGAAGAGGTCATGAGATATTCCTTTTCTTCGGGAGCATATACAATATCCACAATGGGAGCCTTGTCGCTGTAAGCATTGATGAGTTTTTTACGGTTGGTGAGGGTTTTATATGCCTTCATTTCCACCTTGGCAACCTTGCCGTTTTCAAAGAAGAACAGCATATTGCCCTGATAATCCTTATCGGTCACCGCCATGTATAAGGGGCGTTCCCCATCGTCCATAGACAGTTTGGCAGCAACAAAATCCCCCATGGCGCTTGCCTTGGTTTCGTCAAAGGCATGAACGGTGGTTTTGTAAACCTGCTGTTTGTCGGTAAAGAACAACAACTCTTTGTTGTTGGAGGATTCCATGGCAATCTGGATCTCGTCCCCCTCTTTTAGTTTTTGTTCCCCGCTCATGCGCAAGGAATTGGGCAAAATCTTTTTGAAATACCCTTCCTTGGTATAGAACAAATGCACAGGATACTCGGGCACTTCTTCCACAACGGGTTCTTCTTCCATATCCTGGGTGTAAAGAATTTCACATTTGCGGTCCTGAGCGTATTTTTTAATAACCTCTTTCAGTTCCCCAATAATGATATTCTTGATCTTTCCGTCGCTCTTAAGAACAGCTTCCAGTTCTGCCACGGTTTTTTCCAGTTCTTCCAGTTCTTCCAAACGGTGAAGAATATATTCCCGGTTCAAATGACGCAGTTTAATTTCCGCAACGTAGTTTGCCTGAATTTCGTCAATGCCGAAACCAATCATCAAATTGGGAACCACCTCAGCCTCGGCTTTGGTGTCCCGCACGATCTTCACAGCCTTGTCAATATCCAACAGGATCTTGGAAAGACCTTTCAATAAATGCAATTTTTCTCTTGCCCGTTCCAGGTCAAAGTATACCCGACGGCGCACACATTCCATACGGAAAGCGATCCATTCGGTTAAGATCTCTTTTACCCCCAACACCATGGGAGACCCTGCAATCAACAGGTTGAAGTTACAAGCGTAACTGTCTTCCAGAGGGGTGAGTTTAAAGAGTTTTTGCATGAGTTTGTCAGGGTCGGTGCCCCGTTTCAGGTCAATGGTGATCCGCAACCCCTGAAGCCCTGTTTCGTCACGAATGTCGTTGATTTCGGTGATTTTTTTCAGTTTCACCAAGTCCACGATCTTTTCAATGATGGCTTCACAGGTGGTGGTGGGAGGAATCTGGGTAATGTCAATACAGTTGTTTTTAGCGTCGTGATGATACACACTGCGTACCTTGAAACTCCCCCGCCCGGTTTCATAGATCTTATCCATTTCTTCCCGATTATACAGCAGTTTCCCACCGCCGGGGAAATCGGGAGCAGGCATGGTGTCGGCAATGACGTGGTCCTTATCCCGCATCAGAGCAATGGTGGTTTCACAAACCTCTTTCAGGTTAAAGGAGCAGATTTCACTGGCCATGGCTACCGCAATCCCCGAGTTGTTGTTAATAAGAACACTGGGGAAAGTAACGGGAAACAGGGTAGGTTCTTTCATGGTGGCATCGTAGTTGTCCACAAAGTCCACCGTTTCCTTGCCGATATCGCGGAACAATTCCGCCGAAAGGTCTGCCAGTTTTGCTTCGGTGTACCGCGCAGCGGCGGCTTTCATGTCACGGGAATAGGCTTTCCCGAAGGAACCCTTGGACAATACGTAAGGGTGAAGCAAAGCTTCATTCCCGGTGGTCAACCGCACCATTGTTTCGTAAATGGCGGCGTCCCCGTGGGGGTTCAGCCGCATGGTTTGCCCCACAATGTTGGCGGATTTGGTGGTGCCGCCCTTTAACAGCCCCATTTGATACATGGTGTATAACAGTTTCCGATGAGAAGGTTTGAACCCGTCAATTTCAGGAATGGCACGGGAAACAATAACACTCATGGCATAAGGCATGTAGTTGATCTTCAGGGTGTCGGTAACCGGTTGGTCTACCACAAGACCCGACCCCATAATGGTGGTGTGCAATGCCGCCAGGTCGGGTGTTTGGTTTTCGGTTTGTTTTTTCTTTTTCTTGGTTGCCATTTTTGCGTTCCCCCTTCCCTTAAGAAATATCGATCATATCTAAATAATCTGCCCCGTATTGAGCAATGTAATCTTTCCGCCCTGCCAGGTCGTCCCCTTCCAGCAGGTCAAACATACGGGCGGTTTCTTCGGCATCTTCCGGCATCACCCGAATTAAACGGCGGGTGGCGGGATTCATGGTGGTTAAGTTCATCATGTCAGGGTCATTTTCACCCAGCCCCTTGGAACGGTTGATCTTGTATTTCTGATCCCCGATGATTTCCATAATTTGAGTCTTTTCGCTTTCATTGTAAGCGTAATAGGTTTCCCCTTTACTGATGATTTCATACAAGGGGGTTTCGGCAATATACACCCTGCCTTCTTCAATCAGGGCGGGGGTCAGCCGATAGAGCATGGTTAAAATCAAGGTACGAATCTGGAAACCGTCCACGTCGGCATCGGTACAGATAATGACCTTGTTCCATTGGAGTTTGTTCATATCAAAGGTGGAAAGGTCCTTGTTGGCTTTGGAGGTAACCGCCACCCCACACCCCATAACCTTGATCAGGTTGGTGATGATCTCGCTTTTGAAAATACGGGCATAATCGGCTTTCAGGCAGTTGAGGATCTTCCCCCGAACCGGCATAATGGCTTGGAATTCAGGATCCCGCGCCAGTTTACAAGACCCCAAAGCCGAGTCCCCTTCTACGATGAACAGTTCCCGTTTTTCCATGTCACGGGAACGGCAATCCACAAATTTTTCAATGCGGTCCAGAAAACTGTTTTTCTTTTGCAGGGTCTTTTTCAGGTTCAACCGTTCTTTTTCGGATTTTTCCCGAGACCGTTTGTTAATGAGCACCTGCTCCACCAGTTTTTCGGCTTCCCCATGGTTTTCAATAAAGTACACTTCCAGTTGATGACGGAAAAAGTCGGTCATGGCTTCCTGGATAAATTTATTGGTAATGGCCTTTTTGGTCTGAATTTCATAGGAAGTCTGGGTAGAGAAAGAGGAGATAACCAGTACCAGACATTCTTCAATATCCTGGAAGGAAATACGGCTTTCGTTTTTCTGATACTTGTTGTTATTTTTCAAGTACGCATCAATTTGAGAAACAAAGGCAGAGCGCACCGCCTTTTCGGGGGCACCGCCGTATTCCAGCCAGCTGGAGTTATGGTAATATTCTTTCTTTTGCACCGTATTGGAGAAACACAGGGCAGACTTGATCTTCACCCGATAGGTGGGCTTGTCTTCCCGGTCCTTCCCTTCCCGCTCGGTTTCCCAGGTTTGCACGGCGGTCATGGCCTTTTCCCCCACAACTTCTTCTACATAGTCGGTTACCCCGTGCTCATACATATATTCATAGGTTTCAAAACTTCTTCCCTGTTGGTCCCGCAGAATAAAGGTGATCCCTTCGTTGACCACCGCCTGGCGTTTTAATACGTCCTGATAAAATTCCAGGGGAATGGCAATATCGGTAAACACTTCCAGGTCGGGTTTCCAACGGATTCTGGTACCTGTGGCACGACCTGAATATTCTTCCTTTTCCAGCCCTGTAACACATTCCCCTTTTTCAAACCGCAGGTGATAATGATACCCACCGTTTTTCACGTCGGCTTCCATATATTCCGAAGCATACTGGGTGGCACAAAGCCCCAACCCGTTGAGCCCCAGGGAAAATTCATAGTTGCCCCCGTCGTTATTGCCGTATTTGCCCCCTGCGTACATTTCGCAGAACAGCAGTTCCCAGTTATACCGTTCTTCCCGTTTGTTATAATCCACGGGAATCCCACGGCCGAAGTCTTCCACCTCAATGGCACCGTCGGCATAGCGGGTAACAATGATCTTCTTGCCGTAGCCTTCACGGGCTTCGTCAATGGAGTTGGAAATAATCTCAAACACCGAATGTTGACAGCCTTCGATGCCGTCCGACCCGAAAATAACCGCAGGACGTTTCCGAACACGGTCCGCCCCTTTTAAGGAGGAGATACTCTCATTCCCATATTCTTGCTTTTTTGCCATGGTTTTATATCCTCTCTATCATTTATGGTACCGTCCGCCGATACCGATTTGAAATCCTCTGTAAAGCTGTTCCAGCAACAACACCCGAAAAAGCTGATGGGGAAAGGTCATTTTGGAAAAGGAAAGTTTTACTTTGGCTTTCTTTTTCACTTCATCCCACAATCCGAAGGAACCGCCAATCACAAAGGCGATGTGACTGCACCCCAGCACAGGCTGTTCCTTTAAAAAGTCGGCAAGTTCGGGAGAAGACCACTGTTTCCCTTCAATGCACAAGGCAACCACCGTTGCCCGTTGGGGAATTTTTTCCAAAATTCGCTTGCCTTCCCCTTCCAACACCAGGGCAATTTCTTTGTCCGAAGGATTGTCGGAACACCGAACCTCGTCCAGTTCCACGATTTCCAGTTTACAATATCCCTGTAACCGTTTTTGGTACTCTTTACAGGCGTCCACCAAATATTTCTCTTTGCATTTGCCAACGCAAATCACCGAAAGGTTCAGCATTTTCAATCCTCCTACAAGGTAAAGGGTGTGCCACCGCAAACCGGTGCCACCTGCAATAAAAAGTCTTTATTTTCTTCCATGCCCTGCTCCCGTAAACAAGCCAGGGCGGTGCGTTTTGCCAACAAGGGCAGATTGTTTTCCTGACTTAAGTGGGCAAGAATGAAACGGGTGGTGCCCCCTCGCACCAAGCCCGCCAATTCGGCGGCACAATCGTCGTTGGAAAGATGCCCCCGTCGGCTCATGACCCGTTCCTTTAAATAGGTGGGGTAAGGGCCGGTTTTCAGCATATTCAAATCGTGGTTGGATTCCAACACCACCGCGTTGCAACCCAAAAGCCCTTCCCGTACTCCGTGGCTGACAAACCCCAGGTCGGTGCACACCCCAACGGTATTGCCGTCAGGCAAATTCACCCGATACCCCAAACTTTCGGGGGTATCGTGGGAGGTGGCAAAGGAGGAAATTTCAAATTCCCCCACCTGCAGAGTGGGAAGGTCCAGTATGTAGGCATCGTATTTATCGGTAAGTAACCCTTGTTCATCCAGGGCGCACATGGTTCCCTGACTGCCGAATACAGGAATCCCGAAACGGGAGGCAAACACCCGCACCCCTGCAATATGGTCGTGATGTTCGTGGGTTAAGAAAATCCCTTGTAAAGATTTGGGGTCAACCCCTATCTCATTCAAAGCGGCAGTCAGTCGCTTACAGGAAACCCCTGCATCCACCAAAATACCGCCCGAGCCGCATCCTATATACGTAGCATTTCCCGTACTTCCGGAAAATAATTGACATATTTTTGACATAAACAATCTCCATTGGAACAAAATAGAGCCTTTTATTGAAAAAGGCTCTATTTAACTCATTCAATTAAACAACCTTGGAAATGGATGAGGGAACGGTGATCCGTTTGATATCTGCTCCCAATTTACGGAACTTATCTTCCACCATTTCGTAACCCCGTTCAATGTAGTGAATATCTTCAATTTCGGTGGTGCCTTCGGCAATCATCCCTGCAATCATCATGGCAGCCCCTGCCCGCAGGTCATTGGCGCGAACCGGCGCCCCTTTCAGGGTTTCCACCCCTTCAAACACCGCTACCTTGCCGTTCACCTGAATGTTGGCACCCATACGAGCCAGCTGTTCGGTGTAACGGAAGCGGTTATCCCAAATGCCTTCGCTGACAATGCTGGTACCTTGGGCAATGGCAAGGAGCACCCCGAATTGGGGTTGCATGTCGGTGGGGAAACCGGGATGAGGCATGGTTTTGATCACACATTTATTCACAGGGCCGGTACGACGCACCCGAATGGCTTCGTCGTATTCGGTGATCTCTGCCCCTGCTTCAATCAATTTATTGCTGATGGATTCCAGGTGCTTGGGAATTACGTTGTTGATCAGCACGTCCCCACCGGTGGCGGCGGCGGCAACCATAAAGGTGCCTGCTTCGATCTGGTCGGGAATAATGGAATAGGTTGTCCCCCGCAAGGAATCCACCCCGCGGATTTTAATGACGTCGGTACCTGCCCCGCGGATATCCGCCCCCATGGAGTTTAAAAAGTTGGCAAGGTCAACAATATGAGGTTCTTTGGCGGCGTTTTCAATAATGGTAAGCCCTCTGGCTTTGGCGGCGGCAATCATAATGTTAATGGTAGCCCCCACCGACACCACGTCTAAATAAATCGAGGTGCCCAGCAAACGGTCAGCGGTGACGGTAATCATCCCGTCCTGCAAGGAGATCCCTGCACCCAAAGCCTCAAATCCTTTTAAGTGTTGGTCAATGGGACGGGGGCCCAAATCGCATCCACCGGGCATGGCAACGCTGGCGGTGTTGAATTTCCCCAACAGCGCCCCCAATAAGTAATAAGAGGCACGCATCCGTTTTGCCATTTCATGGGGCACCACGTGGGTGTGGAGGTAACGGGAATCTATTTCCACCGTATGAGCGTCAATGGTTTTTACGGTTGCGCCCATTTCGTATAAGATCCGCAAACAGTTGGTTACGTCGGAAATTTGAGGAACGTTTTCAATACGGCAGATACCGTCACTGAGAATAGCGGCGGGAATAATAGCAACCGCGGCATTTTTGGCGCCGCCGATGGTAACTTCTCCCCGTAGCGGGGTTCCTCCGTTAATAATAAATTTATCCATGAGAGATTTCTCCCTTATACTCTTATTTTTTTACAAGAAAAACGGCAAAACCGGAGAAAGAGGAAACCACATCTTGTTTTGCCGAGGAAACTTCAATACTATATACTGCATATAGTATATCACTCTTTGACAAAAAAATAAAGACCTATTTTTGAAAAAAATTGAAAAAATAGGTCTTTTTTTACCATATATTGTATATTTTATGCTTTTTGCACTACAAAATAGACGCCAAACTTACGCCACTTTCAGCCGCAACCGCAATTTATCGGCAATCAGGGCAATAAATTCGCTGTTGGTGGGCTTGCCCCGGGTATTGTGAATGGTGTAGCCGAAGCAGGTGTTCAGCACTTCCACGTCGCCCCTGTCCCAAGCCACTTCAATGGCATGACGAATGGCACGTTCCACCCGGGACGAGGTGGTGTCGTGATATTTCGCCACGGTGGGATACAGCATTTTGGTAATGGCGCCCACGTATTCCGGCTCTTTCAATGACAAAATAATAGCAGTTCGCAGGTAATGATACCCTTTAATGTGAGCAGGAACGCCTAATTGGTGAATCATTTCGGTGACCATAATTTCAATGTCGGTCTCCGAAACCAGCGAGCCTTGTTCCCTGGTTCTGCCACCCTGCATTTTTCGCCCGGTAAACTGAAAGATCCGCTCAGCAATCACTTCCAATTCCACAGGACGCAGGAAATAATAGTCCGCTCCCGTTTTCAGCAGTTCCCCTTCCAACATGCGATTGTCGCTTTTGGAAAGCACCATGCAAATGGGTTTTGCTTTGGGATCCATGGTCTTTAATTGATTTAACACCCCAATGGCATCCAACTTGGGCATGAACACGTCCATCACCAATACGTCGGGTTTGAACCGTTTCACTTCTCCGAACACTTTGGAGCCGTCCTTCTCTAAACTTAACACCTCAATACCGTAAGTTTTTAACAAATTGGAGAAGGGATGCCCGAACTCGGCAGAATTGTCTGCCAACAATACCTTTAACTTTTTGTCCATTTTATCATAACCCCCGTTACGTTTATTCTGTAGCCATATTCTACCATGCACCCCAAAATATGTCAATAGTTTTTGCCGAAAACACCGCATTTTGTGAATGTAGTTCACATTTTGGCGATTTTTTGTCATTTTCGACATGGTTCAACTCTTTCTCATTTTTTATGATTTTCCCCTTCGCTGTTCCCCGACAAATTTCGATAACAGAATTTTTGCTTTCAAAAAAACCGGGTTCAAAAAATTTTAAAAAATTTTATTTTTCTCTCTTTATTTTTTCTTTTCGGGAAAAATCATTGTCTTTTGTCTCTTTTGGATAGCAAAACCAATCTGAACGCTTTTCATAAGGGGGCGTTCTTGACAAAAATGGGCTGAAATGGTATAATTTTACTAACTTTATAGGAAGCAAAGGAGGGAATTTCATTGCAATACTTTTTAGCAGTTGACATTGGCGCTTCCAGCGGTCGTCATATTTTGGGACATTTGGAGCAAGGCAAACTGATTTTGCAGGAAATTTACCGTTTTGAAAACAATATTATGGAGCAGGACGGCAACCTGATCTGGGACATTGCCCATTTAACAAAGGAAGTGAAAGCAGGGATCCGTGAATGTGCCAAATTGAAGGTGGTTCCCTACACCGTTGCCATTGACACTTGGGCGGTGGACTACGTTTTGCTGGACCAACAAGGCAAAGAAATTCTGCCGGCGGTTTCTTACCGTGACCCCCGGACTAACGGGATTCCCGAAGAAATCGACAGCATTTTACCCCGGGAAGCCTTATATGCCCGCAACGGCATTCAATCTTTGAATTTCAACACCATTTACCAATTATATTGCGATAAAAAGTCAGGAAAACTGGAAAAAGCCAGTCGTCTGTTAATGATTCCCGAATATCTTTCCTATAAATTAACCGGGGTCATGAAAAACGAATACACCAATGCCACCACAGGGGCCTTTGTCAGTGCCGAAACCCGTGAGAAGGATGAAGACCTCCTTGCCATGCTGGGCATCCCCTCTCATTTAATTGGGGACCTTTCCCTGCCGGGTACCGTAGTGGGCAAGTTCAGTGATGACGTAAAAGCCGAGATGGGCTTTGACAGCACTGTGATCCTCTGCCCCTCTCACGACACTGCCTCAGCGGTTGCCGCCTGCCCCGTTGGGGACAGTGGGGTTTATATTTCCTCCGGCACCTGGAGCCTTATCGGCACCGAACTTGCCACCCCCATCACCACCCCCGAAGCCCTGCATGCAGGGTTCACCAACGAAGGGGGCATTCTCTACCGTTACCGTTTCCTGAAAAATTTCATGGGAATGTGGCTGTTCCAGAACATTCGTCGGAACCTGAACAAACAGTACACCTACGATGAAATGATGTACATGGCAATGGAAAGTAAATTTACCCACACTATTGACCCCAACGCCCCTGAATTTGTAGCCCCTGAAAACATGATCGAAGCCATTCGGGGTCATCTGGGCAAACCTGACCTTCCCTTGGGAGACGTATTAAACAGTGTGTATCACTCCCTTGCCCTTTCCTATAAGACCGCCGTGGAAACCATTGAAACCCTTACAGGCAAAAAAATTGACCTGGTGAACATCATCGGCGGGGGAAGCAAAGATACTTATCTGAACAAACTTACCAAAGAGTACACCGGCAAACGGGTGCTGGCAGGCCCCACCGAAGCCACCGCCACAGGCAACTTAATTGCCCAGCTTATGTATGCCGACAGTTCCCTTACCCTGGAAAAAGCAAGAGAAATTGTTAAAGAATCCTTTGAATTAGTGGAGGTTGAATAGTATGAATCGTTATGAACAAGCCAAAGCCCAATATGCCGCTCTGGGTATCGACACCGATGCCGCCATGGCGAAATTAGCCGCCGTTCCCGTATCCTTGCATTGCTGGCAAGGGGACGACGTCCGCGGGTTCGACCAAAAAACCGACGGTCCCTTGACCGGGGGGATTCAAACCACCGGCAACTACCCCGGCAGAGCCAGAACCCCCGAAGAATTGATGGCCGACCTGGACATGGTGTTGAAACTGTGCCCCGGTACCAAAAAAATGAACCTCCATGCCTGCTATGCCATTTTCAATGAAGAAAACGGCGGTTGGGTGGACCGTGACCAAATTGAACCCAAACACTTCGAACCCTGGGTGGATTTCTGTAAAGAAAGAGGCTTGGGTTGCGACTTTAACCCCACCTTCTTTTCCCATCCCATGTGCGACCCCTTGACCCTTTCCAGTCCCAACGAAGAAACCAGAAAATTCTGGATCAATCATGGTAAAGCCTGTATCCGCATTGCCCAGTATCTGGCAGACGAATTGGGTCAACCCTGTGTGATGAACATCTGGACCGGGGACGGCTTTAAAGATATCCCCGCCGACCGCCTTGGCCCCCGTGTGCGGTATAAAGAATCCATTGATGAAATTTTGTCTGAACCCTTTGATTTCAACAAGGTCAAACCTTGTATCGAATCCAAAGTATTCGGCATCGGTGTGGAAGCCTATACCGTGGGTAGCGGTGAATTTTCCTTAAGTTATGCCGCCGCCAACAAGGATAAATGCATCCCCCTGATGGATAACGGTCACTATCATCCCACCGAAGTGGTGTCGGACAAAATTCCTGCCTTGCTTGCCTTCTTTGACGAAATCGCCCTGCACGTTACCCGCCCCATCCGTTGGGACAGTGACCACGTGGTACTTCTGGACGATGAAACCAAAGAAATTTGTAAAGAGATCGTCCGTTGCGGCGGTCTGGATGGCAAAGTAGACATTGCTCTGGACTATTTTGACGCATCCATTAACCGCATTGCCGCCTGGACTGTGGGCTTCCGCAACGTGCAAAAAGCCCTGTTGATGGCTCTGCTTACCCCCACCAAGACCCTGCAGGATCTGCAAGACGCTTCCGACTGGACCCGCTTGATGGTGGAACAGGAAGAACTGAAAACCCTGCCCTTCGGAGACGTTTGGGCAGAATATTGCCGTCGCGCCGGTGCACCCGAAGACGGTCAGTGGTATGCAACCGTAAAAGACTACGAACAAACCGTGTTAGCCAATCGATAATGGCACAGGAACGCAAGTATCATTTTGTTTTAGTGATGTGCTAATAGATTTACGGATTTTCAATTTACAGTTTTTTAATTATCTTAGTTTTATGAAAACAGCTCCCTTTGCATTGCACAAGGGAGCTGTTTTTGTTTTACTTGAAATTTTTATTTTACATATTTTTTCAGTTCATCAATTTCGAAAACGTATTTTTCACCGCAAAAATTACAAACCGTTTCCACAGGTTGATTTTCCTCAATCAGGCTTTTCAGATCCTTTTGGTTAAGGGTTGCCAAAATACGGGAATACTTCTCTCTGGAACAGGCACAGGAATATTGAATATCGTTTTCGTCCAAAATATCGAAAGGAATATCAGCAAATACCTGTTCAATGATTTGATAGGGTGTCATACCTTCGGCAATCTTCTGGGAAACCGAACCGATATTTTTTAAATTTTCTTCCAATTTGGTGATGATGTTGGGGTCCGCCCCCGGAAGCAGTTGCACCAAAAAGCCCCCTGCGGATTTCACGGTGAGATCCCGATTCACCCGTACCCCCAAAGCGCAAGCCGAAGGAATCTGTTCACTGGTGGCGTAATATTCGGTAATGTCTTCCCCGATTTCCCCGGTAACAATGGGACACATGCCATGATAGGGTTCATTCATCCCTAAATCTTTCATCACGTGCAAAGTACCGTGACCAATGGCACCACCCACATCCAGTTTTCCCAAATCGTTGGGAGGCAGTTCGGTTTCGGGGTTCTGGGCGTAGCCTTTCACGTTGCCTTTACTGTCCCCCACGCATAAAACCGTGCCGGCAGGACCGTCCCCTTGAAATTGCAGGGTCAGGGTGTTTTTTTCCCCTTTTAACTGGGCGCTCATTAAAGAACAGGCAATCAACGCCCGTCCCAAAGCGGCGGTCATGGTTTTGGAAGTATCATGAATTTCCCGCGCCTTGGCAACAATGGCAGTGGCGTCGCAGGCATGAATAAAAGCACTGCCTTCCACCGAAATTGCCCGAATAATTTTTGATTGTTTTTCCATAATCATCCAATCCGTTCTCAATAACTTCTGTGTTATTATACCCATTCTCACAGAGAATGTCAACTTCCTTATTTGTAACATTTTTCAGGGCAAAACGAAAACCGCCCGGGGTAAAGTAAAGGAGAAAGGAGTGAGCATTATTGTTTTAAAAAAAATCCCGAAAATTCTTGCAACCCTATCCTTTTTCCTGTGTATTGCCCTGCTGGTCATGTCGGCAGTTTCGGCGGGCACCGTCCCCCAAAGTTTTCATCTTTCCTCCCGGGAAGACATCTCCTTTTCCTCCCCATTTCCCATGGTGGCAACCCTGAAAAACAGTTCCAATTCCTCCCCCTCTGCCACGGTAAAACTCTTTGGATGCATCCCCATTTCCACCGCCAACGTGCAACTCCAAAGTCCTCCTGAATTGGTGGTGGGCGGAAATCCCTTCGGGGTGAAAATTTTGGCAAAAGGAGTGCTGGTGGTGGGCATTGCCAAGGTTGATACCCCCAAGGGCACCTGTTGTCCCGGGGCAGACGCCGGACTGCAGTTGGGGGACTTGATTTTAGCAGTGAATAACACCCCCGTTTCCACCAACAGTCAACTGCAATCTTTTGTGGCGCAAGGAAGCGGTCAACCCCTGACCCTTTCGATACAACGGGAAGGTCAAGGGAAAACTCTGACTTTGCACCCTGTCCTGTCTTCCGAAGGAATCTACCGCATTGGGATCTGGGTGCGGGATTCCACCGCGGGGCTGGGTACCCTGACCTTTTATGACCCTCAAACAGGGATGTATGCCGGCTTGGGGCACGGGGTGTGCGACAGCGACACCGGGGACTTAATGCCCCTGTCCACCGGGGAAATTGTGCAGGCACACATCAACGGCATCCGCAAAGGCACCGCAGGCAATGCCGGGGAATTGAAAGGCACCCTGATTTCCAATGCCTCCCTGGGAACCATCGCCTCCAACTGTGAGTGCGGGGTGTTCGGCACCATGACCACCCCCTTAAAAGGGGAAACCTTCCCCCTGGGATATAAACAAGAGGTGGAAGAAGGCGACGCCTTTCTTTATTCCGCCGTCAGCGGTACTGTGACTGCTTATACCTGCCAGGTTGAAAAAATCAACGTCAGCGACCGCACCTGCCAGAATATGATCGTAAAAATCACCGACCCCGCCCTTCTTGCCCAAACCGGGGGCATCGTTCAAGGCATGAGCGGTTCCCCCATTGTGCAACAAGGCAAACTCATTGGCGCCGTCACTCACGTATTCGTAAATGACCCCACCCGAGGCTACGCCGTCTTCGCTGAAACCATGTGGCAAACCGCCAATGCCCTTTGTGAAACTTCCTTGCCAAAAGCATCGTAACCCTTGAAACGGAACGGCTTAACAGTCGTTCCGTTTTTTTATCCCCTACTATTGCATTTCTATGAAAACTATGGTAAACTGATATTGCCAAACTAACTGAATATGTGTGAAATTGGGTGTATTTTTTCTTTTTTAGGAATAATTACGCTTATTTTCGATAATGCTTTGTATACCAAGGATTGAATTTGATAAAAATGCAAATTCCACCTTGATATGCAATGTGTGCGTTTACGCCCCATTTCACACTCGGTTAGTTTGGCGACTATCGGAGTTTGCATTTTTTGTGCGTCTGCTTCGGTAGGCGCACTTTTTATTTTAGGAGGAAATATATATGAAAAAACTTTTTACCTCACTCCTCATTATCGCTTTACTCCCTTTATATATGCCCATTTGTGCTTCTGGAACAAATAGCATTGAAGAGGTGTGTGAATTTACTTGGCGTACAAATAATTCATATGAAATTACAGATTGCAATACTAATACGAAAGGGGAGTTAATTATCCCAAACAAGTATCAAGGATATCCAATAAAATCTATTGGCACAGACGCATTTGCTCATTGCTCCGAATTAACAAACATTGTATTAAATGATAATATTACAAGTATATATTCGTCTGCCTTTGCCGGATGCACAGGACTCACTGATTTAATCATTCCAAAAAATGTCACCTACATGGGAAAAGCCGCATTTATCGATTGCCATAACCTTATAACCATATCCTTACCATACATTGGAAATTATAATCAAGACATGTACAACGATACACGTGAAACTTATATAGGATATCTTTTCGGTGGAGACTATTATGGTGAAAATGAAAATTGCATTCCCGAATCATTAAAGACAGTCAAAATTACATCTGCAAATACTATCCCTGCATATTCACTCTACGGGTGTAAATCCATTCAGGAAATCACCCTTCCTGTTTATCTTATGAATATTGAAGAATATGCTTTTGCAAATTGTGAAAGCATTACAAATATAACACTATATAAAAACATTACAAAAATAGATTACGGAGCATTCCAAAACTGTTATTCATTAAACGATATTTGGTATAGTGGTTCCGAAAGCGATAAGCAAAATATCCAAATAGCTCAAACAGGAAACGATGTATTATTATCCGCAAAATGGCATTACAATACCTGTGATGAAAATAACCATATTTATTCTGGCGAATGTGACACAACATGTGAAGCTTGCGAATGGATACGTAAACCTCAAGAAATGTATCCTCATAGTTACACAAACGATTGCGATAACATGTGTAATATATGTGATTTCACAAGATCTGTTACTCACACTTATGAATGGATTGTTGATCAAGAGCCCAACTGTGGTGAGATTGGCTATAAACATCAAGAGTGTTCCGTTTGTCATGTAACATTAGATAATAATACCACAATCGATACTACCGGAAACCACATCTACGATAACGATTGTGACCAAGAGTGTAATGTATGCAAACTAACAAGAATTATTACCCACAATTACCAATGGATCATCGATAAACAACCTAATTGCGGTGAAGTTGGCTATAAACATCAAGAGTGTTCCGTTTGCCATACAACATTAAATGAAAATACTACAATCGATATCATGGGAACCCATGTATACGACACCACAAATCAAACCTGTTCTATCTGCGGTACTGCCGTGAATCTCCCGCCCCAATCCCATAGATTATACGGTGACGTAAATGGAGATAAAAGTGTAGATGCTAAAGATGCCTTAACCGTACTAAAAACCGCCGTGGGAAAACAAGAACTTACCGACCAACAAAAGATTACTGCGGATGTTTCGGGTGACAGCAAGATCAATGCTACTGATGCCTTGTATATCCTACAATATTCAGTAGGGAAACGAGAAACATTCCCTGTAGATGCCTAATAAAACCCAGCAGAGGAGTGCTCCTCTGCTGGGTTTGCTATATTCTCTTTAGTTTTCCAATATTCTCCCGTCGGTGGAGACGGTAACCACCTGCCAGGGGATGAATTTCCCGCTGGTCTGCAAAGCGGTTTTCACTGCCTGCTCAATGCCCCCGCAACAGGGCACTTCCATCCGCACCACGGTAACGCTTTTGATATTGTTATTTTTAATGATTTCAGTGAGTTTCAAAGCGTAGTCCACCATATCCAATTTGGGGCAACCAATCAAAGTCACCCGATTGCGGATGAATTCCTGGTGGAAATTACCGTAGGCAAAGGCAGAGCAGTCTGCCGCCACCAACAGGTTGGCGCCCTGAAAATAAGGAGCATTCACCGGCACCAATTTTATTTGCACAGGCCATTGGGTCAGCTGACTGACTGCCGCGGCGGGCGCCCCCATAACAGGGGCGGATTTGGGGGCAAAAGATTTTACGTTGGTGCCCGGGCAACCGCAAGGCAAGGGAGCAACTCTTTCTTTTTTCTCTTTTGCCGCCAGCACCGCCGCTTCGTTGTAAGCGGGAGCTTCCCGTTGTTCAAAGGTAATGGCACCGGTGGGGCAAGCAGGCAAGCAGTCTCCCAAACCGTCGCAATAATCTTCCCGGGTGAGTCGGGCTTTGCCCTGCACCATTTCAATGGCACCTTCGTGACAGGCTTTGGCGCAAGCGCCGCACCCGTTGCATTTTTCTTCATCTATTTTTATAATTTTACGAATCATATTTTTTCTCCTCTCTTGACTTTCTGTGGATAGTATACTATAATAAACATAACAAATCTGTTGTTTTTACAACACAAACGGAGTTTTTATGAAGAAATATATGGGAATTTTAAAACAAACCCAACTGTTTTCCGGGGTGCGGGAGGAAGAGATCCTCACCATGCTGTCCTGTTTGGGAGCCGTTGCCAAGTCCTTTCAAAAGGGGGAAACGGTGTTGCGCCAGGGGGAACGGCTGTCTGCTTTGCCCCTGCTGGTAGAAGGGCAGTTGCTGTTGCAAAAGGAAGACTATTGGGGCAACCGCAGCATTTTAGGCAACGTGATGGTCGGGGAACTGTTTGGGGAAGCCTACCTTGCCCCCATGAGCGGAGAGTTATCCTTCGACGTGGTGGCGGAAAGCCCTGCCACGGTGATTTTTATGGATGCCAATCACCTGCTCACCACCTGTTCCCATGCCTGTCGGTTCCACGCCATGACGGTGCAAAACCTGTTTTTTGCCCTGTGCCGCAAAAATAAAAAACTGGTGCAGAAAATTGAGCATATTTCCCGCCGCTGTATTCGGGAAAAACTCATGTCTTACCTGTCCCAGGAAGCCAAAGGGCAACACAGCAGTTATTTCACCATCCCCTATAACCGCCAGCAGTTGGCAGATTTTTTGGCGGTGGACCGCAGTGCCATGTCCAACGAACTGTCCAAAATGCGGGATGAAGGGTTAATTTCCTTTGAAAAAAATCGGTTTCAACTATTGTAAATCACCCTAACACCACAAATACTAATAAATAAGAAAGGATGTATGATATTATGTCAACCATTCATGTAACCAAAGAAAATTTTGATGAAATTGTAAACACTGAAAAAACCGTTTTATTAGACTTTTTTGCCACCTGGTGCGGTCCTTGCCGTATGGTGGGCCCCATTTTGGAAGAAATTGCCGAAGAATACCCCCAATACGTGATTGGGAAAATTGACGTGGATGAACAACAAGAGTTGGCCGCCCGTTTTGGGGTCATGTCCATTCCCACCATGGTGGTGCTCAAACAAGGAGAAATTGTTTCCCAATCGGCAGGCGCCCGCCCCAAAGCCCAGATCTTAGCCATGTTGGAGGACTGATCCTTTCATCCCAAGGAGGTACCATTCCATGCACATTTACGATACTGTAATTATCGGAGGCGGCCCTGCCGGGTACACCGCCGCTTTATATGCCGCTCGGGCAGGGCTTTCCACCCTGGTGGTGGAAAAACTGTCCCCCGGTGGGCAAATGACCCTGACCGGAGAAATCGACAATTACCCCGGCTTTGAAGAAGGAGTTGACGGGTTTACCCTGGGGATGAAAATGGAGCAAAGTGCCGCCCGTTTCGGTGCCGAAACCCTTTACGGGGAAGTAACAAACCTGAACCTTTCCCCTCCCATCAAAGTGTTGGAAACCACTGCAGGGCAGGTACAAGCCAAAACGGTGATCATTGCCACTGGCGCCAACCCCCGACCCTTGGGACTGGCAAAGGAAGAAGAATATACCGGCAGAGGGATCCACTACTGCGCTCATTGTGACGGGCGGTTTTACAAAGACAAAACCGTTCTGGTGGTGGGCGGCGGCAACTCCGCCGTGCAAGACGCCCTGTATCTTTCGGGGCTTTGCAAACAGGTATATTTGGTACATCGGCGGGATACCCTTCGTGCCGAAAAAATCTATCATGCCCCCCTGTTCCAAAAGGAAAACGTCACTTTTGTATGGAACAGTAAGGTCATCGATTTTGAAGTGCAACAGGGAAAAATCATTTCTGCTTTGGTGGAAAACATGAAAACCCAGGAAACCAATCCCCTTCCCTGCCATGGCATATTTATTTCCATCGGCAGAGCCCCTGCCACCGAATTTGTCAAAGACCTTCTCCCCTTAGACAATCAGGGTTATATCATCGCCGACGAAACCACCAAAACCGCCATTCCCGGGGTATTTGCCGCAGGGGATGCGCGAACCAAACCTTTGCGGCAAATTGTAACCGCCACCGCCGACGGAGCAACGGCGGCTCATTTTGCAGGAGAATATTTGGAAACTCAAATATAATTCAAAAACCTTGAGAGGCGTACCTCTCAAGGTTTTTTGTTACTTTTGAATTTTCTTGACTATATTCCCTTTGCCTTTATAAATGGAGTTGGCAGGAACTTCGCCCCGCACCATAGAGGTGGGGTAAATGTTGGTGTGTCTGCCAATAACCGCACCGGGGGTGAGAACGCTGTTACAACCAACGTCGGCAAAGTCCCCCAACACAGCCCCTACTTTCCGCAGACCTGTTTGAAGATTTCCTTCCAGTCCCCGAATGGTGACGTTGGAATTGTCCGCTTTCACGTTGGCGGTTACCGCCCCTGCCCCCATGTGGGCTTTAAAACCGAGAACGGCATCCCCCACGTAATTGTAATGGGGCACCTGAACTTTATCAAACAAAATGCAGTTTTTCAGTTCGGTGGAATTGCCTACCACGGCGCCTTCTCCCACAATGGCATTGCCGCGGATAAAAGCACAATGGCGAACTTCCGCGTCAGGCCCGATAATGCAAGGGCCGTTGATGAGAGCCGAAGGAGCCACCTTGGCAGATCTGGCAATGTAAACGTCCCCTTCCAAAGCGGTGTATTCTTCCCCGGACAGAGTTTTGCCCAATTCTTTAATAAAAGAACCGATGTGGGGCAACACTTCATAAGGGTAGGTCTTTCCCTCAAACAGGCTTGCCGCCATGGTTTTGGAAAGGTCCAACAACGCGTCAATGGTTAAACTGTTTAACATCTGGATACTCCTTATTCTACGGTTACCGATTTGGCAAGGTTTCTGGGTTTGTCAACGTCGCAACCCCGTTCTTTTGCCAACTGGAAGCCCAGCATTTGCATGGGAATCACTTCCACAGAAGGCAGGAACATTTCTTTTACCTTAGGCAGGTAGATCACGTGGTCGCACATGGTAGCAACCCCGGTATTGTCTTCGGTGGTAACCACCACAACCTTGGCGCCACGGGCTTTTACTTCCTGAATATTGGAAACGGTTTTTTCCACCACGCGATGACACCCTGCCAGGGCAACCACCAGGGTACCTTCTTCAATCAAAGAAATGGTGCCGTGTTTCAGTTCCCCTGCGGCATAGGCTTCGGAATGAACGTAGCTGACTTCTTTCAGTTTCAAAGAAGCTTCCAATGCCACGGCATAGTCCACGTTCCGCCCCAGATAATAGGCGTGTTCCACATTCTTGTAGGTTCGTGCCAATTCCAGCACCACGGGAGCACTGCGGTCAATCACTTCTTGCACCAACTGGGGTAACTGCATCAAGGAAGAAAGCATACTGCGGATTTCTTCTTTGGTCATGATTTCCAATTTATCTGCCATATAAAGGGCGATAAGATACATCATGGAAAGTTGGGTGGAGTATGCCTTGGTGGTGGCAACGGCAATTTCAGGGCCTGCCCAGGTATACAGCACGTCGTCCGACTCGTTGGCAATAGAAGACCCAACCACGTTCACCACCGAAAGGATACGGGCGCCCCGTTTTTTCCCTTCCCGCAAAGCGGCCAAAGTGTCGGCAGTTTCCCCGGATTGGCTGATGATGATCATCAAAGTTTTATCGTCCACAATGGGGTCACGGTAACGGAATTCGCTGGCAAGGTCAACTTCCACAGGAATCCGCACCAGTTTTTCAATAATATATTTCCCCACCATGCCCACGTGATACGCCGAACCGCAAGCGGTAATGTAAATACGGCTGTATCCTTCAATGTCTTCCTTAGTGAGATTTACGCCGTCCAGCACGATCTCTCCGTTATCGTCAATACGGGGAGAAATGGTGTCGTGCAAGGCGCGGGGTTGTTCCATAATCTCTTTTTCCATGAAATAATCATATCCGTCTTTTTCGGCGGATTTTACGTCCCAGGTGATTTCTTCCACCTGTTTGATCACAGGTTCCAGGTCGCTGTTGAACACCCGAACTTTATCCCCGGTGAGTTCCACAATTTCCCCTTCCCCCAAGTGATAGATCTTGCGGGTGTGGGCAAGAATGGCAGGAATGTCAGATGCCACAAAGTTCCCCTTGTCGGACAACCCGACAATCAAAGGAGAAGCATGGCGAACCGCCACAAAACGGTCGGGATATTTGGTGCAAACAATGCCCAAAGCGTAAGAGCCTTCCAGCATATCCACGGTTTTCTTAACCGTTTCCAAGAAATCCCCGTTGTCGTTCTTTTCCAACAGGTTGGCAATAACTTCACTGTCGGTTTCCGAAGCGAAGGTTACCCCTTCTGCCATCAAAGCCGACTTGATCTCACTGTAATTTTCAATAATTCCGTTGTGAACAATGGCGTAATTGCCTTTTTCAGACAAATGAGGATGAGAGTTTTCATCCGAAGGTTTGCCGTGGGTTGCCCAACGGGTATGGCCAATGCCCAAAGTAGAGTCTACCTTGGCGCCCCCATCGATCTTATCGCTGAGCACCTGCAAACGGCCTTTGGCTTTGTGAATACCGATTTGACCCCCCTGCATACAGGCGATCCCCGCAGAGTCGTACCCCCGATATTCCAAATGGGACAACCCATCCAACAGAATGGGAGCCACTTGTTCTTTTCCAATATATCCTACAATACCGCACATATTGCTTTCACCTCATCAGGTATGTTTATTTGTGATTCATACTATTAAATAATCCTTAAAAGTATGCAACAAACACAGTATACCATTATTACCCGGTCTTTGTCAATTTGTTGACTGTAAAAATTCATCAAAAATTTTCAGAAACTAAAAAAATCCATCAAAAAATTTTTGGTTACAATTTTGTTACTTTCATTTACATTTCAGAAAAAAAGATGTATAATAAAAACCGCGAAAGGTGTTGAAAAACAATGGAAAATAGAAATCCCCCCCGAATCGGCAAATCTGCCTCGGGAAAAACCTTGAAAATCGGCTTAATTTTGTTGCTGGTTGCCGCCTTGGTGGTGTCGGTTCTCACCATCGGGAATATCAACAGCAAATTAGATACATTGCAGGATACCGTCAACTCCCAAAACAGCAAATTGCAGGAATATGAAGCCACCCAAAAAGAAAATTCCGCCACCATGGAAAGCCAGGCAACTGTGATCGACGATCTGAACAGCAGTGTAAAAGAAAAAGATAAGGCCATCAAATCCTTTGAAAAAAAGGTGCAGGACTTAACTTCCGACTACAACGCCCTGTTACAAACCAAAAAGAATACCGGCTCCATTTCTTCCATCACTCCCAAGCCGGTTCAATACGGCACCGTGGCGGTCACCGAAAAAACCTGTTATTTAACCTTTGACGACGGCCCTTCGGAAAACACCCTGAAAGTTCTGAAAATTTTAGACAAGTATAAGATCAAAGCCACCTTTTTTGTGATGGGCACCGGGAAACTTTCTTACACAAAGCAAATTCACGATGCCGGCCACACGGTGGCTTTACACACCTATTCCCACAATTATTCCCAGATCTACCGCTCCCAAAAAGCCTATTTTGATGACCTGACCAAAATCGGTAACGCGGTGAAAAAATACACAGGGGAAGATGCCAAAGTCATCCGCTTCCCCGGTGGTTCCAGTAACACCGTCAGCCGCAGTTATTGCAAAGGAATCATGACCGCCCTGTCCAAAGAAACGGTCAATCGGGGGTACGTGTATTTTGACTGGAATGTGGACAGTACCGACGCCTCGGGCAATAACGTTCCCGTTTCCAGAATTGTGAACAACATCAAAACCTACGGGGGCAAACACAAACAAGACGTGGTGCTGATGCACGATACCGATGCCAAAGATACCACCGTGCAAGCTCTGCCCCAGATTATTGAGTTTTATATTAACAAAGGGTATACCTTTGCTCCCTTAACGGTGCAAACTCCTATGGTGACCCATGGTATTAACAACTGATATGAAAAAAATTTTTGAACAAATCAAAATCGCCCAAAGCACCTATCCCGCTCTGTTTTCCAAGGAAATCAAAACCCGGTTCGGTTACCTTTACCATAACCCCAACAATACCCTTTCGGTGGAAGCCAATCACGGGGTGCTGTTTGCCCCTTGTGACTACGGCAAAGCCTTGCAAGAGGTAAAAGAATATTACAAGGAAAAAGGGATTCCCCCTCGGCTGTATTGCTACCTAAGTGAGGAAGCATTGCCCCTCTTGGAGCAAGGGGCAGAGAAATTGGGATTTTCCCTCACCCCTTCGGATTTGGAACTGCTCCTTTGCCAAAATCCCACCCAACGGGATGTAAAATCCCCTTTAACTTTTGAAATTTTAAAAGAATGGGACAGGGAAATCAATGAGCATATTATTGGAGAAAATCTTCATTTGGAAGGTCTTCTTCGAGGCAGTATGAAACATGATTCTTACCGCTTGATTGTGGGCAGATTGTTCGGCACCCCCGTAACCATGGCAGGGCTTTGGGATAACGGAGAGGTAATGCGCATCAGCAACGTGATGACCGGGGAACAATTCAGAGGGTTGGGCTTTGGGGGCGCTCTTATTACCCATACCCTTTCCCTTGCCGCCGCCACCCCCAAGCCTGTTTATCTGTTTGCCAATAACCCCACCGCCATTCGCATGTATCAGCGGGTGGGAATGGAAATGGTAACACCCGATTTTCGGTTGTTTACTTTGGAAGAATAAAGAATCAACAATCAACAAACCCGTCTGTAAAGCTTACAAAGAAGCTTTGCAGACGGGTTTTGATTTATTGTTTTCCCATCAAACGGTAACGGTTTACAAGGGCGGCAAGCTCTATGCGGCTGTGAACCTCAAGAGCCAAATAAATATCCTTCACGTAATCCTTCACGGTATGCTCGGAAATCACCATGGTTTTTGCAATATCCTTGTTGGTGTAACCCATACAAATAAGCTCCGCAACCTCCCGCTTTTTGGGGCTGAGCTTTCCAAGGGGAGTTTCCCCTTGTTCTGTCAAATCCACCGCAGGCTCAATGGTTACCCGGGTTACCACAGTGGGAAGGGTATCGTCGGCAATGCGGCGGCGAAGGGTGAACAAAAGGAAGGGTTCCACCTGGGTATACACGAATACAAGCACACCCATAATCACCGCGTACACAATGTACATTGCGGTGGGAGAGCCAAGGAAGAGCTCTCCAATCACCGCGTGGGTGAGCACCGCAAATACAACAACCCCGATAATACCAGGCGCTACAAACTTAGAGGGGTAGGATTTCATAATGGGTACACCGAAAAGAGGCCCCATCATACAAGATACCATACCAAATCCAATGAGAACGCAGGCAACGTAGGAAAGCCAAGGTATGTAAGAGGTTGCAATCATTAAAAGGAAACCCAGGCCCCCTAACCCCACCGAAGCGGGAATCATACGGAAGGGATGAATATTGGCTTTTTTGTAAAGAACATAAAAAACAAAGCAGGCAACCGCAACCACAAGATACATAACGGTTACACCGTGTTCCACCTTGCCCGCAATGGCAGGGCCTGCAGTTCCCATAAGCCCAATAATGAAAATCAGAAGAAACGTACCCGAGATCAGTTTTTTGGGTGCTTTGATACCGTCACTCTTTTTCACGTAACGGGGTAAATGCGACGTACCCGAGGGCATACCAAGGAAGAAAACCAACAGAAGCATAAGCACCCCTATAATTCCGAAACGGAACACCGAGAAGGTTACCGAGAGCACTTCGTTTTGTACCAAAGAAATCAAGAAAACGGGTATACCGTAGGCCAAAGTCAGGTAAGTAATACTGCTTTTTTCGGAGAAGTAGTTGACCACAAGGAAGGTTTCAAAGCCAATAAGCAAACAGCAACAGAATATTTGCAGATAAATGTTAAACCGCAGGGCTTCTTCCCCCAAAGGAAGAAAGAAGGCGACGGCCGAAAGGAGGGCTATGCCGGTATCGATCCTTTGCACCCATACAATAATTTTAGGCAAAAATATCATAGTGAGGATAGAAAGCACATAGCAAATCACCGTAAGGGCGGTGCCGTAATCAACGTTAATGGGCAATGGAATTTTTCCGTCCAAAGCCGAGGAGGGCTCTAAGAAATAATAGATAAATCCCATCTGCCAAAGGTTGAACATTGCAAAGCAAATCAGCCGCCACCAAGGAACATCCATCCTTTTTTTCTGATTTTCTATGAGAATTCGGTGATTCATAAACTGCACCTTCCTTATCTGCGAAAAGCATCGCAAAATCTTTGAATTTTTTAAAAAAACTACCCAAACAGGAACTTTTTCCTAAAAACCCCCCGTTCGGGGGGTACAAACCCTACCTGAAAAGGCAGTATAATTACATCGTAACAAGAAGCTTATATACATTATAAACTGTCTTTTAGGAATTTTCAACAAAGAGTTGGATAACTACCCAAACGGGTAGTATGTGGTAAGATTTACCCCTTGTTGGGTAGGTTACAAGTTTACTGTGATAAAGTATAATATTTTCCAGGAGGTGCAGTATGGAAAAGTTGAATTATTTTGATTATTTGGCATTGGCGGAAACCGAATACAAATTGTTAATAAAGAAATATCCGGAATTAAAAAACCTTTCCAATCGGGAGTTTGAGGTATTTGCCCAACTGCTAACCGATAAAACCCAAGCACAAATTGCACAGGAATTGTTTGTGTCCCATTCGGCAATTCATTTTCATTGCAAAAACATATATAAAAAACTGGAAATTAACAGCAGAACCCAATTGTTAATTAAATATAAAAACATTTAGGAGGTATTTATTATGAAAAAATTATTTGCACTTTTATTGGCTGGGATTATCGTTTTATCCCTTACCGCTTGCGGTGAAAAAGAAAGCGGTGCTCAAACAGATGCAGGAAGCTTGGTAAGTGAAATTTTGGATGAAGCCGAAGAATTGGATTCCTTTAGCGAAGCGGCAGTGGAACATTACCTAAAAGCTTACGGCATTGCTTATGATGATTTAAAACCCAATTTTGAATACACTATTTCCGAAAAAGGTGCCTATGCCGATTCCCCCGACAGCAGCGGTCATGCGGTGGTTATTTTTAAATCCCCGAATGGCGAAATTACCGACCAACAAATACAAGATTTTTATGAACAGGTTTTCCGTGCAACCGCCGCCGCATCGGATGACGGTTATAACATTATTGGTCACGAATTTGCAGGGGAAGATGAAAACCCCGGTGACCAAACCACTTTAGAAAAGGCATTGAACTCCTTTTTACAAGGTTGGTGCTTCCGTAAAAACGGAAAGAATATGGCGGTGTACGTTTCCAGCACCTACGATAACGATAAAGAAAGCCAATTGGATCGCCTGTTTTATTACAACGGTGTAAAATTCGATATTGGGGTTGGCTTACAAAAAAGCTTTGACGATACCTTAAATGATGCGGAAAGTGCCATGGATGAATATGAAGACGAAATTAAGGATGCTTTAAACTAACCCTTTGAACCAAACCATTGGCTTTCCTATAGCCAAACCATAAAAAGGAGGAACCGTTTTATGAAATTCACCAAAGGATGTTTACGGTTGCTTACCGTTCTTATAACCCTTTGCGTTATCACCGCCTGCCTTCCCCTCACGGCGTTGGCAGAAAGCGGAGTAACCAAATGGAACGGCGGCCGAACCATCAGCGAACACATTTACGTAAAGAAACCCATTGAAATTACCGGTACGGGTATTATTGACGTAACCGGTTTTTACGGCATTATCCGTTCGGGGCTCTATTATCAGAACAACACTCCCATGATCACCATTAAATCGGGGGCAAATATTGCCTTCAAGAACGTCTATATCGGCGGCGTTTCCTGGGGATACGCAGCTGTGGAACACGAAGACAAAGAATCCCGTAGCTCTCTGA
>JAZNWL010000005.1:0-18449 GCA_045593325.1 Acutalibacteraceae bacterium | reverse complement strand
GTTTGCAGAGAGAAAACACAAAAAGTGCTTGACGGGGCGGCGGAAACTTGTTATACTGTGTCTGTTCCAGATGCTACTGTGGCTCAGCAGGTAGAGCAGCTCACTCGTAATGAGCAGGTCGTCCGTTCGAATCGGATCAGTAGCTCCAAAGCAGTCGTGAAATCTCACGACTGCTTTTTTATACAAAAAATCGGTGATTCCAAAATGAATCACCGATTTTACTATGTAATTTTACCGTTTTCTGCCGCCGCCTCTGCGGGAAGATTGATTTTTCTTCATGCCGGAAGTTTTTTCATCGCTGGTTTGTTTGAATTTCATCAGCATATCTTCAAATGCGGCATTTCCGCTTTTGGTGGGTGTCCAGTCCAAATCGGGGTTGCCTGTGAACACAGGAGACTGTTGTTTGGGTTGGGGCTTGGGACGGGGGGCAGGACGAGGGGAAGATTCAGCATCTTTGTCCTTAGGAGGAAAATTGCGGGGAGGACGGGGTGCCCCATTTCGAGTTGCAGCAGGGCGGGGGGTTGCTTTTTTCATGCTGAGGCTGATTTTACCGTCCTCATTGATATTGATTATTTTTACTTTTACGGTTTGTCCTTCAGAAATGAATTCTGTGATTTCGCTAACAAAAACGTCTGCCACTTCTGAAATGTGAACCATGCCGGATTTTCCTTCCGACAATTCTACAAAAGCACCGAATTTGGTAATCCCGGTTACTTTTCCTTCTACAATAGAACCTACCTCGAGTTGCATAAAAAACCAATGGCCTCCTTGAAATGATGGGTTAGTTACCCGTGATGTCGGTATACACCTTTTCGTCCGACCGAACATACCCGTTTTCTCTCAATGCCCGTTCAATCAAGTCCTCGTAAGAACCTTCGTCCAGCAAGGCTTTCAGTTGGTCATTGTTCAGTTGTAATTCCTGTTGTTTGCTTTCCAACTCTGCCAATTTCTGACGATTTTGGGACAGGTTGATTTGGGTAATGGTCAAACTGATAATGCTGTAAACAATAAAGAGAAGAAGAACGATTTTTAAAATAAAACCACCCATTGGCTTCTTCTTACTTTGATTCATGGTTCATTCCTCTTTTCTGCTTACAAATCTTTGTTATTATACATCAACGGAACTATCATTTGCAAGAGGTTTTTCTTTCTTTTTTGAAAAAAGTTGAAGAGATTTTGCGACTTTTTGATAGATTGGCAAGATTCGGCAATAACAGAGCCGAAATCCTTTACGCAAAGGCTTGAATAACAACCCCATCCACTTGGTGAAAAAGGTTATAATTTTTCTGAGAAGGGCGCGTACATAGCGGGAAAGAAGCTTGCGTAAGGAGAAAAATCCCACAACAAATCCCAATACAGCGTAAAAACGGATTTCACCTTTACATTCCACCAACAGAAAACAAAAACAGACAATGGCACAAAACAGAAAATAAACAATATCCATACTGTGCTGTAACCACTTGGGGGCAGAAAGGGTGATAAGGATGCAACGGTACGTATCATAAACTAAGCATAAGATTCCACCGAACAAAACAGCCAGGAAAAACGTAAGAATCTGTCCGCTGTTTTCCACCTGGGTGAATTCGGTCAGCATTATCGGAAAATTCGGCCCAACAAGCCGCCTTTCACTCGTTCGTCTGTATACATCAACCCGTAAATGCTCCCTGTAACTGCCACGTCTCCCACATCGGTATTCAAACGATCCAAATGCAGATCGGTTCCTTTGATGGTGAGTTGTCCCATGTCGGTATATAGAATCACGGTTTGTTCGTCAAAACTTTCTACGTCGGTAACTCCGCTCACCGATAAGGTTTTTCGGCCTTCCATAATTACGTTGTGGGGGCGGTTTTGGGGTCGTTTCTCTTGGTTCATAGTTTCTCTCCTTGTGAAAGATATTTTAGTATCTTATATGATATTTCAAAGGAAATATGACTTTATCCTTTAGAAAATCATCGGTATTCGTTGACAAATATCGGTTTTAATTGTATAATGACAATAATTATGCAACGATAAAGAGGGATAAGTATGAAATGGACCGGTTTGAATGAACTGCGTGAACAATATCTTAGTTTTTTTGAGGGGAAAGGGCATTTACGTTTGCCCAGTTTTTCTTTGATTCCTCAAAATGACAAATCATTATTATTGATTAACTCCGGCATGGCGCCCATGAAAAAATATTTCACAGGGGAAATCACTCCTCCCAGAAAACGGGTGACCACCTGTCAGAAATGTATCCGTACCCCTGACATTGAAAACGTTGGGAAAACTGCCCGTCACGGTACCTTCTTTGAAATGCTGGGGAACTTCTCCTTCGGTGATTATTTCAAACATGAAGCCACTGCCTGGGCTTGGGAATTTTTCACCAAGGTATTGGAATTGCCTGTAGACCGTTTGTGGGTAACCATTTATGAAGACGACGATGAAGCCTTCGATATCTGGACCAAAGAAGTAGGGGTCGACCCTGAACGCATTGTTCGTATGGGTAAAGAAGACAACTTCTGGGAACACGGTTCCGGCCCTTGCGGTCCTTGTTCGGAAATTCACTATGACCGTGGGGAAGAATATTCCTGCGGCAAACCCGATTGTAAATTGGGCTGCGATTGTGACCGTTACATGGAAGTGTGGAACCTGGTGTTTACCCAGTTTGATTCCGACGGCAAAGGGACTTATACTCCTCTTGATCATCCCAATATTGACACCGGTATGGGTCTGGAACGTCTTGCTTGTGTTATGCAAGGGGTAAACAACCTTTTCGAAGTGGACACCGTTCAAAACGTAATGAAACATATCAGTGACATTGCAGGGATTCCCTATAAACAAGATGAAAAAACCGACATTTCTTTGCGGGTTATCACTGACCATATCCGCTCCACCACCATGATGATTGGTGACGGGGTAATGCCTTCCAACGAAGGACGTGGCTACGTGCTTCGTCGGTTGCTTCGTCGTGCCGCCCGTCATGGTAGACTGTTGGGCATTGAACGTCCTTTCCTGTCTGAAGTGGCTGCAACCGTAATTCAGGAAAACGCTACTGCTTATCCCGAATTGCAGGAAAAACAAGAATTTATTCAAAAACTCATTGCCGTGGAAGAAGAAAGCTTCGGCAGAACCATTGACCAAGGTTTGGAAATGGTCAATGAGTTGATTGAAAGCGCTAAAGACGGAAAAATTTCCGGGGAAGATGCTTTCCGGTTGTACGATACTTACGGTTTCCCCCTGGATTTGACCAAAGATATTCTGGAAGAACATAACCTTACTGTGGATGAAGAAGAATTCACCAAATTGATGGCAGAACAACGCAAACGTGCTCGGGATGCCCGCAAAAATGCCGGGGCAGATGCCTGGGCAGGCGGAGAAAACCTGTTCGAAGGGTTGCCTGCCACCAAGTTTGTGGGTTATGAAACCCTATATGTGGATTCCAAGGTGTTAGCCGTAATTTCCCAAGGGGAAAAAGCCGCTATGCTGACCGAAGGTCAGGAAGGGGTATTGGTTACCGAAACCACCTCCTTCTATGGCGAAAGCGGTGGACAAGCAGGGGATCGCGGTAAGATCATGGTGGGGGACAGCGTCTTCAAAGTAACCAATACCACCAAAAATCACGATGGGATTTATCTCCACAGCGGTGTAATGACCAAGGGTCAAATCAGCGTGGATGCCGACGTTACCGTAAAAGTTTGTTCCTGTGCCCGGAATGCAACTGCTCGTAACCACACTGCCGCTCACTTGATGCAAGCCGCTTTGCGGGAAGTACTGGGGAACCACGTGCAACAGGCAGGTCAAATGGTAGACCGTGACCGCATGCGTTTCGACTTTACCCATTTTTCCGCTTTAACCGATGATGAACTCAAACAGGTTGAAAAATTGGTAAATAAGTATATTTTAGATGCCATGGATGTTCTTGTGGACGAAATGCCCATTGAAGAAGCCAAGAAATTGGGCGCTATGGCATTGTTCGGTGAAAAATACGGCGATGTTGTTCGGGTTGTCCGTTGCGGTGACGCTTCTATTGAATTCTGTGGCGGTACCCACGTGGTGAATACCTCTCGCATTGGTTTGTTCCACATTGTTTCCGAATCTTCGGTTGCCGCAGGGGTGCGTCGTATTGAAGCGGTTACCGGCAATAAAGTTCTGGAACTTCTGGGACAACTGTTAAGCGACGTAAAAGAAACTGCTTCTGTTTTGAAAGCTAACGTTTCAGAATTGCCTACCAAAGCCCGCGCCATTACTGCTGAACTGAAAGAAAAAGACCGTGAAATTGAACGGTTGCAAGGTCAGCTGGCAGGCGGACAGTTAGATGAAATCTTGTCCAAGTCCACCCAGGTTAAAGGTGTAAATCTGGTTGTGGGTACTTTGAACGTGGAAGACGCTAACGCTTTGCGGTCGGCTTGTGATAAATGCCGCGATTCCTTTACCAACTTGGTTGCTTTGCTGATCATGGTGAAGGATAACAAAGTAACCCTTTGTTGCGCTTGCGGGAAAGAAGCTGTTGCCAAAGGGGCTCATGCAGGGAACTTGGTTCGTGCCGCAGCTGCCATTGTTGGCGGGAAGGGCGGCGGACGGCCTGATAGTGCCATGGCAGGCGGTAGCGACGTTTCCAAATTGGATGAATTGTTAAAGGCAATTCCTGATTTGGTATCCCAACAACTGTAAACAGGAAATTGATAACAGGAGGGGAAGGCCATGTCCCGTAACGGTAAAAATACCCATGATAAAATTTATGGATATCTTCAAAGTTGTGCCGGGAAAGCATTCCCCACTGTTCGTGAAATTGCGGCGGCTTGCGGTATCAAATCCAGTTCATGTGTCCATGCTCATTTGGTGCAGTTGGAAAAAGAAGGGCTGATCGAACGAAAAGAAGGGAAGGCTCGCTCGGTGAGTTTGCCTCGCGCCAATGTAGGGGTTGTTCCCTTGGTGGGACGTGTTGCCGCAGGGGTTCCCATTACCGCTGTTGAATTGATTGAAGACTATATTCCTCTTTCTTCCGAACTGATCACCGAAGGAGAAACCTTTGCGCTTCGGGTTGTGGGAGAAAGCATGAAAAATGCCGGCATTTTGCCGGAAGACATTGTTATTTGCCATCAAAACCAAGAGGTGCATGATGGGGATATTGTGGTTGCTATGATTGACGAAGAAGCAACCGTGAAGCGGTTCTATAATCGCGGGAATCACGTTGTATTGCAATCGGAAAACCCCGATTTTCGCCCCATTGTTTGCCGAGAAGTAACCATTCTTGGGAAAGTGGTTGCGGTGGTTCGCAGATATTTATAATTCGTTAAAATCCGTCACTGTTGGGGGTTCCCTTTCGGTGCGGATTTTTGTTTTTGGAGGAATAAATATGGACAGAAAAGTAACTGTGTTTTGCGTAATTTCTCACACTCATTGGGATCGGGAATGGTACGCTCCCATGGAAGTGTTTCGCCATCGCTTGGTGGATTTGTTTGACCGTTTGCTGATGATTTTAGATGACCATCCTACCTATGTATTTCATCTGGATGCTCAAACGGTTGTGCTGGAAGATTACCTGGAGGTTCGTCCTTCCAAACGGGACGTGTTGAAAAAACACATAGAAAACCGTCGAATTATGGTGGGACCCTGGTATTTGCAAAACGATTTCTATTTAACCAGTGGAGAAGCTACCATTCGGAATTTATTGGAAGGGGAGAAACTTTGCCAAGAGTTTGGTGGCAAAGGACAAATCGGGTACGCGCCCGACCAATTCGGTAACGTTTCTCAACTCCCCCAGATTCTTCAAAATTTCGGTATAGACAATTTTGTCTTTGGCCGCGGGTTCAGTGAGTTTACTTTGGGTGAGAATGATGAACTCATTCGTAAACCATCTCCCACTGAGTTTATTTGGCAAGGTCCTGATGGCAGTCGGGTATTGGCAATTCATATGCGCCATTGGTATAATAATGCCCAGCGGTTTTCAACCAATCTGGAGATGTCCTATCGGTTTTTGAAATCTATTCAAGCAACCTTTGACAACGAGTTTACCTTTACTCCGTATTATCTATTGATGAATGGGGTTGACCATCTGGAACCCCAGGGAGATTTGTTGCCCATTTTGCAAGGGTTGCAAGAGAAAATTGCTCCAAACCAAAAAATCCTTCAATATAATTTTGATGATTACCTGGAAGACGTAAAGAACTATCTGCAGGAGCATGAAGTCGAATTGCCTGTGCATGAGGGTGAATTACGAAGCGGTTTTGATCGGGAGTTATTAAAAGGTACTTTGTCCTCCCGGCATCATTTAAAGGTTGCCAACGTAAAAGCCCAGTCGTTGTTGGAAAATCGCCTGGAACCTTTGTATGCCATGATGGAACAATTTGGAATGAAGGGGATAACTTCCACCGACCATTTTCGGTATATGTGGAAAAATCTTTTGCGAAATCATCCCCACGACTCCATTTGCGGGTGCAGTCGGGATGAAGTTCACGCTCATATGGAAAACCGTTATGCCGAGTTTTTTGAGTTTGGCAACGAGTATCTGAAACGGGGGTTGCAGATTGCCGCCGATCATACCGCCGCTTGCCGTAAGGGGCAAGAGGATGAATATATCCTTGCGGTGTTCAACACCCTGTCGGTACCTTTGAAAGGTGGAGTAAAGGTTTCCATGACCTTCCTGGAAAGTGATGGGTTTGATAACTTTGAAATCATTGATGATAAAGGGGTTGCCGTTCCCTTTATTGTTTATGACCGAATCCCTGAACTTTTTGATGTTTACAGTCCCATCAATCTACCGGGCGTGTTGGACGTTGTTCGGTATGAGGGCTACGTGGAGGTAGGGCAGGTGGAACCCTATGCTATAAAAACGTTTACCATTCGTAAAAAGCAGGGGACTTGCCCTGTGGATGTTTTGGTGCAATCCCAAGAATACACCTTGAAAAACGAATTTTTCTCCCTTTCTGTAAATCAAAAAGGTCAGGTCACCATGGAATGGGATGGGCATAAAGCGGAAAATTGTATCTATTTGGAAGACGTTGCAGATATAGGGGATTCTTATGTCTATTTACGTGCCGGGGATACCCCTGTTTTATCCCATGAATATGTAACGACTGTGGAAATAAAAGAACAAAATGCTTTTTGTCAATCGGTGGCAATTACATACGAATTACCGTTGCCTGCTGACTATGATTACAGCCAAAATAAGCGGTTCCAGGATACCAAGGTTACCCGTGTGGTTTTGACATTATCGGTAAAACCCTGTCAACCCTTTGCGGAAGTGGACTATCACATTGAAAACAGTTCCAAATGGCATCGCCTTCGGGTGGTGGTGGACACTGGGATCGTTTCTTCGGTGAGCACGGCGGATATCCCCTTTGACGTGGTGACCCACGGGGAAGAAGCTCATTGTGTGAAAACTGACAGTAAAGTGTTACCCAATACTTCTTTTGCCTACCTGAAAAATGCAAAAACAGGGTTTGGGGTGCTGACAAAGGGGGCACATGAATACGAGCACATGAATGGCAGTTGCCTTGCCTTTACTGTGGTGCGCGCAACAGGGGGGATCAATCGTTCTGATTCCAAGCAATGGAAAACGCCGGGTGGTCAGATGTTGAGAACTGTTGAAGGTTCCTTGGCATTGGTTCCTTTTGCCGGTCAAGTAACAGGGGAGACATTGCCGAATCTTTCTTTGCAATTTCGCGCGCCTTTGATGGGCTTTGTTACCTGCTGTGATCCCAAGAAGTTCACAGGAGGTCGCCCCTGTGTTCAAGACAGCGATTTGACAGAACTGTTCTATTTACCTGATCCTTATCCCACGGTTTCTATTCCCTCCAACCAATCAGCAATTTCCGTGGAAGGAAAGGGTATTTCAGTTACTGCTTTTAAACAAGCGGAGCAAGGGGAAGGACAAGTGCTGCGCTTGGTAAACCTGACGCGGCAGGATCAACAGGTAAAAATCCAAGGGTCCGGTGAAATTTTTAACACAAATATGGCGGAAAAGGATTCCGATTTATTGGGAGTTGATGCAGTTTCCTGTTGTGTTTCTCCCAAACAAATCACCACCTTGATTTTGAAATAAAAATGTCGTATTTTTGCAGTGTTCAAAGGGAAATAATATTTGTCAATTTTTAGGGTTTTACTATTGATTCTTACTGTTTTTTATGGTATACTTAACAAAATTTGTAAAATGAGCAAAGGATGGTCAAAAAATGGATACTAAAAAGTTTGACGCAATTATTGCAGGGCACGTTTGCCTTGATTTAACCCCCAAATTTGATATTCACGGAAAATCGGTTGCCGATGTTTTAAGACCCGGTAAATTGGTACAAGCCGGTGAATGTTGCATTTCTCTTGGCGGCCCTGTTTCCAATACCGGTATTGCCATGAGCATTTTAGGTCAAAATGTTGCTTTAATGTGCAAAGTTGGTAAAGATATGTTTGGCCGTATCATCAGCGAAAAAATCACTGAATACGGTACCGATAAAATCATTGCGGAAGATGATGAAGTAGAATCTTCCTACACCGTAGCCGTTGTTATTCCCGGTAACGACCGTATTTTCTTGCACGATCCCGGTGCCAACGGCAGTTTCGGCGCTGATGACGTTGATTATGCGCAAGTGGAAAATTGCCGCTTGTTCCATTTCGGCTATCCCCCTCAGATGCGTAAAATTTACATGAACGAAGGCCGTGAATTAACCGAAATTTTCAAACGTGCAAAAGCCGCAGGTGCTACTACTTCTTTGGATATGGCACAACCAGACCCCAACTCTGAAGGGGGCAAACAAAACTGGGATGCTATTTTAAAGAACACCCTGCCTTACGTTGACATTTTCATTCCCAGTGTGGAAGAAACCATGTTCATGTTCTATCCTGAAAAATTCGACGAATTCCGTCGTATCCATGCGGATGAAAATGATCCTTTGGAAACCATGGATGAATCCATTCTGCCTTTGTTGGGTGAAAAAGCCCTGGAATACGGCGCAAAAATCGTTGTTATCAAATGCGGTGTTCGCGGTTACTACATTCGCACTGCTGAAAAATTAGACGGCTTTGGCGGCGTTGCTCCCGCTGATTTGGAAGAATGGAGCGGTCGTGAAATCATTTGCGAAAGCTTCCATGTGGATAATATCCAATCTGCCACCGGTAGTGGTGATAGCAGTATCGCCGGGTTCCTTTCTTCTTTCCTGAATGGTGCCGGTATTTACGATTGCATTGAAACCGCTTGTGCTGTTGGTTCCAGAAACCTCACTGCTTTGGATGCTCTTTCCGGCATTAAATCCATGGAAGAAACCCATGAACTTATGAAAACGTTGACTAAAAACGTGTATACTTATGACGAATCCTATTGGACTCGTGATGAAGCTACCGGCTTGATTTTCGGTAAATGCGATAAAACCCAACGGTAGTTTTTAAACGATATTTTAAGTTTTTGGTAGTTGTCTATGAAGTATGTAGACCTTGTTGATATTCGCATGGGAACCAACTCTATTCCCACCTTTTCCCGCGGGAATACTTCGCCTTTGGTTACCTTTCCTTTTGGAATGGCTTCCTTTGCTGTGGAAACCCGTGTTCAAGAGATGCCCTTTCGGTTGTTTTATCATCCGGATGATCATGTTACCACAGGGGTTCGGTTGACCCATATGCCCAGCCCTTGGATTGCGGATTATGCCTATGTAACGGCAATGCCTCAAACCGGTGATACCATTGATTTTACTCCGGCTTGTAAAAGTGGTTATCGTCCCGGGAAAGTAAACATGAAACCCTATGAATTGTCCGTGGATTTTTTACGGTATCGTGTTTCTTACCATTTGGTTCCCACAATGCGTGGAGGGATGGCAAAAGTTGTGTGGCAACAAGCAGATGCTACTCATCGTATGGCTTTTAATTTCGGTAGAGGAAAAGGCACGGTACATATTGACGCGGAAAACAAAAAAATATTCGGTACTGTTTCTTCTTGCGAATGGAAGGCAATTCCCGAAAATTTTTGTATGTACTTCGTGGTACAGTTTGATCGTGATATTGAATTAACAAAAACTGCCGCAGGTTTTGCTGGTGGTGAGATATTACCGAACGCTACCGATTATGAAGGGGAAAATTTGGTTTTGAACCTTGCTTTCGAGAGCGATGGGTCAACCGAACTGAATTATACGATTTCCACTTCTTTTATTAGTTTTCAACAAGCAGAACTCACAGCTAAACAAGAACTTTCAGGAAATTCCATTGAGGAATTAACCCGAAAAGTCATTGATGCTTGGGAATCAAAACTTTCCAAAATTGAAATTGAAGCGGTTGACATGGATCAAATGAGAACCTTCTATTCTTGTTTGTATCGTTTATTCTTGTTCCCACGCACCTTTTATGAGTTGGATGCCCAGGGAAGGATGATTCATTACAGTCCCGCTGATGGGAACGTGTATGATGGCCCTATGTATACCGATAACGGCTTTTTCGATACATACATGACGGTGTTTCCCTTGTTTTCTATGATTTTGGCAGAAGATTATGCCCAAATGTGTGAGGGTTTTTTAAACTACTATCGGGAATCCGGTTGGTTGCCCCGTTGGATGTCTCCCGCGGCCATTGATTCCATGCCCGGCACCTTTATTGACCAGGTGTTTGCCGACGCAGTAAACAAAGGGATTGTTACCGACAAAGCAACCATTGAGCTGATGCTGGAAGCCCTTTTGAAGCATGCCAACCTTCCCGGGGAGAAACCACAGTTTGGTCGTGACGGTATTGAAGATTATCTGAAATACCATTATGTTCCTGCCAAATATCGGGAAAGTGTGAATAAAACCGAAAATTATGCTTATGGCGACTTTGCCATTGCTCAACTGGCTCGTCATCTGGGAAAAACCGATGTTTACCGTTCTCATATGGAACGTTCCCAATATTATCGCAATTTATATGACAGCGATACCACCTTTATGAGAGCCAAAGACGTTGACGGTAAAATGCGGGAAGATTGGACCCAGTTCGATTGGGGTTGGGACTACACCGAAGGCGGACCCTGGCAAAATAGTTTTGCGGTTCCTCACGATGTGATTGGGTTAGCCGGGCTGTTGGGCGGCAGACAGGCAATGGTAGAAAAGTTAGATTTGCTATTCAATACGCCACCGCATTATCGTATCATCTGGTATCGGTCGGAGATTCATGAAATGACCGAAATGGCGGCTGTGGATTTTGGACAGTGTGCCTTGTCCAATCAACCCAGTTTTCATATTCCGTATCTTTATTCTATGTTGGGGAAACCCAACAAAACGGCGTATTGGGTGCGCAAAGCAATGAAAGAGTTGTTCCGGTGGGACGTTGGTTTTCCCGGCGATGAAGATAACGGCAGTATGGCTGGATGGTATATACTCAGCGCCATGGGTTTTTATCCTGTGTGTCCTTCGGTATCGGAATATATCCTGGGTTCACCGGCTGTAAAACGCTGTATAATTCATACCTGTGAGGGAACAGATTTTATTATCAACGCCCAAAATAATGACCACGACAAAGTTTATTGGAAAAATCTCATGTTAAACGGGAATCTTTACCACAAGGTTTACCTTACTCATGAGGATATTATGAAAGGCGGTCAGTTGGATTTCACCATGATCACTGATCCTGCAGATTTGGACTATGACCTTGAGGCATTGCCTTATTCGGTTTCCAAAGAGCAGAAAATAGTTTAAGTTATAATACAGGCGCGTGATTGCGCTCCGATTATTATAGTATTGAATGTTAATTGGGAGGAAATATTATGAGCAAAAAGTACAAGATGCACATTATCAGCGGTACTCACTGGGACCGTGAATGGCGTCATACCGCAGAGCAATCCAAACTTCGTTTGGTTGACTTGGTGGACAACATTATCGATGTGCTGGAAAACAAGCCTGATTATAAGTGCTTCTGTGTAGACGGTGGTACCATCGTTATTGAAGACTATCTGGCTGTTCGTCCCGAAAATCGGGATCGCATCAAAAAATTGGTGCAACAAAAGAAAATGTTGATGGTTAACTGGTACACCTTGCCTGAAACCAACACCGTTGCCCCTGAATCTTTGATTCGTAACTTGATCAAAGGTCATGCTATGGCAGAAGAATTCGGTGGCGGTATGAAATCCGGTTACACCGCAACCTCTTACGGTCAAAACTCTCAGATGCCTCAGTTGTATCAAGGATTTGACATTGATACCTGTATTTTCTATCGTGGTACCAACCGTCACGTTATTAAAACTCCCTTGTATAAATGGATCGGTGCTGACGGTTCTTCTTTGGACGCTCTTCGTACTTTTGACGACGTAACCCGTACTAACTGGTTCTTCTTTGTTCACAGTGCTGTTGTATTGGGCAAAACCGCTACCAAAGACCTGAACTACTACTACAACGTTGACGAAGTGCCTGTACATCCCGCTGATATGGACTTGTATCAAAAGGCATTTACCTTGCTCAACGAAAACTTTGACTATCATCATGATGGTGAAATCTTTAAACAAGCCATTGAAAACATTCGTAATCAGGTTATGCCTTATGCCATTGGCAACCACCTGCTGGCTTTGAACATGGAAGATAATGACGAACCTTATCGCTATCTCCCTGAAATGGTAGAAGAAATGAACAAAATTTCCGATGATATCGAATTTGTTCAAGAATCCATGGACGAATACATGGACACCATCCGTTCGGTTATGAAACCCGAAGATATGTACAAACACTACGGTGAAATGCGTTACACCACCATGGAATACGGTAACTTTAACTCCCTGTACGGTGCAACCCATTCTTCCCGTATTAAACTGAAATTGCTCAACGATAATTGCGAGAACTATTTGTTGAATCACGCCGAACCTTTGGCTTCTTTCGCTTCTTTCTATGGCAAAGAATACCCCCGCACCATTGTTGACCGTGCTTGGGATTTCCTGTTGAAATGTCACGCTCATGACTCTATCTGCGGTGCTGCTGTGGATCGGGCTCATGAAGACATGCTCTACAACTTCTCGGTTGCTCAAACTGTTGCTGAAGAAGTAACCAACCGTAGTATGGCAGCATTGTATAACCAAATCAACTCTGCTTCCAAATTCCAGAAAGATGATCATATCATCACCGTGTTCAACACCTTGCCCTTTGCCCGTAAGGAAGTAATTCCTGTGGTAATCGATACCCCTGCAGGCCCCGGCAGAAGCGGTTTTGCCGGCATTGGCGGTCAATCCATGGAAGACGAATTTTATGATATCATTGATGCAGAAGGCAACATTGTTCAACACACCGAACTTACTCGTGACACCATTACCATCGGTGTAGAACGGGAATTGGATACCAAAGCAGCCCGTATGAAGGTAAATCGTCGTCGTATGTTGATTGCTGTTGACGTTCCTGCCTTCGGTTATGCTACTTATGCCATGCGGTTCCGTGAACCCAAATACGTATACGAACCTCCCATTGGTGAAAACAGAAAACTTATTGCCCGTGACGGTGGTCTCTTGGAAAATGACAACTTGAAAGTTGTGATCCATTCCAACGGTACCTTCAGCCTCACCAATAAGAAAACCGGCAAAACCATGGACAACATGCATTACTTCACCGATAGCGGTGAACACGGTAGTGCTCACGTTAGTTGCCAACCCACCCGCAACTATTTCGTAACCAGCCTTGGTTCTCCCGCCACCATCACCATGATGGAATCCAACCTGCAACGTGGTGTATTCCGCATTGACCTTACCATGCAAATCCCCGCTGCTGCCACCGATGACGGAAAAGATCGTTTGGCTGAAAAGAAAGAATTGCCCATCACCACTTACCTGACTTTGGAAAAAGACAGCGATGTGCTGAAAATCAAAACTGTTCTCACCAACGATTGCCGCGACCACAAACTGTGCGTAAACTTCCCCTCCAAAGTTGATACCGATTGGGCATACGCTGAAAGTGCCTGGGATGTTATCAAACGTACCATTAAATGGACTGTGGACGGTGACAACCAAGAAAAATTCCAACCCTTCCAACCCATGCAAAACTTTGTTGACCTTTCCGACGGGAAAGAAGGTCTTGCCCTTCTTAACCGCGGTTTGCGTGAATATGAAGTTCAGGACGACGATGATCGTACCTTGAAACTCACTTTGCTCCGTACCCAACGTGCATATATGACTGCTACTTCCGATATGACTCCTGATGAATTGGCTCAATATACCGGCCAACACTCCATCGGCAAAATGGAATTCGAATATGCCTTGTATCCCCATACCGGCGATTGGCAAGAGGCAGACGTATATCAAAAGGCTTACGGCTTCAAGACTACCATGAACGCCATCAAGGGTGTTGTAAAAGAAGGCGTATTGCCTGCAGCTGGTAGCTTCCTGAAAGTTTCCGACGATCAACGCATCATGGTTTCTGCCATTAAGCAAGCAGAAGATAAATCCGGTACCATTGTTCGTTTGTTCAATACCACCGGTGATACCGTTAAATTCGACGTTTCCTTGATGCTGCCTGTTTCTTCTGTCAGCGAAGTAAAACTCAACGAAAAATTCGTGAAGGATATCGACGTGAAAGACGGCAAATTCTCTGCAGAACTTGGCGCCCACAAGATTATTACCTTCTTGTTGAAAGCATAACAATCTCATTTCGATATGCCTCCCGATTTCGGGGGGCATATCCTACACAGGAGAAAATACTATGAGTTATTTTGTTATTCCCTCCATTGGATGTTTTGATGAAAATTGCGGTTTTGTCAAACTGGAAAAATGCAGTGACGGATTTCATGAAGTAGGAAAGAATGGGGTTGTTTCCATCACAGCAACGGGTGACCGTAAAGCAGAATTCATTGCTTATGAGGATAAAACCATCGCCTATATCAAATCTTCCATGGGCTATCCCGCATATTATCCCGTTCATGAAGTAAAATTCGAAAGACCCTTAAAAGCCGTTTTGATGGATTTGGACGGCACCAGTGTTCGTTCTGAAGAGTTCTGGATCTGGATTATTGAAATGACCACTGCCAGTTTGCTGAATAATCCCGATTTCAAACTGGAAGAAGCCGATATGCCCTTCGTTTCGGGGCACAGCGTTTCAGAACATTTGCAATATTGCATCAATAAATATTGTCCTGAGCAATCCATTGAAAAAGCCCGTGAATTCTATTTTGAACATACCCATCGGGAAATGAACGAAATTTTAGAAGGTCGGGGAAAAGAAGGGGCTTTCGTTCCTTCGCCCGGTATCAAAGAGTTTTTGTTGGCATTGAAAGCCAAGGGAGTAAAAATCGGTTTGGTAACTTCCGGTTTATACGAAAAAGCCTGGCCGGAAATCATGTCTGCCTTCAAAACTTTGGATATGGGCATGAAAGCCGAAGATTTTTACGATGCTTCCATCACCGCGGGTTATCCCTTGCGGAAAGGTTCGGTTGGTACTTTAGGGGAACTTTCTCCCAAACCGCATCCCTGGTTGTATGCTGAAGTTGCCCGTGTTGGCCTGGGAATTCCCTTTGAAGACCGTAATCACGTTATTGGTATTGAAGACAGCGGTGCAGGGGTTGTTTCCATTAAATTAGCAGGATTCCCCACTATTGGTATTTCAGGCGGTAATATTGAACAAAGCGGCACCAAACCCCTTTGCGATTATTATTGCGAGACCTTTGATGACATCTTGAAAATTATAGATTAATCGGTATTTTAACAAAAATCCCTATTTCCCATACAATGGTAGTATCATTGTTTAGGAGGTAGGGATTTTGTTTGAAGAATTTATGCTGTTGATTGGACTGCTGTTTTCACTATATGGGCTATCCTGCGCCATTTCCTCTTTGGTGCTTTGGTTTGCTTCCAATAAAGAAGATGGGTCAACTACTCTGGTTATCCCTGTGCACCAACAGGAGTTTGCCAAAGCAAAAATCGGGGCACTTACCGAAAGGTTAAAAAACGGCGGCGTTTCGTATGTGTCGGTGGTTGTGTTGGATTGTGATTTAACTCCCGAAAAACATAGGTCGGTTAACGAATATTGTTGCAAAAGGGGAATTGGTTTTTGCAAAAAAGAAGAACTGGCTGAATATTTAGCAAAATCCTCTTTTCAAAAGACGGAAAATACAGTATAATATAAGAAGTTGAGTAAGAAGGGAGTGGAACCTGTGGTGGAGTTTGATCAAGAATCTGAATTTTTGGAAGGCATGATTGAAGCGGTAACATATCGGAATGACCAGAATGGTTACACCGTTTTGCAGGTTTCCAATCCCCAGGGAACAGTCACTGCGGTGGGTATTATTCCCGCTGCTGAAGTAGGTGACAACGTTGTTCTGCAAGGAAATTACACAACCCACAAAACCTATGGTTCTCAGTTTCAGGTAACCGCTGTGGAAATTACTCGTCCCAAAGCTGTAGAGTCCATTCTGGCGTATCTCGCTTCGGGCGCCATTAAAGGGGTGGGTCCCGTTATGGCAGGAAAAATTGTGGATCTGTTTGGGGAACAATCGTTGGAAGTTTTAGAAAAAGAACCCGAACGGTTGGCACAAATTAAAGGCATTTCCCTGAAAAAAGCCAAAGAGATGGGAGAACTGTTCGCGTCTCAATTTGGAATGCGGGAAATTATGCTCCGATTTGCTTCTTTTGGTATTACCACAGTAGAGTGTTTGAAAATTTATACTGCTTTGGGAAGCCGAAGTGTGGAAAAAATCGAGGAAAATCCTTTTTTACTTTGTACCGATGCCATTGGCTTGTCCTTTGACCGTGCCGATCAAATTGCATCTTCTTTAGGACTTGCCGAAGACAGTTTGTTCCGTGTGGAGGCAGGCGTTCTCCACGTTTTGCGCCACAATCTGGGAAATGGGCACACCTGCATTCCTTGTGATAAAGTGTCGGTCGTTGCCGCCAATCTGCTTTCGGTGAATACCGATGATGTCTTCATCGCCATGGAGCGATTAAAAGAACATAAACAACTGTCCACAGTGGAATTTGACGGTAAAGTGTATGCCGCATTGCCCCGTATGTTTGAACGGGAAGATTATATTGCCAAACGACTGACTATGATGTTGCAATTCCCCCCGAAACCCATTCATGCCTTGCCTGAACGGATTGATGCCATTGAAAGTGCTAATGCTATTGAATACGGTGAACATCAACGGGAAGCCATTATGCGGGCCCTGGCAGACGGTGTACTGGTTTTAACCGGTGGGCCTGGTACCGGGAAGACCACTACTATTAAAGCCATTATCACCCTGTTAGAGCAGCAGAAACAAGAGTTCGCCCTGGCTGCGCCAACCGGTCGTGCGGCTAAGAGAATGACCGATTTAACAGGATATGAAGCCAAAACCCTTCACCGATTGTTAGAGGTGGAATGGGGCGACCATGATACCCTGCAATTCAACCGAAATGAAAAGAATCCTTTGGACGTGGATGCGGTTATTGTGGACGAATTGTCTATGGTGGACGTAAATTTGTTCCACGCTTTATTAAAAGCCATGCGGTTGGGTTGCCGACTGATAATGGTGGGTGACGTGAATCAGTTGCCAGCCGTTGGTGCCGGCAACGTTTTAGGAGATATTATTGGTAGCGGAAAGGTTCCTGTAGTTTGTTTGGATACCATTTTCCGTCAGGCTATGGAAAGTTTAATTATTACCAATGCCCATAAAATTGTAGGCGGCAATATGCCTGATTTGTCCCGTAGGGACGGCGACTTTTTCATGGTGCACGAAGCCAATCCTGTTCGTGCCGCCAAGGTGTTGCAGGAACTGTGTTCCACCCGTTTGCCAAATGCGTACGGATTAGACGTGATGGAGGATATTCAGCTTCTTTGCCCTTCCCGTATGGGGGAAACCGGGTCGGTTCGCATGAATCAACTTTTGTCAAACGTGCTGAATCCCCCCGAGTTCGGGAAAGAAGAAATTACCCTGAAACGAGGATTACTTCGGGTAGGGGATAAGGTTATGCAAATGCGCAATAACTATGATATCGTCTGGACCGACAGCAAAGGAAAAAAAGGAAGCGGCATATTCAATGGGGATATCGGCATATTATTATCCATAGACCGCATCAGCGGTATATTGTCGGTGCGGTTTGATGACCGCGTGGCAGTGTATTCTGCCGACGATGCCGCCGATTTGGAACAAGCCTACGCCATTACTGTTCACAAAAGCCAAGGGAGTGAATATGAGTGTGTGGTGATTCCCATGGTGGGAATACCCGAAAAATTGGCCTATCGGAATTTGTTGTATACCGGGGTTACCCGTGCCAAACGATTGTTGATTTTGGTGGGCACAGACCAGGGTGTTGAACAAATGGTTTCCAATCACGTGAAGGCGCTGCGGTATACGTTATTGCAGAAACTTTTAAAGGAATTTCAGTAAGTAAATCGGGCTGTTTTTGCGTTGTGAAATTTTTTTAAAAAAATTGAAAAAAGGTATTGACAAATGCTTTGGTTTATAATATAATACATCTCGCCGGCAACGAAAGAGGCCGGCTCGGATGGGGGCATAGCTCAGCTGGTTAGAGCACCTGCCTTACAAGCAGGGGGTCACAGGTTCGAGTCCTGTTGCCCCCACCA
>JAZNWL010000004.1:0-14828 GCA_045593325.1 Acutalibacteraceae bacterium | reverse complement strand
TGAACAAACTGAACCTTGGTACCAATAACCACCTGGACGGAATTTTTGCCGGGACGAATGACCCCTGCGGCGCCTGCGGCCTTTAATTTGGGTTCGTTGACCAACAAATGGTCTTTCACTTCCATGCGCAGACGGGTGACGCAATGATCCAAAGATGCAATATTCTCCCGACCGCCTAACCCTTCAATGATTTGTTCTGCCATGGCGGTATAGTCATTGGTTGCCACTGAAACGTTCATTTCTTCTTCGGAATCGTTTTCCCGTCCGGGGGTTCGCAAATTCCATTTTTTAATGGCAAACAGGAATACGAGATAGAATACCACAAAGGCTGCCAGCCCCAAAGGTAAAATCAACCAGGTTTTGGCGGCGGCAGGCAGAGATGCCGAGAAGATCAGGTCGGTCAACCCCGCAGAAAACGAGAACCCCGCACGGAACCCAAGGGCAACGGTAATGACAGTGAAAATCCCGTAAAGCAAGGCATACACCACATACAAAGGAAACGCCAGGAACATAAAGGCAAATTCAAAGGGTTCGGTTACCCCGCAAAGCAAGGCGCACAATGCGGCAGAACCGATAATACCGATGGTGGCTTTTCGCTTGGTGGTTTTTGCGGTTTGAATCATTGCCAAGGCGGCACCGGGGATACCGAACATCATACATGGGAAGAACCCTGACATATACAATCCCACAGACCAGCCGGTATCGGCGGCAGTCTTCCCTGCCCAATAAGCATTCAAGTCACCAAGACCGATGGTGTCAAACCAGAACACGTTGTTCAGGGCATGGTGGAGGCCCGTGGGAATTAACAGTCGATTTAAGAAAGCGTAGATCCCTGCCCCCAGAGCGCCCAGGTTGGCAATGGATTTCCCCAGCCACACAAGTCCACCAAAGACCAAGGGCCAGGCAAACAGCAGAATAACTGTGACAATAATAGAAACCAAAGCGGTGACGATGGCAACCGAACGTTTCCCGCTGAAGAAAGCAAGAACGTCGGGTAACTTGGTATTTTTAAATCGGTTATAACAAGCGGAACCAATGATACCGCACAAAATTCCAATAAAGGGATTGTTGACCTTTTGGAATGCCACCAAGTTGGTTTCCGAGGCAATCATAGAGGGCATAATGGCACCAATGGTATCGGGGTTTAACAGGGTGGTAATCATCAACCAGGAAACAAGACCAGCCAGCCCTGCGGTTCCATCGTTATGGTCGGCAAGGCCAACAGCAACACCGATGGCAAAGAGCAGGGTGATATTGTCAATTAAGGCACCCCCTGCTTTTACCATAAACAGCCCAACGGTTTGGGCAAACCCTGTTACCTCGCCCCCTTGCATGGCGGCGGGACAAAGCCAATAGCCCAGGCCCATTAAAATGCCGCATATTGGGAGAACCGAGACGGGCATCATGAGTGCCTTCCCCAATTTTTGTAAATATTTCATAGCATATCTCCTATTTTTCCAAGACTTTCCATAAAGGCACAGGAACATATTCACATGTAAAACCGATTTTGAGAATATTTGCCCTTTTTTCGGCACTGGACGTATCACATACGCCTATCGTGCCGAAAAAAAGGGTATCCTGCACCCTTCTGAAAAGTCTTCCATAATTATTTATTACAGATTATCTTTTAAGAATTGTTCCAACTGTCCTGCGGCAAGGTCTTCGTCCTCTCCCTGGCAAATCACTGTGAGGGGGGTTCCCTGTTTGGCAGTCAATCGCATGACCGCCATAATTCGTTTGGCATCGGCATTGCCGTTAGGGGTTTGCAGGGTAATGTCACAATCAAAATCCATAGCAACTTTAGTCAACATGCCTGCGGGACGGGCATGGATGCCCAAAGGATCGGTAATCACATAGGTGAAAGACTTCACAGGCTACACCTCACTTTCAAAAATGATTTTTCGGGTTTGCAATATTTTACCCGGTGTCATGGAAATTTCGGTATACCCCATGCGAATCAGTTGGGGAACAAGATTAGGATCGGCACCCAATTCCCCGCAAACCCCTGCCCAGATACCTGCCCGACGGGCATTTTCTCCCACATAGGAAAGGAGTTTCAACAAGGCGGGATGGTTGGCATCGCAATAGGGTTCCAAAGCGGCATTCTGTCGGTCAACCGCTAAGGTATATTGAATCAAGTCGTTGGTACCCACGCTGAAAAAGTCCACTTCTCTGGCAAGAATGGGAGAAATCAAAGCGGCGGCAGGGGTTTCAATCATAATACCGATGGGGACCGGTTTTATCCCATACCCTTGTGTTACCAACCGGTTGCGAACGCTTTCACAAATGGCTTTTGCCTTTCTGATCTCCCAGAGGGATGACACCATGGGAAACATAATATGCAGATTCCCGTGAGGCGAAGCGCGGTAAATCGCCCGCAGTTGGGTTTTGAAAATTTCAGGGTAGGCAAAGCAAAGACGAAGTCCCCGAAGACCCAAAGCGGGATTCTCTTCCTGCTCTGTGGAAATATAAGGCACCTGTTTATCGGCACCGATATCCAAAGTACGGATCACCACAATTTTCTCACCCATGGTTTGGGCTACCTGCCGATACACTTCCAGTTGTTCTTCTTCAGAGGGTGGCTGTGTTCGCCCTAAATACAAAAATTCACTTCGCATCAACCCGATCCCCTGGGCATCCCCTTTTTGAACGGCGGGAAGGTCCAACAGAGACCCGATATTGGCACAAAGAAGAACCTCTTTTCCTTTATGATTAAAGGTCTTTTTTCCACGATAGCGGGACAAAGATTCTTTTTGCAAGCGATCTTTTTCCAGATGTTCCTGCAACAAGTCTACCACTTCTTTTGTGGGGTCGGCATACCATCTGCCGTGGCTTCCATCCACACCAAGGACAGTATTTTCGGCGATATCATCAAGAGAGATATCTGCCTGAACCAATGACGGAATATTTAACGTTCTTGCCAGAATGGCAGTATGACTGGAAGCAGAACCCTTTTGGGTTACAAAGGCAAGAATCCGCTCTCTGGGAAAGGTTACGGTTTCGCTGGGGGCTAAATCTTCCGCCACCACGATAAATTCGCCCTTGGGAAAAGCCGGTGGCTGACTGTTTAACAGAATATTTTCCACCCGTCGGGATACGTCCAGAACATCGGTTGCCCGTTCTTTCATGTAGGGGTCGTCCAAGGAACTGAAAAATTCCGCCATGGTCTTCCCTGTTGTTCTCACGGCGGTTGAGGCATTCTCCCCAGCTTTTATTTGCTCTGCCACGCCTTCTAAAAAATCCAGGTCTTTCAGCATTAGCAGTTGCACTTCCAGAATCGCGGCTTTTTCTTCTCCCAACTGTTGTTTGAGTTGTTCAAAAAGGATTTGCAGTTGTTGGGCGGCAGTGGCTATGGCGGTTTCAAATTTCTTTTGTTCTTCGGCGGGGGTTCCAACCTCTTGCTGAACGGCACCTACGGCATTGCGATACACAAAGGCGCTGCCCAAAGCCACCCCGTCACAAACCGATAATCCTTTCCCTTGCTTCATGATGTACTCCTTTTATTTTGCCAAGATAATGATAGTATCTCCTTTGTTCACCTGTTTATCCGTTACAGGGGTAATGGAGGAATATTCAGGAGTATTGCATACAACAATGGGAATCAGGGTAACGTATCCTTCTTTTTCAATTTTTTCTTTGTCAAAGGAAATGAGTAAATCCCCCATCTTTACTTTATCGCCGTTTTTTACGTGGGCGGTAAAGTGTTTTCCTTTCAATTTCACAGTATCGATGCCAACGTGGATGAGCAATTCCACTCCATTTTTGCCAATGAGATTGACAGCGTGGGCGGTATCGAACATCAGGTCAACCGTGGCGTCACAGGGGGCATAAACCTCACCTGATGACGGGTCGATTGCTACCCCTTTGCCTAAAATTTCCTGACTGAAAGTGGGGTCGGGCGCTTTTGTTATGGCAAGGGTTGTTCCCATAACAGGGGAAGACAGTTTGATTTCTTTATTTTCTTTATTAAATAGTCCCATAATCATTCCTCATATACTAAAAAATCCTGCCCGTTCCATAAAGAGAACAGACGGGATTATTGTTGCAATATTTCAGGGTTCTATACCCAATAATTTTTTAGCATTACCAAAGGTGATTTGCTCATACTCATTTTCCGACAAACCCAGGGTGGAAAGTTGCCGTAATTCCATGTCGGGGGTATGCCAGGGAAGGTCGGTACCAAACAAGATTTTATCGGTACCGTGGGCTTCTATGATTTTTTGAATATAATACTTTGGCAGTGAAGCGTAACCAAAGGCGGTATCAAAATAAAGATCCGAGCCACACAGATACTTCAGCACTTGGTCACTGACACCCAAACCACCCCAATGGGCGGCAATCACAGGAGAGGAAAACCACTGCAAGGCTTTTGCCATATTTTCAGGCATACAACCATAAGGCGGCGGAAACCCATAGTCCAACCCCGCGTGGAACAGGGTAATTAACCCTAAGGATGAAATTTTCTCATAAATAGGTTTCATTTTAGGGTCGTCCACCTGAAATCCTTGGTAATCGGGATGCAATTTTACGCCAATCAACCCCAGGGAGTGAATCCGCTCCAATTCGTCAAAAACGTCGGGACTATCGGGAAACACCGAGCCGAAAGAAACGATATTTTCCAATTTATTAATCTCAGCGGCAAAATCGTTAACACTACGTTGTTGATGGGCATTGGTGACAATATTCAAAACCACCGAAAGATCAACGTTGTGTTTGAGCATAGAGTTTTGAAGGCCTGAAACGGTGCCATCTGTATAGGGGGTTAAACCAGCGGAAACATAGGAAAGTTTCTCAATGGCTTTGGGGGCGATGGCATCAGGAAAACAGTGAGTATGGAAGTCAATTAACAAAGAAACCACCTCGGAATGAGAATAGTATTAGTATAATCCAAACTTTTTCATATATCAAGGATTTTGTTGTTTCTTTTGCATTTTCAGCCAGTTGAAAAATCCGTATAAATCATTTACCAAAAAGACGACAAAACAAATGATAACTGAAAAATAGGTGAAGTCGGCAATGGTTGCCATGATCCACAAAGCAATCAGAACAATATCATTGGCGGCATAAGCCAAAGCGAAATAAGGACTTCGTTTATAGGTCAAATAAGCGGCGGCAAAACTGGTGGTGACCGAAACGGTACTGACAATCAAGTTGGCAGTATTTAACCAAAGCAGTATAAAATAGAAAATCACTGTTACCGCAATGGTAGTCATACTCATGAAAAGATATTCATTGGGTTTCATGACATGAACAGCAACCTGGCTTCTTTGCCCTTTGAAAGGATGTTTCAACCAGGCTATCAATGCAACCAAAGCCATAGGAGCAGACATACCCAGATAGGTTATCATTTCCCCATAATATTGAAAAGTTAAGGAAATATATCCGTAAATAAAACTGAAAATGATGATTAAAACTTGCCCAAAAGGATTCCCTTTGGCATTGAAGATTAAAGCAGTTACACCAATAAGAGATGCACAAAAGCTAAGAATATTTTCACGATCAAAGATGGCGAAGGTAACAAGAATCCCTGCCATTGACCCAAACCAAAGATATTTTTCAAAAGAGGTAAAATTTTTCCAAAAGATTTTCACGAAACTCCTCCTAACAAAAAGCATCCGTAAGCACATCTTCTAAGACCTAACGATGTGCTGACGAATGCTTATCCATTCACTACCCGGTGGCAGTATTATTTATTTGTTTTCAGAACTTGCAAATTCTAAAGTTCCGTTTTGATCGTCCATTGACTGAACAATAGCAAGAGATTCTAAATGATACCCTAAATTGCGGATGACCCGACCGCCAATCTGAAAGCCTTTTTCAATGACGATGCCCAAGCCTTCCACAGTTGCTCCGGCGCTTTCGGTGATGGAAATAAGCCCTTGCAAGGCACATCCGTTGGCAAGAAAATCGTCGATAATCAAGACATGGTCGTCACTGCTCAAGAATTTCTTGGAAACAATTACGTGATTCTTGGTTTGATGGGTAAAGGATTCCACTTCTGCCACGTAGGTTTCCCCATCGATATTGATGCTTTTGGTTTTCTTGGCAAACACCATAGGCACTTTGAAACATCTTGCCACCGCACAGGCAATGGCAATGCCGGAGGCTTCGATGGTCAATATCTTGGTAATGTTTTTATCACCAAAACGACGGTGGAATTCTTCCCCGATCTGGTCAATCAGTTCAATGTCCATTTGGTGATTCAAAAAACTGTCAACCTTCAAAACGTTACCGGGTTTTACAATCCCGTCTTTCACAATGCGTTGTTCTAAAAAATTCATATTGTCTCTCCCTTTCCTATCGGTCTTCACGAAAATAATTCAGACCCAAGGCGGCAGGAAGTCCGCTACTTCCCTGTTTATTACGAATGGAAGTTACCACCAACACGATAGCGGTAATGATAAAGGGCAGAGCTTGATACATTTGGGTGGGAATATCGGACAGCCAACCCAAAGCATCGGGAAAAGAGGTTGCCAGACTGCTCCCTGAAACACGAAGGGTATTAAAGAACCCAAACACAAAAGTTCCGATAATGGCCAGAGCGGGACTCCAGTTGGCGAAAATAACCAAGGCAACGGCAATCCAACCGTAACCATTGATCCAACAACTGCTGTTGAAGGAACCGGACATATTCAGACCCATATAATAACCGCCAATGCCCATGATACCGCAACCAAGGCAGATATGAAGATATTTCATACCATTGATATTGATACCAACCGAGTCAGCGGCACCAGGATTTTCCCCAACGGCACGAAGACGTAATCCAGCGGAAGTATATTTTAAATACCACCACATGAGAACCGCAATGGCGATGCCCAGATACACCAAGATATTATGACTGAAAAAGCCTTTTCCGATAATAGGAATCTCCGAAAGACCGGGAATGGAAATATCCGAAAATCCTTCTTTGATGTTGGAATAATCGTTCATAATGGGCCAACCCGAGGCTTTTAAGCCATTGCCCACAAAGAAGTAGATGCCCAAACCAAAGGTGGTTAAAGTAAGCCCTGTAATATTTTGGTTAGCCTGCAGAGTAACAGTTAAAACAGCAAACAACAAACCACACAAGGCGCCTGCTAAAAAAGCAACCAGAATACCAACGCCAAGGCTGTTGGCATAGCAGCCGAAAATATAACCGAAGATGGCGCCAACTGCCATAATGCCTTCCACACCAAGGTTCAAACTGCCGGACTTTTCCACGACAATTTCACCCACAGTACCGTAAAGAAGGGGGATATTAAAAACGATGATATTATGTATAAATGAAGTAATGACTCCGATTTTATCCATTCTTCTTCTCCCCTTTCTTGGCACGAACAATACGGAACCGAATAAAGAAATCGGCGGCTAACACCAGGAACAAAATTGCCCCTTGTAACATATTGGCAAAACTGGAATCCACCTGAGCGAAGGTTGCGGCGGCAACAGTAGAGCCGTATTGCAGTACGCAAATTAAAGCAGAAACCACAAAAATCATGCCTGTATTCAGTTGGGCAAGCCAGGCAATGATAATCCCTGTCCAGCCAACGTCATCGGTAATGGAGGTGGAAAGCACCCCTGCAGAACCAACTTTAAAGGCAGCAGCAAGACCAATCATAGCAGAAGAAATGAAAACAGTGCGAAGAATGATTCTTTTCACTTTCATTCCTGCATAATGAGCGGTGCCTGCACTGTCTCCAATTACGCTGATTTCGTATCCTTGCTTGGTATATTTCAGGTAAACATAAGTTAAAATTCCGATGACAATGGTCAACAAAAAGCAAATATTGAGTTCAAATTTTTCCCCAATGGGAATGGCGGGGAATTCCACGGTTTCGGAAAAACTTTCAAAAACAGGACGGGCAGATTTTTCTTGTAAGAAGAAGTTCCAATCGGCTTTGGTTTCCCCGATGAAAGTAAGAATATACAAAGCCACATAGTTCATCATCAGAGTCATCAAGGTTTCGTTTGTACCGAATTTCACCTTTAAAAATCCAACCAACAAACCGTAAAGCCCTGCAATGACCATAGCGGAAACACACATAAGAATTAAAGTGAGCCACATGGGTAACGTACTACCGAATTTCAAGGCAACAAATCCCGAAGCAATGGCACCCATAATAAATTGACCTTCCCCCCCGATGTTCCAAAACCGCATTTTGAAGGTGAAAGAAAGGGCGATGGAAGTGAGAACCAAGGGTAAAAACTCTTTAATATAGTTCATGAAGGTTTTGTAAGCAATGGGGTTGTCCACCGTACCCATGGTGAACATCTGGTAATAGTATTCCATGGGGTTCACATCAATAAACCAAAGAACACAAGCCCCCAACAACAATGCGGAAAGAATGGCAATGAGGTACATTCCTGCCCGTTTCAGCGGAGAAATATTATTTCGTTTTACAACATGAAATCCCATGATTATTCCTCCATTTCTTGCGATTCAGGTTGGAAAAGGGTATCCTTTGCAAACCCGGCAGGTTTATCAGCATATTTTTCGCTTAAATCCAAGGCGCCGGTCATCATAAGCCCCAATTCTTCCTTGTTGGTCTTATGGGCATGAACAACGCCCATGACCTTCCCATGGCACAGAACAAGGATTTTGTCGCACAACGCCAACATAACGTCAAGATCTTCCCCAACAAACAAAATACCAACACCATCCAGTTTTTGTTTGTTCAAGATATCATAAATCATGTAGGAGGAGTTAATATCCAACCCACGAACGGGATAAGCAGTAACAATAACGTTGGGGCCTGCTTGGATTTCACGGCCTAAAAGCACCTTTTGCACATTCCCCCCGGACAAACGACGGACGGGAGTTTCAGAGGAAGGGGTTACAACTTCCAAGGATTCAATCACCTTTTTGGCATCTTCCCTACCTGTTTTTCGGTCAACAAAAGGACCTTTATGATCACGGTATTTTTTCAGGAGCATATTATCGGTAATGGACATGGATGGAGCAAGACCCATTCCCAAACGGTCTTCAGGAATAAAAGACATGGAAATTCCTTTTTCCAGGATTTCTTTTGGGGAAAGCCCCACAATGTTATCCCCTTTATGAATCATTTTACCGCTTTGAATCGGACGAAGCCCGGCGATTGCCTCACAAAGTTCCTTTTGCCCGCAACCGGCAATCCCTGCGACCCCTAAAATTTCACCGCCGCGAATGTAGAAACTAACGTCATCAATGGCAACGGCATCTTCATCGTTGTTTATGGTTAAATTCCGAACTTCCAGAAGAGGTCTTGTTTTTTCCACCACAGGACGGTCAATATTCAAATCCACCTTACGGCCTACCATCCATTCGGTTAATTCCTGTTCATTGGTTTCGGGAGTGTTGACCGTGGTGATATACTCCCCTTTTCGCATAATAGCAACCCGATCGGAAATTTCCATTACTTCGTTTAATTTATGAGTAATGATGATAATTGCATGGCCTTCTTCTTTCATGCGACGAAGAACGCGGAAGAGTTTTTCAATTTCCTGAACAGTTAATACAGCAGTAGGTTCATCCAAAATGATAATCTTTGCGCCGTAATATAACACTTTGATAATTTCCAGGGTTTGTTTTTCGGAAACCGACATGTTATAGACCTTTTTCTCAGGGTCAATATCAAAACCGAATTTACGGGCAATTTCTTCAATCTGAGAAAAGCGGCTTTTCTTTAAAGTCAAACCGGGCTTTTCTTTGCCCATCCAGATATTGTCGGCGGCAGAAAACACATCCACCAACTTGAAATGTTGGTGAACCATACCGATTCCCAGTTGTTTGGAATCTTCAGGTGAATGAATGGCAACCTCTTCTCCATTCACAAAAATATTACCGTTATCCGGTTGATAAATCCCGGACAACATATTCATCAGGGTGGTTTTCCCTGAACCGTTTTCCCCCAACAAGGCAAGAATTTCTCCTTGTTTTACTGTAAGATTCACGTCTTTATTGGCAACGATACTACCAAAAGTCTTGGTGATCCCTTTCATTTGAATCGCGTAATTTTCCGCCATGAAACCCCTCCTCGGTTATGGTAGGTCTTTTTTCAAAACACCGAACAAAAAACACTCGATATTCATTCTTCGCTGTTTTGAATAGGAAAACGGACCGGTCGGAAAATCCGGCCGGTCCGGAAAATACAAAACTATGCTAATTTAACGCCAGCAACAAAGTAGTTCATGGTGCCGGTGATAACGCTGTCTTCAACAGAAGCACCGCCAGCAGCAACGATTTCGTTGCCTGCATTGTCAACCAGAGCAGAATCAGCTTTCGTAACAGTGCCGTCAGCAGCAATGCTCAATTTAACACCGGAGAAAACATCCCATTCGCCGTTAACGATCATGGTGCGAACAGCTTCAATCGCTTTGTCGGTGTTGGGAGCACAGTTTTCGCTCAAAGGAGAAACATCAACAAAGTTTTCTTTCAAACCGCCGTAGTAAGCGGAAGTGCCCATGGTGGTAACGAATTTGTCGGCAGTGCCGCAATTCATAGCAGCTTCCATAGCAGTCTTATAGTACACATCCCAGTGCCAGATAGCAGCGGTCAAGTGAGCTTGGGGAGCATCGGAAGTCATGTCGGAGTTATAACCGCATCCAAAAACGCCGGCTTTTTCAGCAGCAATTTGAGGTTGAGCAGAGTCACAGTGTTGAGAGATCACACCGCATTTATAGGAGTTGATCAATTCGGAAGCAAAAGCAGATTCGTTTACTTCGTCTGCCCAAGCACCCAGGCTCTTTACGTAAACAGTTGCATCAGGGTTAACAGCTTGTACACCCAAAGCGAAACCGTTGATACCGGAAGCAGTTTCAGCATATTCGGTACCGTAAGCGGCAACGTAACCTACGTTGTTGTTTTTGATTTCCAAGGATTTAAGACCTGCGGCAATACCGGCCAGGTAACGGGCTTGGTAAGCACGACCGAAATAGTTGTTGAAGTTAGTGTCGTTGCTCTTATAACCGGTGGCATGGGAGAAGATAACATTAGGATATTCTTTGGCAGCTTCTTCCAAAGCATCGATGTAACCAAAAGAAATACCAAAAATAATGTTAACGCCTTTACCAACCAAGGTATCAACAGCAGAACGAACTTGTTCTTTGTCTTCGGGAACTTCGTCAACAATGAACAGTTGTTTGTCAACATCCAGGTTCAGTTGTTTCATAGCGGTGGTGATACCGTTATGATGGGCAAAAGTGTAACCGGCGGTGTCGTTTTTGCTGTTGATGTAAATAGCACCAACTTTAAAATCGGCGTTGCCGGCAGCGGAAGATGCATCGTCAGCATCTTTTTCGCCGCAAGATGCAAAGCTGAGAAGCATCAAAACAGCGAGGATAAGTGCGAGAATCTTTTTCATGGTTTACCCTCCAAAAAAAATAGTGATTTGGTAGCGTGATAAATAAAAACCACACTGCACGACCTTATTTTACATTTAATTTCAAAAAAATACAATACCTTTTTGCAAAATAATTGGCAGAACATGAAAATTCTTTCAATGATGATGGTGATGATGACCATGGTGCCCATGACATTCACCAATATGACAGTGTTTATCATGACACTCCTCGTCAGGCGTTTCCGTTTGAATGACAACGTGAACAATATTATGTTTTTCCAAGAGATGACCGATTTGGTGTTTTACTTCACAGTCATCCTCTGCTGTTACAACATGCATGGTGGACTCATGACGGTATCCGTCTAAACTGCGTATATGAATATGATGTACATCCATGACTCCTTGAATTGCTAATATTTCTTCTTTTAATAATTCCATATCAACCGATTCAGGGCTCTTTTCCAGAAAGATATCCAGCACAGTTTTTAAATTCTTTACTGTATGAAAAAGAATAAAAAATGCTACACCCATAGATAAAATAGAATCCAGCAAAGCAAAATCGGTAAACCGCATGATAACTGCGCCAACCAGAACCACTGCCCAACCAAGAACGTCTTCCAGCATGTGCAAGTTTACTGCCCGCTGATTCAAGGAGTCCCCTTCCCTGGTAAAGTATGCCGCCGCAAAATTAACAATGACTCCCACCACAGCAAACACAATCATGCCATTGTAATGGATGGGTGTCGGGTTGATCATACGAAGTACCGCATGATAAATTACAGAGACCGAACCAATCATTAAAATCAGCGAGGTAATCAGCCCGCCAAGAACCGAATAACGAAGATATCCGTAAGTGTATGTTTGATCAGGGTGCTTCCCACTTTTCTTTTCCAAAAAGTATGACACCCCGATGCCCAGGGCATCGCCAATATCATGAACGGCATCTGAAAGAATGGCAACACTTCCCGTAAACAAGCCACCAATAAATTCGAAAAGTGAAAAGAACAGATTCAAAATAAAAGCAAATAGAATATTTCTTTGAGTTTTCATAAAAGTTCCTCCATTGACATACCATAATAATTATTGTACAATATAATCATTATCGAACGATTTGTTCAATAAGATTGTATGCGTTCACCGCGAAAATAACAAGATATGAAACGCCGACTTTGTTCATTACCGAACAAAAACCCAAATTTGTATGGAGGAACCCATGGACAGAAGACAAAGAAAAACCAGAGAAGCCATTTTCAGCTCCTTTATTGCATTGTTGTCCCAAAAAAATGTAAATCAAATTACCGTCGCAGAAATTATTGAGAATGCTGATGTTGGCAGAGCCACCTTTTATGCTCATTTTGAAACCAAAGACTTTCTGTTAAAAGAACTGTGTCAGGAATTGTTTTGCCATATTTTCGATGCACTCCAAGAGCACACGGTCAACCATAAGCATATCTTCCACTGCAATGCCCCTGACTCTGTGTTTCTGCACTTATTTCAACATTTACAAAGGAATGACAATCAGATCTTACAACTTCTTTCCTGTCAAAATAACGGTTTGTTTTTGGAATATTTTAAAAATGAACTGCAAAAGTTGGTGGAAAACCAGTTGAATCTATTCCAAAATACCAAGAAGAAAGATTTACCAAAGGATTTTTGGATCAATCACATAACAACAACCTGCCTGGAAACCATTCGCTGGTGGGTAAGCAACGGATTAAAGGAATCACCTGAAACCATCGTTTCATATTTTTATAATGCTCTGCAATAACAAAACCCCCGAATTCGATCGGGGGTTTTGTTATTATATATAAATTTTATTTTTAGCACTACCGTTTGGCGTTAAACTCTTCAACCATATCCCGTACCATGAGAATACGGTCCAGATTTCCATCTGACGGGAATTCATCGGAAATTCCCAAAACCAGTTGCCCTTCAAACAAATCCAAAATCTCTTGGGTTTGCTTTTTCAACATTTCTTCAGGATAAACGTCAGAAAACAGCACAGCAGCCAAACCGTCAATTAAGAAGACCTCGTCTCCCAAGGCTTCTTTCATTTGTTTGACTGTAACGTCCCCTTGGGGTTCGGGAGTAATCGCCTCTATGCCGTCTAACCCGCAGATTTTTGCATATTGCAAAAAGTCTGCCACATCACCATCCCAATGAGAATGGATAAATTTCCCCGCCTTATGTAACACATCGCTACGTTTTAAATATTCAGGTAAAACATATTTTTCAAAAAGATAGGGTGGCAAAATTTTACAATGCAGGTTGTCACCGTAATTGATACACTCAATGGGGCAGTTGGCAACTGTTTTAATCATTTTTTCCTGTCCTTGGGAAAGAGAATCAAAAAAAGCTTCCATTTCATCCGGGTAATCAGCCAACATGTAATGGGTATTCTCCACACCGCATGCGTGCACCGTCATATATTGCATATTGGGACGAGGCAAAAACATAGTGGGAATTCCCAAATGACCTATTTTTTGTAGCAGATTGTGATAGGTTTCCATATTAAAGGAATATTCCGCAGATTCTTCTAAATAGGACCAGATTTCCAAATCCTTAGCGTCCTCGATCCACCATTTCACAGGCATTTGACCGGCGTTGCTGGTGTTGGTGGCATAAATGGCATTCGTTGTACCAAAAGGCGTGATATACCCAAATTCCCTTTGAGTCTCACTTAGTTTTTTTGAATAAAACTGAACCTCTTTGGGATAATGAGTTTCCAAACAAGCGTTGAATTCATATAAACGGGCTGACACTTGTAAAGCTTCATATAATTCTTGCCGTGACATTCCCGTATACCCTTCCGGTAAAGGAGCACCACAATGAATCCGATCATCGTACCAACAATCGATCCGCGGTTGAAAAATCGTTTTTCCATTGGCTTTTCTAAATATGACGTCACGATTCAGTTGCTGAAAATCCTTCATCACTTACACCACCTAAAGTTAATATAATCACAAGACTTCAAACTGCTGAATAAATTATTGGATTATTCCCACTCGACCAAGACTAAACAATTCTGTTTATGTATTTTTGCTTTTCGTTAGTCTTGATTTTTTTGATACACGATGTATCTGTATTATCATGTGTTAAACGGTCCTTGTCATCATTTTGTTATCGACGTTGATAACAAGAATAATTTTACCGTGGATAATATGGAATTGAATATAGGTATATTATAAGCTGTTTTGTTTAGAAATGCAAGTGCTTTTCTTGAACTTGTTAGTGTCAGGTAAAAGTTGGCAAATTTTCCATCATTTTTTTAGACAACTCAAACAGACAGTATTACTATCCGTTCGTCACCATTGACTGTTACTGCGATAAAATGCGTATCGCAAACACACCGACGGCAAAAAACTCAAAAATATGAGGTCTTTTTCCCGTCTGTGAAATTCATTGTAGCATTTTATCTTGCAACCGTCAACGGCAAGCCGCTTTGCGGTGACTATTTACCTCCGGCTCAAAATCTAAAAATATGAGATTGTGTAATTTCTTCCTTTGAGCCAATTGATAAGTTCT
>JAZNWL010000003.1:0-1530 GCA_045593325.1 Acutalibacteraceae bacterium | reverse complement strand
CGGGAGCGTATCATAGGTAACAAGCTAATTGTGTTTATCTGCCACGAAAACGCGTTTTGGACTTTCCTGGCAGACAAACAAAAATCAGTCCCGAAGGAGGTCTTTTGACCTTCCTTTTGGACTGATTTTTATGTTTTTTGCATCATATCGGAACTCTGGTTGGTTGATAAAAAGTAGTAAATTGGTAGTAAATCAGAATTATAGTGTGTTTTATCGTGGAATATCAAGGCTTTTTGGCGCTGATTCAGGTAGTCCCGTGGCAGATGAATAGTATTTTTATCATATAAAGCCCTCGCTTTCGTTAAAATATTGTATCACAGTTTTTGGTGGGAGTAAACCCCCACCCTGCAGGTGGCATTGTGGGATAATGCAGCGTGGGACCTTGTGTCCTGCCTGTGAAAATATGCATCGAAAGCAGAATTCCAAATAACATATCCGTATATTTTGCTGGAAACTCTTTTGTATTTGTAAGAAAAGGATGTATAATAATTGGTGAAATAAATACAGGGGAGTTTGTGTTTGCAGGCTGAGAGGAAGTAATCGAACTTCGACCCTATAACCTGATGCGGGTAATGCCGCCGTAGGAAGTCATAGACAAGGATTTTTTACAGGACGCATTCCAAGAGGGGTGTGTCCTGTTTTAGTTTCACCTGGGGGTAGATGACGGTGATGTCGGCTGCGGTGGGGGGCGCAGAGAACCCTCGGTCAGGCAGGCGGCAATACCGTAGGTGACGGCGGTGGCGATACGATTATTCTGATACTTTAGGAGAATAAATAAATCCCCAGGGAGGTTTGTTTTGAGCCTCCCTGGGGATTTTATCAATGTAAAGGATTGTTTGTGTTATAAATAATGCGCCGCAGGCGCATAGCTTCCCCCCTGGGGGAAGCTGGCGAAAATCAAAGATTTTTGACTGATGAGGGGAATGTTGTGTTTTTTTATCCACTCATCCGCCCCTTCGGGGTACCTATTAACAGCGGTATGATTGCCACTGGCAATCATTGTAATTTTAGATTCGCTGCGCGGAGCACCACCCCCGAGGGGAAGGTATTTAGTAAGGTAAACTCTGATTTAGTATATTAAAACAGGATCTTTTGCCGGGTGGTTTCGATGACTTCTTTAGGAAGTTTATAGAATTTGACCAGGGGAGAGAGGGTAAGGCCGTCGATCTGAACTGTCTTTTCGGCATAAGCTTCTCCACCACCGCTGATTTGGGCATAGAGAATATCGCCGTCGGCATAGATCCGACCCTGCTTTGTTACCTTACCTTCTAAATGGGCGGCAAACAGCTCCCGGTTGGCATTTATGTACCAAAGACCTTCCGCAAGACGCATGGTGCAGCAAAAAAATGCTTCGTACATTCCCATACACAGGGTGTCCGTACCGCCTTTTACCACGGCGGAATCGGTGCCGGCACCGCCGTTGTCCCGTTGGGCTGTGGCAAGACCGTTGTGGTAGATACGGGCAGCCAGTGCGCGGTAGTATTCGTTGTCAGTGAGCTTGAAGTCGGATCGTAGCCATGTCGTTCTGTG
>JAZNWL010000002.1:0-2882 GCA_045593325.1 Acutalibacteraceae bacterium | reverse complement strand
CCAACGCGGATATCGGCGCCAACGGCAACACCGAGGCCCTGAACTACCGGGGCAACACCCACGGCTCCGTGGCGCTGGTGAACGGGAAATGGTATGTGTTCTATCATCGGCAAACCAACCGGCACTTCTTCTCCCGGCAGGCCTGCGCCGAGGAAGTGTATTTTGACGGGGAGCGGTTCCATCAGGCGGAAATCACCTCCTGCGGCCTCAACGGCGGCCCCTTGAAGGATCAGGGGGAATATGAAGCTCGCATCGCCTGCCACCTGTATTCCAAGAACGGCACCTGCGAAAGCCTGCCGGACCAGCAGGACGAACACCACCCTGCCTTCACCCAGGAAGGGGAGGACCGGATGGATACCCCCAACCAGTACATCAATAACATGGTGGATGGGGCCACCGCAGGCTATCGCTATTTTGATTTCCAAACCGCAAAAATGCTGACGGTTACCATCCGGGGCAATGCCAAAGGCTGCTTCGTGGTGCGGGATGGCCGGGGCGGCCCGGTGGTATCCTGCATTCCCGTTTCTCCCAGCCAGGATTGGACGGCCTTCTCCGCCCCCCTGAACATCGGCGAGGGCAAAAAAGCCCTGTACTTCACCTATGAAGGGGAAGGCGCAGCGGACTTTATCCGCTTCCGGTTTGACTGAGGGTCGTAGTTTTCAAAAATATCAAATAGTGCCTTTTTGTGCTGTGCTCTTCAGGGGCACGGCACTTTTTTCTTCTCCGGAAGGGGGGAATTCGGAAAGCGGAATTTATTTTCTCCGTAGGGGAGGGGCTTGCCCCTCCCGTTTCCTTTCGGGGAAATTTGCAATTCAGAATGAAGAATTCAGAATTAAGAATTTAAAGTGTTTTGAGCAATCCCTCCGCCCCTTCGGGGCACCTCCCTTTCAGCGAAAGGGAAGAAAAGGAAGGAGTTATCCTTCACTTTGCACCAAAGAAATACCGAAACAGCAAGCCCGCCAAGGCTTGCTGTTTCTTGTTCTGCGTGATAGAATGAAAACGATAAACTTGAAGTTTCTTAAGTAAATTATAACTCTACGGAGCGTAGAAACCGCTATAATTCACCATATTCTACGTTCCGTGGGTGTGAAAATAAAGAAGGACTTTATACAATGAATTCAGAAAGGAGGACACGAACCTATGGACCAAATTAAAATAGGTAAATTTATTGCTGATGAAAGAAAAGCGAAAAAATACACACAACGAGAATTGGCAGATAAGCTTGCTATCAGTGATAAAACAATCTCGAAATGGGAAAGAGGCAACGGGTTTCCAGAAGTATCATTGTTACTTCCACTTTGCAACGAATTAGAAATTACGGTTAATGAACTTTTAGCTGGTGAAAGATTGCAAGAAGTGGATTATAAAAAGAAAGCGGAGGAAAATATGGTGAATTTAGTAAAAGATGCACAGGAGAACAAAAAGAAGATTTTATTATCGGCAATGTATGGATGGCTAGCAATCATAGCAGCACTACCTTTGTTTATAATTTCAGGTTTGGCTCAAATTGACACATGGATGAGAATTGTGTTGATTATGTCAGGAACTGTTGTCGTTATTATTGGAATAGCAATTGCTTGTATTCTTGACAGGACTGCGGGAGCGTTTGAATGTCCTGAATGTAAAGAGCGTTTTGTACCTGATATGAAGGAATATGTGATGTCGTATCACACTATAACAAGACGTAAATTAAAATGTCCTAAATGTGGAACTCACAAGCTTTGTAAGAAAGTTTTAACGAAGTAGATTGAGTTCAGTTATGATTTATAAGGAACTTGAAACTTTCAGTTTGGTGGAGTGTCAAATTCCAATTTGTTGAGCAAACCAAAGCAGATTTTCTCCCTCTTAGGAGGGCGCAATTATACGCACCATTCCGGTGCATTGCGTTTGGGTACCACATAAGTAAACGGGCATCCGAATGTCGGATGCCCGTTTGTTGTTGGATAAATGTTTCCTTAAGAACCCTCCCCTCAAGGGGAAGGCTTTTGGGGTGTGCCAAAGGGTGAATGTGGTTTACCGAACTTCAGCTATTGCAAAACACCATAAATTCTTCATTCTGAATTCTAAATTCTGAATTTTATTGACATCTTTGTTTTTTCCTTTTATAATAGGAAAACACCGGCAATGATGGGAAGAAATCCGGCCGATGCAATCAAAGAGAGTGCCGCCCCGGCTGAAAGCGGCGCATTGCAAAGCGGATGGGACAACCCGGAGCCTCCTGCGAGAGCAGGCGCATTTCAGCGTTACGGAAAGAAAGCGGAAAGGCAGATGCCTTTCAAGCTGGGTGGCACCGCGAAGAGAACTTCGTCCCATGCGTATGGCATGGGCGTATTTTTTTACAGGAGGGGTTTTATGCTGACACAAGCACCCAAGGGCACCCGGGATATGCTCCCGCAGGATGCCTATCAATGGCAATATGTAGAGGCCAGAATGCGCAGTCTGGCGGCCCGGTGGGGATACCGGGAAGTGCGCACCCCCGTTTTTGAACATACGGAGCTTTTCCAGCGGGGCGTGGGCGATACCAGCGATATTGTGACCAAGGAAATGTACACCTTCCTGGATAAGGGCGAGCGCAGCATCACCTTGAAGCCCGAAGGCACGGCCGGTGCCGTGCGTGCGTTCATTGAAGGGAAATTGTATAACGAAGCCCTGCCCTGCAAAATGTATTACCTGAACGCCCCCATTTTCCGCTATGAAAAGCCCCAGGCCGGAAGGCTGCGTGAGCACCACCAGTTTGGCATGGAATGCTTTGGCGGCAAGGAACCCACCGTGGAAGCGGAACTGATTTGCGCTTTGTTTGAGCTGCTTGGGGGCCTGGGCCTTGAAAACCTTTCCGTGCACATCAATTCCATCGGCTGCCCGGAATGCCGGCCCAAGTATCA
>JAZNWL010000001.1:0-2255 GCA_045593325.1 Acutalibacteraceae bacterium | reverse complement strand
GCTGAAGACGGAAAACTTCAACTATTTTTTGATAAAGAAGACCATAACATTAATATTTGTATTTATAATCAAAGATTTTGCGATACATACGATATTGAAGTGGGTGCAAAGGTAACAATAAAGAAAAAATAAAAGAAAATCAGGCTTTTTACAATATCCCAAAAGAAAGGAGTGGCGGATTTGAAACCAGAAGAGGCTTATTATTTTAAAATACTTTTACAGTCCGGTTTAGAAGAGGAATATGATGCTTGGTTAAATATTCGTTGGGAAACCGAGAATCCTTGGAGTGATCTGCTCGTTGATTTGTCGGATTGTGGCAGAGACATCAACCAAACCATTTCTGTTTTGCAAAGATATTGCGACAATCAAGAGATGGATGCACAATACGTGCAGGAAAAATTGCGAACTTTTCTTAAAGAAGGTTATTATTCCAATCGTTTCAGCAAAAAGGAAATCGTTACGTATATGTGCCGTTTCGCCACAGCCCATGAAGAGCCAGGTGCCTTGGAAACCTCTTTATGGCGCGTTATGTATGATATGGATTACTATTACAACCTGATTGAGGACGGAATAGTTTCGGAAGAAAAGTTCGACAATGCATTTTTGTCTTATTTGGAACATGATACACCGATTGATTCCGACCAGCTTTGGCATCTGTCTGAACCAAGGTTTGAACCCGTCATCAGGATAGCGAAAAACATTGCCTATATCCTCCTTCAATCCACTTGGGGGATTTTGCAAACCTTGTTTGGATTGATTGTTTTTCTTTTTCATATAAAAGAACCGCACCATTTGTATCACGGAGCAGTGGTGACCAAGTGGAATGCCAAATCCAGCATCTCCTTAGGGTTGTTCATCTTTGTTACACGGGAACCTTATTTTTATGAAAAACTGAAAGACCGATACACCAAAGAAGATTTGTCCGAACGGTTGCTGGTCCACGAATACGGACACACCATTCAGTCCCTGATTTTAGGACCGCTATATTTAATCGTGATGGGTATACCCTCTACTTTATGGGGGTTCCTCCCTTGTTATGCCAAACAGCGAAAACAGGGTCGGTCCTATTTTTCCTTTTTCACAGAACGATGGGCAAACCATTTGGGTGAAACGGTCACACGAGAAAGTTCGATGGAACAATTGAATATTGACTGACAAACGAAATCCTCCATTCTCTCAAAAACGAGAAAATGGAGGATTGTTTTATTTTTGTTTCCACTCAACAAAATGGTAACTGTCTAAAATCTGAAAATATTTGGCAAGGCGAGGGTAGAGTGGCTCGGCTTTGCTGCCGAACTGTTCTTTCACCTGCAAACCAAGATCGGTGATGGTGGTTTGTCCGTCCAACAGGGGCCAAAGAAATGACCCCATTTCGTCCAAATGCACGTAACTGTATTTGGGACGTTTGAACAGTTTTTGGGCAATGCGATTGGCCCATCCGGTGTTTTCAATGGTCAACATGACCACTCCATTTTGGTCGATTTCCCAACCAATGGACGGATGAGGAACCGGAATTCGTTCCAAGTAATTTTCGTCAATTTGATTCTTTTTTTTCATGGATTATTCTTCTACGGTTTCGGCTTGATCGCCTTTTTTGGCTTTGGAAACCATAACCAAAGACAAAATAGCCACAACAAACAAAACAATTGCCGCAAGGGTAAGAACAGGTTCAGTTAAACCGAGTTTTTCTTCCAAATTAATAATATCAGCAATGGATTGATCACCGATTTTTACAATAGCAAGGAATGCCAGCAAAATACCAACCAAGCCTTCACCGGCAATCATGCCCGAGCAGTAAAGAATGCCGTTGTTTACGCTGGATTCTCTGCGTTTTTTGTCTTTTATGCAATCAACAGCCAGTCGAACCATACCACCGACCATAATGCAAGCATTCAGTTGAATGGGCAAATAAACACCAATTGCAAAAGGCAGCACGGGAATACCCACCAATTCAACCACAATAGCAATACAAGCACCTAAAATAATTAAACCCCAAGGCAAATTGCCGGACATAATACCTTCTACAATGGTTTTCATCATTTTGGCTTGAGGCGCATCCAAAACATTAGACACACCAAAGGGATAAGCTTCGTTTAAAAGTCGGAGGCCAAGCGGTCTTAGGAAGACAAATTTGGTGGACAACTCCTTGGCTCACAGAACGACATGGCTACGATCCGACTTACAATGGTTTTCATCATTTTGGCTTGAGGCGCATCCAAAACATTAGACACACCAAAGGGATAAGCTTCGTTTAA